>SVFE01000043.1 GCA_015057055.1 Lachnospiraceae bacterium | reverse complement strand
AGCCGCACGCCGCGGTCGCCAATAACCGTATCCAGTCCTTCCGGTAATGACCGCACATATTCTTCCATCTGCGCTTCTTTCAGTACTTCCCAGATGCGTTCTTCCGAAACCGCATCCTCTTCCACGCCGAAGGCAACATTGGCCCGAATCGTATTGTCCAGCATATAAATATTTTGGGCAATGTATCCGATATTATGAAGCCATGCCGCATAGTTTTCCTTGATATCTTTTCCGTCGCAGCACACCTGGCCTTCTTGCGGTTCCAATAAGCCTAAAAGAACGTCAATAATCGTTGTTTTTCCGGCCCCGGAACTACCGATTACGCCGACGGATTTTCCCACCGGAATAATCATATCTGCCGTATCAAAAATTTTCCGTTCCGTCTCCGGATAGGAATACGTAATTGCTTTTAAATCAATTTCATCTTCCAGTTCCATGCGGCCGCTTTGCTCCGTCAAATCCGCATCTTTTAACTGTGCAATATTTAAATTGTCACAAACAAAATTTAAAGAGGGTTCATAGTATGCAATCGTCGATAAGTGGGTAGAAATCCGATTGACGCTGGGCATCAGCCGAACCGCAGCCATTGCAAATGCAGTAAGGGGCGTAACCAGATTTCTCATGTCCGCACCGTTCATTACGCATACCAGCATATAACCCAAAAGGCCTACAATACACACGGTCTCAATGACCAGCCTGGGGGTATTATTAAACACCGTATATCTTCCGGTTACCGCAGCAAGTTTATGATATGCATCCGAAAAATTTCGCAGAAAATACTTTTCCTTTGCTGCAACCTTTACATCCTTGATGCCGAAAATTCCCTGCTGCATCCATTTCATCGTCAAAACCTGTTGTTTCAACCGACCCTGCCCCAAATTTCCAAGCTTTGGTTTCAATACAAACACCATAAACAACAGCATCACCAACAACAGTGCCGCAATACTTAAAGTCATCTTTGTATCCACCACAAGGAGCAAAATGCAAAGGCACACCGAAACCGCAATTTCCGTCAGAAGTTTCATTACCTCCTGCAACAATTCAAACACATGGGGAATGTCTTTATTGATTGTCTGGAACATGGCATTGATGTCCGCATTGAGATAAAACTCATAGGGACGGTTTAAATATTCCTGAAACAACCGAACCGAGGTACTGGCTTCCGTCTTTGTCACAAAACGAGCCTGCACATAATATAAAAACAATAAATATGCATTTTTGACCGCAAATACTACCATGGTAATCACCAGCAAAATCCGGATAAATGCATCCGCATCCGGCTGCTCGATACCAAGCTGCGAAAAAACCAAAGTTACATTCTCATTTTCCAAAAAAGTCTCCGGGCTGACTACCGCCGACACCAACGGAACAATTACAGACACACCCAAAGTCTCCAAAAGCGCGCTGATAAAAATCAATACAATTAAAAGTCCTACGGTCCTTTTTTGTTTTTTGTTTAGCAATTGTCTTAATCGTCTGAAAACGTTCATTCCTAATCCTTCTTATCTTCCAAAATACCCTGCAAAGCCCTGGTATTTTTTTCCTTATATTCCTTCATAAATGCGCAGGCATTTCGGGATAACTCCATGGCTTTTTCATCATCCTGAAGCAAGGTAATAATTGCATCCGCATATGCTCTGTTGTCCTCTGCCACAAGAGCAAAGGCGGTGTCCGTGCGCAGTCCCCGCACGCCCACTTCATGACTTACCAGCGGTTTTGCCATGCTGACCGCCTCGATGGTTTTTATATTTAACCCGGTTCCTACATGCACCGGATTAATAACAAGTCGTGCATTTTTATAAGTATCCTCCACACTTTCCACATAGCCGAGTTTCTCATATTCCGCACTATCCGGTATGTGATTGCAGATGGAGCCCGCCAATTGAAAATTACAATCCGGACACTGTTCTTTCACCAGAGGTAAAATCTCCCGGATAAAGTGCTTTACGCCTTCCCGGTTCACCACATAATAACTTCCGAGGAACAAAATATTCTTTGTATTCGTCACATAGGGCTTAGCCACCGGCATATTCTCACCAATGGTGCATACCTTTGCTCCTTCCGGTAATATGGAACGAAAAAAGGCTTCCTCTTCTTCCTGAATGGCAACCACGTGGTCTGCTCTGGAAAGCCCTCTGGCTTCTTCCTCTTTTTTCAGGGCAAATTCATAATTCCGGTAACCCACCGCTTCATACATCTGCCGTTTAAAGGTGAATGCATTTACGGTATCAATAACCTTTGTTACATTTTCCGGCACATAACAAAGTGCTTTCGACGTATAGATATATTCTGCCCACACAACATCATAGGAACGTTGCTTCATGAGTTTTTCCATATAGGCGCCGATTTCGGGACTGATTTTTTCATCCACGGAAAAATACTTAAACAATCCCGGAATATGCATAAGTTCCAGCATCTTCCGGACCTTTCTCTTCCAGAATACGGTAGCGGTCCGTTTTTTATTGGAAAACGTAAAGAAATGATCTTCGCCTATAAATTCTTTGGTCAGAGCAGGATCTTCCTCCGGATACGTTGCCAGAAATAAGAAATCCACCTCACACCCGTTCTCCCGAAGCATATTGATTAAGTTGAATACTCTTTTCCGGTTACCACGCTCTAAAGGCATCACAATGGTATCCGAAATCAGTAATACTCGCTTCTTCATAACAATTACAAAACCTCACTATTTATTGCATTCGCGGTACCATTGTTCCAGCATCAGCACCGTCCATACCAACCGGGAAGGTTCCTTTCCTGCCAGAAAACCCTTCCACAGTTTCTCCACTTCTGCCCCGCGAAGAATGCCGTCCTTTGCAGCCTTGCTGTGGAGCATCAATTCCTGCGCCCACTGCGCGGTATCCCCCTCCGTAAGCCATCTGGTAAGCGGAACGGAAAAACCTTTCTTGGGCCGGTCCATCATTTCTTTCGGGACATAGCGATACAATACCTCTTTCAAAATCTTTTTTGACGTACGACCGTCATATTTATATTCCGTGGGAAGAGACCAGGCAAATTCCACAACATCTTTATCCAACATAGGAATCCGATTTTCCAATGAAACTGCCATTCCGGCACGGTCAACCTTTACCAAAATGTCATCCGGATGATAATGCAGCATATCGTCCAGCATCATCCCGGCCATTTCATCCTTCAGTGTCGGCGTAGCCCATTCCGGCCGTTTTAAAATATCCGCTCTGGAGCCCACAGGTAAACGCTCCATCATAATGCTGGTATAACCCAGTGCTTCTTTCATCTGCAAAATGGTATCACAACCAAGGCATTTGCTTCCCCGATAAAATTTATTATTAAACCCTGCCTTACATCCGAGTCCGCCCGCCATATGGCGTAAGCCCTTCGGCGCCAGATTGGCCTTTTTCCATACAGCCGCCAGTTTGGAATATGTCGTATAACCGCAAAACAATTCGTCCCCCGCATCCCCGCTAAGAGATACCGTAACCTTGCTTTTCGCCAACTTGCTCACAAGATACGTGGGAATTTGGGAAGAATCCGCAAAGGGCTCCCCGTATATACCGGGAAGAAGCGGAATCACATCCTTACACTCCTTTTCTCCCACATACAATTCCGTGTGTTCTGTCCCAAGATGCGCCGCAATTTCTTTGGCAAACTCCGCCTCATTATAGGCCTTATCGTAAAACCCGATGGTAAACGTTTTTACTTTGGAAGAAGAACACTCCTGCATCAGCGATACAACGGTTGCACTGTCAATTCCGCCGGAAAGATACGCGCCAAGGGGTACATCGGACATGAGCTGTCCCTTCACGGATTGCTTCAGCAGATGCTCCAGCTGCTCTGTCGCCTCCTCAAAACTTCCGGAAAAAGGATTCTGTTCTCCACATAATGCAACCTCCCGCATGGACCAATACGGGCGTATTTCTTCCCTGGAAAACGGATATTGCAATTGTAAAATGCATCCCGGCAGTAATTTAAACGTATCCGCATAAATCGTCATTGGTGCCGGCACATACCCGTATCGAATATATTCGGCCACTGCTTCGTCACAAATCCTTGTCGTAAAGCCCGGCAGCTCCCGAAGTGCCTGCAGCTCCGATGCAAAGGCAAATGCACCTTCATAAAATCCGTAAAACAATGGTTTTTCACCTACGCGATCCCGAATCAGGCTAAGGCAACGTTCTTTTCTGTCATACAATGCCAGCGCAAACATCCCTTTCATCTTTTCAACGGTTTTATCAATGCCCCAAAAGGAAAATGCATTCAACAAAACCTCCGTATCCGAGGTGCCTCGATATGTCGCTCCAAAACCTTCCTTCTTCAATTCCTTTTTTATCTCCGGCGCGTTATAGATTTCGCCGTTAAACACGATAACATATCTGCCGTCCGCCGAATGCATGGGCTGGGCTCCGTTTTCTGACAAATCCACAATAGAAAGGCGCTTGTGACCTAAGGTTATGCCGCTTTCCGAATCCATCCAGAACCCTTCCGCATCCGGTCCGCGATGTTGCAACCGGCTATTCATTTTTTTAATTGTTTCTTCCCGGGAAATGTCCTCCCGGATAAAGCCGGCAATGCCACACATTTTTCGCCTCTCCCAATCCTTTTTTTACCTTTAGGCATAATTACCCAATCTAATTCAGTATATCACATTCTCCTATATTTGGGTATATCTATTTCTTTTCATTCCCATACTTCTATGCTATAATTCATACAGATTTATTTTCCCCATTTTACGGGTTCTTAACGAAAAGGAGCAGGATGTGAAAAAAGAGTTAAAAGAACTGATTCAAAAAGATCTGTCCCGGGTATATGACGGTCCGCTCACAATTAAGCAGCGCCTGTTTTTACCGCCCCAGATAAAATATATCATCTTGTGGAGAAAGGCATCCTTCTATCAAAACGGTAATCCCATCGCCAAAGCATACTACAGTCTGAAATTGCTGAAATTATCAGAACGCACCGGGCTGCAGATTCCGACGCAGACCACCATTGGTGAGGGACTTTATATCGGCCACCACGGACGAATCATTATGAATCCGGATGTGACCATCGGCAATAATGTGAATCTGGCCACCGGTATTACCATCGGTCAGTGCAACCGCGGTGCTAAAAAAGGGGTTCCCACCATCGGAAACCGGGTCTGGATCGGCACCAACGCGGTTATTGTGGGAAAAATCACAATCGGCGACGATGTTCTAATTGCCCCCGGAGCTTATGTTAATCAGGATGTCCCGTCCCACAGCATTGTCATCGGCAATCCGGCCGTCATTCACCCGGCCGAACATGCCACCAAGGACTATATCAACAAAACCGTTTGAAGCAAAAATAAAAGTACCGCATAATTCATAGGAATGAACTATGCGGTATTTCTATATTCGTTATTCTTCTGCAATCCTTTCAAACATCGAAAATCTCGCGTACTCCCATTCCTCCATCAACTGATAAATATCTTCATCAAAATTCCGATGCCACAAATCTCCCCAGACGTAAATATTTCTGTACTTTTCTTCGCAGGTCTCAAATACGTCATCCAGATTTCCGTGATTAATCCACAGGGTATCCGAAACCGACAAACCGGGCTTACGAATATAATAATCATACCAGCCCCGGACAACCGCTTCATCCAGCGGGTCATAATAGGAAATCAAAAGCAGCGCATCCTTTCTGGGCGTACCTTCTTCAACCAGTACCCCTTCTTCTTTCATATAGGAAATACTGTAGGTATAATGTTCTACCTGCAAATTCAAATCCGCGAAAGCACGCTTATAACACAGAAAAACAGAAAATGCCATCATTAAAACCACAAGCACTGCTGTCCCATAGTAAAGCGCAGTTTTCTGTTTTTGAAGCCAAGAAAAAACAATGGCGAACCCCCGGGCCACCGTCAGAAGCAGACAGGGAAGCAGCGCAATGAAATAGCGGTCTTCAAACAACCCGCCGCCGGTCGTCAAATATTTGCTGTAAATATAAATGCCTCCGATGATAACAACAGGCGCGTACAAGAGCAACGCAGAAAACGACAAAAATTCCCGGCGTTTGCATACCCGCACTGCTACTGCCACAAAACAAATGCCGTATAAAACACAATAAATATAGCTTCCTCCCAGCAAGTATCCGATACATTCAAAAATATCTTTTATTTCCGGCGGCAAAATCCAAAAACCGTTTTCATTTACAATGGTGTGCAATCTGGTTAACACAAACCATACCAAAAACAAAATTCCGTTAACAACGTACGGAAGCAAAATCACGAACTTTTCTTTTTTTGCAATGACCCGTGCCAAATGAAGCAGCGCAACACATCCAAAAAACAACACCCCGAAATAATGGGAAAACACCAACAAAAAGGAGGCTATCCAAATCCACAGATTGCCTTTTTTCTCCGGATTACGTTCTCTTCTTCGCTCCAAATACAAAATCAGACATACCGAAAAAAACATCAGGCAATAAGCCCGCAGTTCTATGCCGATGCGATTAATAATCGTGGTAGAGCACATGCAGAGCGCAAGCAAACTGCACCCCGCAATTTTCCCGTATTCCTCTCTGGCATACCGGTAAAGCAAAGCCACCCCCGCCAGAGTCATCATTACTCCCGGAATCAAAAGCAGCCCCTCGTTTGTGGGAAGCAAATGATAAAGAGGGTATATTATAAGAGCAAACAATGGTAAATTCGTTGTTTCCACAGTCAGATAATAGCGAAGCATTCCTACTATATGGTCCTCTGTAGAAATAAACCCAAGGATTGCCATTTCATCAAACCAAAACTCCTTTACCACCATTCCGTACAGCATTAAAGAGGCCAGCACAATAAATGACACGGCAACAAATACCGGTTCCGCTGCTTTTATCCATCTCTCTTTTATTTTGTTTTCTTCCGTCTTTGCATTCCTATTCATGTCATCCTACCAATACCGAATCCATAACCTTGCGGTATGTTTCCGCTATTCTCTTTTCCTCATAATCCGCCCTGCATTGGCGATTATCATTCACTATGTCTTCTCCGCCTTCGAGGAGCAATTCATCTTTAAGCATCTCCCATGTATCAAGCGCTATACCGGACACTCCGTTTCCTTCCAGCACATCCCGAAACGCAATGGGGATGGTATCCAAAAACAACGCTTCCTGTAAAACACCGGAGGTCTGGGTTTTATACTGAGACGGTGAATAGGGCAAAATAACATATTTCGCTTCCCCCAGAATACGGAGATACTCCTCATTTGACAAATAGCAATCCCTGATTTCAATCGCACCATTCCCGGATTCTTCTGCCATCTTTCTAAGTTTTCCCGGTTGCGCCTTATCATAAAACCGCCCGGCAACCAAAAGCGGATACTTCATCTTTCCGAACGCAGTTATCAGTTCCTCCAACTGCTTTCCTTTTCCCATGGTCCCAAGACATACAACTTCATTTTTCTTTTCCGGGGTACGATAGTCTGCATAAACAGATTCTTTACACACATAATCCGGAATAAAAGTAGATTTGCAGTTGGCAAACTTAAAATTCCTGCCGGCGGAAATAATATGACTTATCTTTTTTTGTGCCTTTTCAAATACCCATTGTTTTCCCTTGGCAACCACGCCGCCGTGATAGCCGTCCAAAAACAAGGTGCATACCACCTTTTGTCTGGGCTTTCTGTGCAAAAATAAATACAGCATCAGATAGTACTCCACATTAAAAAACCAAAGAATATCTGCATCCGATGTCTTAATTACCTGCTTAATATTCCGAAACATATTGAGTTTATTATTTATTTTTTCAAAAAAAGAATTCTGGCCTTTCATGACGATATGAAAAGGCAGTTCTCGGGCCGATGCATTTACCGTTTCCGGCAAATTCTTTAAAATAACGGCAGGTGCAAACACTTCTGTTTCGTACTCTTTTTGAATCAGCTCATAGTATTCTGTCAGCACCTTGGGCGCATGCCCCACAGCCTTTTGTTTCTCATCGCAACGCCCCTGATATTCAACCATCGCAATCTTTTTCATACTTTACTCTTTTTCCACTTTTTTCTTCTGCAACAAATAGTAAATTCGAAGCACACGATGAAGCAACGGAATGCTCACCAGTGAAAGGAGCGCCGCTCCCCGGTTTCGTATTTTTGCTTTTCCGTCGGCCAATACCATATTCTGACACTTACGGATATCTTTGTACAGCATTTCATAAAACGCCCGGTATTCTTTCTTAAGCGGTGTCTCAGACAGAATTTGAAAACACGCCGAAAAATGTCTGCTTACGGCAGCACCGTATTTTTCCGGGTAATTTGCTTTTACATATACAATCATGTCCCTGCAATGCTTGTAATACGCACGGTTTCTTTCATTTGATGTAGAAAACATCGTATTATTACCGCGCTGATAATAATGGTAGAATGCCTCCGGCCCATAAACAACACGCTTTGCCGTCGCAAAAAGTTTGTAGATGCATCCCATATCCTCTGCCTTCGTCCCTTCCGGAAAAGAAACGGTTTCCCACAGGCTTCGTTTTGAAATCATTCCCCAGGGCACACTCATAAATTGGGACTGATACAACAGTTTTTCCATTGCCGTCGCACCGCTCATCGCAACCGGCTCCTCAGAATTGTTCTTTTTTCTATTTTTTACAATTTGCTCCGGATAATGATTCGGCAATTTCCAGGGCAGTTTATTTTCAAAATATTCCCTTTTCGAACTTCCCGGATACTTTTTCTGATATCCGCACACTGCAATCTCTGCTTTGTATTGTCCCAAAAGCATTACCAAGTATTCCAAATACTCTTTTTCAACCGTATCGTCGCTGTCAATAAAAGCGACACAATCACCGCCGGCTTTTTTAACCCCCAGATTTCTTGCCGCAGCTGCCCCCTTATTTTCCGTATGCACAACATGAATTCTGGGATCTTCCTGGGCCCAGGTATCGCAAATTACGCCTGACGCATCCTTGCTGCCGTCATCAACCAGCCAAAGTTCCCAAGCCTCGTATGTCTGCGCCGTAATACTCTGTATGCAGGCATCCAAATAATTCTCCGCATTATATACCGGAATAATAACACTAATGAGTGTCTTGTCTTCTTCCTTCATATTCCCTCGCAATCTGTTCCTACGGAACCATTTTATAACCGTGTTGTTCCAAAAAATCTTTCATTTCCTCATAATCCGAAAAATCTTTTTTCCACCCATGCACGGCAAACGGAATCTCTCCCTGCTCCACGCATTCACGCAAATGATACTCCCCGGCAAAGGTTCGTCCGGTATCCACATCCGCCAATTTATATCCGCATTTATTATCCCTGCCAAAAACACCGAAAAATATATCTTCGTTTCGTTTCCAAAACCAGTAACATTTGCGCCATGAGAATTCTTTTATCAGGGCAATGGTTTTTTTTATGTTACGCAGACAAAATCCACCGTTTCCCATCGTGATTCCGTTACCCCTTTTTTTGCAACAACGAATTTCCATCCAGGGAAATTTTTTCTTTTTGTGGAACGTCCACTCCCAAATTCGCCGCTCCGGAGCCCACGGGGCACCGATATAATCATACCCTTTGGCAATAAACTCCTCCACGCGATTTTCATTTTGCCAGATTACGGCATCCGTTTGTGCAATCAGCATATATTCGTATTCCGTAAAATATTCGTAAAACTTCACATCGAGCATCAATCTGTTATAGGACTTCGTCCCCTTAAAATACCGGTCATGAAACAAGGCATACTTAATATTCGGAAACTTCTTTTGATACCAGGATACATCCATATGCTTCGGAGCAATAAAATACAAATCTTCGCCCTTTAACACTTCGCAGTACCGCTGCACACACAGTTCTTCGTCCGAATCTAACTTCTGCTTGTATATCGGAATGATCGTTACATACTTTTTTCCCATAATCGTTCTATCATCTCCACCGTGCGATCCCAGGAAAAGCGTTCTTTTTCCTTTTGCACATTTTCCCTGAATTCATCCTTGCGATTTTCCCCGTAATAACGATTAATCGCATCCGCCAAAGCCTTTGGATTCCGGGGTTCTACGACGAATCCTGTTTTCCCATCGGTAACCGCTTCCGGAAGTCCCCCGACTGCCGTTGCTACTACCGGCAGGTCAAATCCAAATGCAATCTGTACAATTGCACTTTGCGTTGCGGATTCATAGGGGCAAATATTCAAATCTGCTGCCGCAAAATATGGCTCTACTTCCTCATCCGGAACATATCCGTCCCGCACCACTATATTCTCCCGGCATCCCGTCTCCTCTATCAATTGCAAATATTCTTCTTTGGAAGAGCCGAAATCTCCTACAACATATAATTTCAAATCCGGATTTTCCTGCAAAATCTCCGGCATAGCTTTTATCAAATAAGGTAACCCTTTATACTTTCTTACCAGCCCGAAAAACAAAATCATTTTTTCTTCCGAAGAAATACCCAGTTCTTTTCTTGCCTCCGCCCGGGAAAGACCACGCAGACGAAACGCCTGATATGTGGGAAGCACCCCACGCTCATAAAGCATTCCCGGTAACAATTCTTTTAAATCCTTTTCGTCTTCTTTGGAATGCACAATGCACATGTTCCCCTTTTTCAACGTTCCCTTTGTCAGAAAACGATCCATGGGGAATCGCTCGTGGGGAAGGACGTTATGACACACAAATAAGACCTTGGTTTTTAACCCGCTTAAAATCCATTGGTAACATGGTGCAAAATAAGGATGCCACCACTGCACCACAAGAAGATCCGGTTTCAATTTCTTCAATTTGGATTTGACCTTCATCCAATTAAACGGATTGGCGGTATTAATCCAAAACTCTGCATCCTGAATCTCAAAGGTTTTGTTGCTGTAATCCCGTTGCTCCTTGCGGAACATGATTTTGGGGTATTGCATCTTATAAGAAATCGTTGTGATATTATATTTTCCTTCAGCATAACCGCTAAGCGTACGGCTCAACAATCCGGTATAATGAGAAATTCCTCCTTTGTAAGGATATACCGGTCCGATGATTGCTATGTTTTTTAATTCTGCCACGTAAGCCTCCTGCTTATTTCATAATCTTCTCTGCATAGGATATCCAACTCTGGGCAACCGCATCCGGCGCCGCCTTTGTCTGAATCAAAGCCGCTTCCCGTCCCAGTTCTTCTGCTTTCTCAGGATGATCCACGTATTTCTTAATTGCCGCCGCCATCTCTTCTGCATCCCCGACCTTTACCAAAAGACCGTTTTCACCATCTCGAATAAGCGATGCCGGTCCCCCACAGGGACAATCGGTAGATACCACCGGCAGACCGAGCGCCATGGCTTCCATAAGCGCATTGGGCATTCCCTCATACTTTGATGACAAGACAAATACGGCTGCATCAAAGATATCTTTTTCCAGAGAATCGCTTCCTCCTTTTAGTATCACCCTATCCTTTAACCGATGGGATGCAATATATTCTTTTACCATGGCAATGGTATTATCTTCACTGGCATCACCGTAGAATTCCAAACGGTATTCCGGATAATCCGCCATCAAAAGTTCAAATGCTTTAATCAAAACCAACTGATCCTTCGCCTCATGGAAACGTCCCACAGATACAATTGCTTTTCTCCTCTCTTTCGCGATTCCTCGTCCCAAATATTTTTCATGAAGAGGATTTATAATAACCGTCGATTTTTTGGCAACGAATCCCGGAAAAAAATCTCTGGCATCCGGCGTTTGAAAAACAGCGCCGGCCGCTTTCCCGTACAGATATGCACTGATAATTTTATGTTTCGCTGATGCATAATCCACATTCGGATCACTTCTCACGGAAATAATTACCGGCACTTTTGTCCCGCTTGCCGCCATTACCGCCCGGTAATTGGCATTCCGGCAAAAAGAATATACCACATCCGGTTTTTCCCGCAAAATGGCTTCCCGCAAACGTTTCTTTCTCAATTTCCGTTTTGTTGCTCCAGGCAAGGCTTCTTCTTCTTCAGAAAGACCCACGCCTAATCTGCTTACCTTTTCTTCCAGTGGGTATTCATCCTTTGCTTCCCACTCCGTCGCCACCACAACTGCTATATTTTTTTTAACAAATTCCTTGGAAAGATTGGCAACTACTCGTTCAGCGCCGCCTTTTCCCAGGCTGTTGATATGAAACATCACTTTCTTAAGCATATCTGCATCCTTTCTTTACAAGTCGCCATACCACTTTGCCAAAGCAGATACATCATAGCCGGCCTTCGCCACTTCTGCATAGGTATCCCGCCGCTTGTAGGGCGCCGAAAGCATCACGGCTTTTTCTGCCCATGCCTCCTTACTTTCCTCCAGTGGCATCTGCTCTACCAAATCCGTAACAACAACTTCTTTGGTAATACGATCGGACAGCAGACATTTTAATCCCACCGACTGTGCTTCTATGACAGACAACGGCAGTCCTTCATATATGGACGGGAACAAAAATACATCCGTCATTTGGAGCAAATCCGGCACATCCTGTCGGATTCCGGTAAGAATCACTTTTTCCTGCAAACCAAGACTTTTGATTTGTTCCTCCATCGCCGGACGCAAATCACCTTCCCCAATCAGAAACAATCTCGCATTGTCCTGTTTTTTTACAATTTCTGAAAAAAAGGATATTAGAAACTCATGATTTTTTGCCGGCATATAAATACCTACATGGCTATACACAATCTTATCTTCCATGTTCCAGGCTGCACGGACGAAATTTCTTTTTTCCTCATTAAAAGAATATGTTTTGATATCAATGGCATTTTTTACAATGCGGTAATCCCGTTTTCCGTACATCCATTTTCCCGCATTATCCGAACAGGCGAAACGGTCTGTGGGAATCCATCCCATAAAACAACGAAAAAAGCGATGCAGCATCACATGGGAGCTGTTGGAAGAATGGGACTGATAAATCCGCCTTGTGGCACCGCCCATTTTGGCCGCAAGCAAGTCCAACACGGGAAACGCATTATCCGAATGCCTGATTACGGTAGAATATCCATTTTCCTTAACAATTCTTTTGATTTCCAAAAAATTTTTCAACGGATGCTTGGATTTTCTAGGTGCCAGATACACCTTTCCACCGAGAGATTCTATTTCCTTCGTATAATCTCCTTCCCGGATACTGTGAACAACAACATCAAACTGCACCTGTTCCCGGTCGAGATTCCGGTATATGTTCATTATAAAATTTTCCAATCCGCCGGGATACATTCCTCCCACGATATGGAGTATTCGTTTCACTGTAACTTCCGTCCTTATGATTTCATTTTATTTTGTCATCGCGATATAATACTCTTCCATTTTCTTCGCCTGATAATGTACGTCAAATCCGTTTTCACGGAGCAACTCCACCGGAGATTCCAGCGTTTTTGCTTTTTTCTCTTCCCGGATTTTTTGCAAATGAAGCAATGCCGCATCGGCCCATTCCTTCGAAGATTGTTTCAAACTCATATAAGTCACCAGTTTTGTGACTGCCACATCTTTGGTCACCGAATCGGAAACCAGACAGGGAAGTTCTGCCGCCTGTGCCTCTACAACCGTTCCCGGCAAACCTTCATATCTGGAGGGGAACAGCAGCATATCCATGGCGTAATAATAGCTTGCAACATCGCTCTGTCTTCCCGCAAACACCACCCGGGAAGCAATCCCAAGTTTTTCCGTCTGCTGCTTTGCCGCCTCCATTCCGCTTCCTTCTCCCACCAGAAGAAGTCTGGCATTCGGCGCGCTTTCACATATCTTCGCAAATACTTCCAGCAAAAATTCGTGGTTTTTGGCATAATGAAATCTTCCCACATGCCCAATTACCAACGCATTCTCCAACCCGTATTTTTTTCGAATCTCCTCGCCGGACCGGTGAAGCTGCGGACAGTTTTCAAATTTTGCGGTATCAATGGCATTCGGTATCACACGTACCTTATCGTAATTTTTCTCTCCGTATACTGCCTTTGCCGCCTCGGTGGAACAGGCCCACATATAGTCCGTTTTTTGCGGAAGATTTCTTCGTAGCCACTTGGTCAAATACCCCTTCAACCCTTTATCCACTCCGGCACTTCTGGCATGGGCAATCGTTGCTTTTACCCCGCATTTTTTTGCAATCGGTAAATACAAGGCTGCCGTACTTGTCATGTGCCCCTGTACAATAGAAATTTCGGGATGCTCAAGAAAAAACTTCCTTACTGCTTTCCGATAAGAAAAAAAATTATAAAAACGAAATCTGGGAATACGATATATCTCACAGCCCAGTTTTTTCGCTTCCTCTTCATAGTAATCCGGCCCCTTGGTATTTAGCAAAAATGCATATCTAACTTGTTCTCGATTCATCACCCTGGTCAAATCCATAACCCGGCTTTCCGCACCGCCAACCTGAAGTCCGCTGAGTACCTGAAGCACAACCAACGCTTCTTTTCTGTTTTCTTCTTTCTTTGTTTCCGTCATTTCGCTATCCGCGAAGCCTGCATAGAAATCCTTTCATCCAGGCCAACGCATATTCCTTTATTCTTTGTCCTTTGGTCTGCACCTTGGGCGGCGTTTCCAACAATTCCCTGTAATCCACGAAAAACTTCCGCTTTTCGCTGAGCATTTTTTCATACGCGGCAAAATCCTCATCCCGCATGGTCGCCGTATGAACCACAAAGGTTGTAATTCCGCTCTTTTTTTCAAATTCTTTGCTTTTTTGCAGGGCAATCGGCAAATAAGTCATTTCATCGCGTACAAAAGGCCCGTTTCCGAACCCGTCTGTCACATACTGAAATCCGTTCTTTTTTAACGCCCGAATTGTATTTTCATCAAAACTGTGACCGGGAGCCATAAAAATAGCTGTATCAATCCCGTATAAAGCCATTCTTTTTTTTCCGTCACTGATTTTGCGGCACTGTTCCTTATAAGAAATGCCGGAAAATTCCGAAAACGGATTCAGCGGAAAGATTCCTTTTGCCTTGGTCTTATACAAATGTTCATATCCGTGCATCGCTATGCACCAACCGGCCGCCTGTTTCTTCTTCAACCATCCGCCAAAATCCTCCGCCGGTGTTCCTCTTGCAATCGATGCATCTTTATTGTAGGGTATCACCCCGATTAAAGGAGCCAGTTTGTTTTCTTCTAATATTTTTTCAAAGCGACGGAATTTTTCCCAATCCATATCTTCCGCCACATCGTCTATACGAATCGCTATTTTTCGCATAAATTCTCCTTATACCAGGCAATCGCCAATCGAATCCCCTTTTCAAAGCTATAATCCGGATCATATCCCAAAAGTTTTCTCGCCTTACTGATATCTGCATTCGAGTGCTTGATATCGCCGGCTCTGTCCGGACCAAAGTTAGGTTCTCTCTTTATTTCCAGCGCCTCGCACAAATTATAATAAATATCAATTAAATATTCTCTTCCGCCGTAAGCAATGTTGTATGCTTCTCCGGCAGCTTCCGAAGGCGCCAGACAAGCTTTTAGATTGGCTTCAATTACATTGTCAATATAGGTAAAATCCCTGGACTGCTTTCCGTCACCATTTATTGTAGGTGTCTCTCCGCGGAGAAGCTGACGGATAAACTTCGGAATTACCGCCGCATAGGCCCCGTCCGGATCCTGTCTTCTTCCAAACACATTAAAATAACGCATGCCGTAAGTATCCAAACCATACAATTTTTTATACAGTTTACCGTATTCTTCGTTGGTTCTTTTGGTCAATGCATACGGCGACAAAAGGTTCCCTTCCTGTCCTTCTACTTTCGGGAGCACAGGATGATCCCCGTACACGGAGGAACTGGAAGCATACACAAATTTCTTTACTCCCTGTTGTCTTGCCGCCTCCATCATATTTAAGGTTCCGCGAATGTTATTTTCTTCATAGAATAACGGCATCTCAATACTTCTCGGAACGCTTCCCCACGCAGCCTGATTTAATACATAATCCACACCTTCGCAGGCTTTCATGCAAGTATCCAAATCTTTAATGTCGCCTTTTATAAATGTATAACCGGATCGTCCCATGAGGAAATCCACGTTTTCCTGTTTTCCGGTGGATAAATCATCGAGACATCTAACTTCGTATCCCAAATCAAGAATTGCTTCGCAAAGATTACTCCCTACAAAACCGGCTCCTCCGGTTACCAAAAATACGCTTCCTTCGTCAAATTTTAAATTTTTGAAACCCATACTTTTTCTCCTATGCTGCCAATTCGTTTATTCGTTTCTATCGGTATTACAACCGCCAATACAAGTAATTTTCTTTTGCGTCATATACCTTACGATTCAATATTCCCTTTAAATCAAGCAACACTTTTTTATCCGCGTCTGCTTTGAAAAATCCGTCAATATC
>SVFE01000101.1 GCA_015057055.1 Lachnospiraceae bacterium | reverse complement strand
CACTTACGAAATCATAGCGATTTTCTTCTGCCGCCTTTTCAATCATTTCGATTAACTGTCTTCTGCGGATTACATAGATACCACAGGAAATAGTATGGGAAGTTGCCTTTACGGGCTTTTCCTCAAATTCACGGATTCTTCCGTCTTCATCGGTCTTTACGCAGCCGAAACGCTCTACGCTGACATCATCGGAAAAATCTTTGCAAACAACGGTAATATCCGCTTTCTTTGCGATGTGATATTCCAGCACCTTGTTGTAATCCATCTTGTATACGCAGTCCCCGGATGCAATAACAACATACGGTTCATGGCTGTCCTTCAAAAACTCAAGGTTCTGTGCGATGGAATCCGCGGTTCCTCTGTACCAGTCGCTGTTTTCTGCGGTTCTGGTGGGTGTAAATACATATAAGCCACCCTGTTTTCTACCAAAGTCCCACCATTTGGAAGAACTAAGATGTTCATTTAAGCTTCTCGCATTATCCTGTGTCAATACCGCAACCTTCTGGATGTGGGAATTGGTCATATTGCTCAATGAGAAGTCGATGCTTCGATAGCTTCCTGCTACGGGCATTGCCGCTACCGCTCTCTTGGCTGCAAGTTCGCCCATTTTACTGTGCTTTGTACCGCCGCCGGCTAAAATAATACCTAATGCTCTCATTATTTACCACCTTCCTTTACCAATGATTTACCGCTTGCAAGGTTCTTATCCGGATAATCAGAATCATCCGTCTGACCAAATACTACGGTATTCTTACCAATGGTAACTCCTGCCGGAACGGTGGTATGTTCACCGATGCAGACAAGACCATGGTTATAAATATGAGGATCTGTCTCATTTTCCGCTTCCTCGCCGATACCGGTTCTAACCCCGTCACCAACCACGGTATTTTCAGCGATAATGGTTTTGTTTAATTCGCAGTTCTTTCCGATTGCGGTTTCATTCATAATAATGGAATCCCGCACAACCGTACCTTCCCCAATCTCAACATTGCATCCGATAATGGAATTGTAAACCTTACCGTAAATGCTTGCACCTTCTCCGATAATGCTTCTTTCAACCACGCTATCCGCAGAAATATACTGCGGCGGAAGTGCATCCGATTTGGTATAAATCTTCCAATATTCTTCATAAAGATTGAATTCCGGAACGATATCAATCAGTTCCATATTGGCTTCCCAATAGGAATGAAGAGTTCCGACATCCTTCCAATAACCATTGTACTCGTACGCATAAATCGGCGACTGATTCTCATGGCAATAAGGAATGACATGTTTTCCGAAGTCCAATGCCGGCTGCTCTGCCTTGGCAATCAGGGCTTCTTTCAATGTCTTCCAATTAAAGATGTAAATACCCATGGAAGCCAGATTACTTCTGGGATTTGCAGGCTTTTCTTCAAAGTCCACAATCTTGCGATTATCATCGGTAATTACAATACCGAAACGTTTTGCCTCTTCCAAAGGAACCGGCATAACCGCCAGGGTAACTTCTGCATTGTTGGCCTTATGGAAGTCCAACATTACCTCATAATCCATCTTATAAATATGGTCACCGGAAAGAATCAGGACATATTCCGGATTAAAACTTTCCATATAATCAATATTCTGATAAATCGCATTGGCCGTACCGGTATACCACTCACTGTTGGTACTCTTCTCATAAGGGGGAAGAACGGTAACACCTCCGATATTTCTGTCCAAATCCCACGGAATACCGATTCCGATATGAGTGTTCAGACGAAGGGGCTGATACTGGGTAAGAACGCCTACGGTATCAACACCGGAATCAATACAGTTACTCAAAGGGAAATCGATAATACGATATTTTCCTCCGAAAGAAACTGCCGGTTTTGCCACTTTTCTGGTCAACACGCCAAGTCTGCTTCCCTGGCCGCCGGCCAACAACATGGCTATCATTTCCTTCTTAATCATGTTATCACCTCTAGCATTAAATTTTTGTAACCCTCAAATTTGTATAATTTTCTACTAATGTCACCACATTATATCACATTTTTTTGTAAAAGTGAATATTTTCCCCAAATTTCATGTAGAAATTTCTTCATTTTTATGTGCAGTTTGCACAATGGATTTTTTTGCCTTTTTTTCACCCTTTGGTAAAGTTTTCCATTGGGTTTTTGATTTTTTCATTGTATTTTACAATAGAGCGAGTATAATTATTATAACTTCCAAATAAATAGTGAAAAAAGGAGCATCTTTTCATGTATCAGATTAATTTCAACGCCCCGGTTCATGTTCACTTCATCGGAATCGGCGGAATCAGCATGAGCGGGCTTGCAGAAATATTACTTTCCGAAAACTTTACCGTATCCGGATCCGACAGCAAGGAATCGGCACTGACCAAACATTTGGTTTCTCTCGGTGCTACGGTTTTTTACGGACAGCGTGCTTCCAATATTCCCCAGCAGACGGATTTGATTGTTTATACCGCAGCAATCCGCGAGGATAACCCGGAATTTTGCGGTGCCAAAGAACGGGGCATCCCCATGCTGACAAGAGCCCAGCTTTTAGGGCAGCTCATGAAAAATTACAAAATTCCCATTGCCGTCAGCGGAACCCACGGAAAAACTACCACAACCTCCATGGTTTCGGAGATTTTACTTACGGCGGATGCCGACCCTACCCTGTCCATCGGGGGAATCTTAAAAACCATCGGCGGAAACCTTCGCATCGGTAAATCCGACTATTTTGTCACCGAAGCCTGCGAATACACCAACAGTTATTTGGAATTTTTCCCGAAAATCAGTCTGATACTAAATATAGAAGAAGACCACATGGATTTCTTTAAAGATATCCACGATATCCGTAATTCATTTGCCCGCTTTGCAGCGCTTCTGCCGGCGGACGGAACATTAATTATCAACGGCG
>SVFE01000042.1 GCA_015057055.1 Lachnospiraceae bacterium | reverse complement strand
AAAGGATGGGTACTACAAAGGATTTGCTTGACATAACATAGTAAAACAGTTAAAATTGTAGTGTTGTGATGACGACATTTAGAATGGAGTTATTGTTTACTCAATTCTATTTATATTCGTACAATGAAAACTAAATAAGGAGGTAGTCCTGTACATGGACATAGTAATTGCTGTAGCGATCGCTGTTGTGGTTACTTTAGTGATTAGTATTCCCGTTGCAGCCAAAGTTTCCGTTAATAAGTACAAAGCGGAAGTGGAAGCGAAGATTGGCAATGCGGAAGAAAAAGCAAGAACTATTATTGATGATGCCTTAAAGACTGCGGAACAGAAAAAGAGAGAAAGTTTGCTCGAAGTGAAGGAAGAAACCATCAAAGCGAAGAGTGAATTGGACAAGGAAATCAAAGAGCGTCGGAATGATATCCAGCGTTCGGAGAGAAGAATCCAGCAGAAAGAAGAAAACATCGATAAGAAGACGGAAGCAATCGAAAAGAAAGAAGCTTCTCTTGCGGCTAAAGAAGAAGCATTAGCGAAGCAATCGGAAGAAATTTCCAAACTTAATGAACAAAGAGTACAGGAACTCGAACGAATCTCAGGCTTGACCTCCGAGCAGGCAAAAGAACATTTATTAAAAGCTGTTGAAGAAGATGTAAAACATGAAATTGCCGTAATGATTAAAGAAATGGATTTACGTGCAAAAGACGAAGCGGATAAGAAAGCGAAGGAGTATGTGGTAAATGCAATCCAGAGATGTGCAGCAGACCATGTATCCGAGACAACGATTTCAGTAGTTCAGCTTCCCAGTGATGAAATGAAAGGAAGAATCATTGGTCGTGAAGGTAGAAATATCAGAACCCTCGAGACCATGACCGGTGTAGAACTCATTATTGATGATACGCCGGAAGCAGTTGTACTTTCCGCATTTGATCCGGTCAGAAGAGAAGTGGCAAGAATTGCCCTGGAAAAACTGATTGTGGATGGCCGTATTCACCCCGCCCGTATTGAGGAGATGGTGGAAAAAGCCAAGAAGGAAGTTGAAGTAATGATGAAAGAAGAGGGTGAGGCAACGCTGCTTGAAGTAGGCGTACACGGCATTCATCCGGAACTTGTGAAATTGCTTGGCCGTATGAAATTCAGAACCAGTTACGGACAGAATGCATTAAAGCATTCCATAGAAGTTGCCCAGTTATCCGGGCTTTTGGCTTCTGAACTTGGTTTGGATGTGCGTATGGCAAAGAGAGCCGGACTTTTACATGATATCGGTAAAGCGGTTGACCATGATATGGAAGGCTCACACATTCAGCTTGGTGCAGATCTTTGTAAGAAATATAAAGAATCTGCGATTGTTATCAATGCAGTGGAATCACATCACGGCGATGTGGAACCTACATCACTCATTGCATGTCTGGTGCAGGCGGCAGATACCATTTCTGCAGCTAGACCCGGTGCAAGAAGAGAGACATTGGAGACATATACAAGCAGATTGTCTCAATTAGAAGAAATAACAAACAGCTTTAAGGGTGTAGATAAATCTTTTGCGATTCAGGCAGGTAGAGAGGTTCGTGTAATGGTAGTTCCTGAACAGATTAATGATGCGGACATGGTTTTACTGGCGAGAGAAATTTCCAAGAAAGTAGAAGAGGAAATGGAATATCCGGGACAGATCAAAGTCAGTGTCATCAGAGAATCCAGAGTCGTGGATTACGCAAAGTAAATATTAAACCGAATGAAAATGAAAGAGTCGAGGATGCATTCCCCGGCTCTTTTTGTTTTGAAGTTACTGAACGCAGATATATTGTTTTGTTTTTATGTGTTTGATATAATAAAAAAAATCTCACAGAGGGAGAACTATGGCAACTTATTTAAAAACATACTCCGGATTAAAACTGGACCCGGTCCATCCGGAAGAAAAAGATATTTGTATTCGAGACATTGCCCATGCACTTTCTTTGGTGTGCCGGGGGAACGGACAGACCACCCACTTTTATTCAGTGGGGCAGCACTGTCTCAATTGCGAAAGAGAAGCTTTTACGCGGGGATATGATAAAAGAATCCGTCTGGCCTGTTTGCTGCATGATGCAGCAGAAGCCTATATGTCGGATTTGATACGCCCTATAAAAGTGATGATGCCGGAGTATTCGGTAATGGAAAGCCGGTTGTTAAATGTGATTTTTAATAAGTACGGGCTTTCGGACTTGTCGGAAGAAGAATGGAAGTTAGTAAAAGAAATTGATGATGTGTTGTTGGAAGTGGATTTGGCGGAATTATTAAAGGAGCCGGCACCGGAGCACGGATATCGATGCCTGAAATGGCCGGATATTTCGTTTCGCCCTTTTACGGAAGTTGAGGAAGCGTACATAAAAAAAGCGGAAGAATTGGGTGTTTTGGCAGAATAAAAAGCACATCGGAAGAAATAATAGAAATAATAATGTGTGATATAAAGCGGTACAAATGATTTTGCTGACGGCGGAATCATTTGTATTTTTTATTAAGAAAATATTGGGAGAAACATGGATGGGGGATTTGTTTGATTATATCTTGGAGGCGGAAGAAAAGGTTCTTTGCAAGGGCGGATTAACCGAAGCGGATTTCCTTTTGTTTGCGCAACTGGCCTATTTAAAATATGAAGGCCTGGTTCCGTCGCCTAAAGAACACAAGCGGGGAATTACTTTACGGGAGTTATCCTGTCATCCCGGGAAAAAGGGGTTGTTCCGGGAGTTGTGGTTTGCGTCGGAGCACGAAAAAATACTGGATTCTGTGGGGGATAGCAGCCGGTTTGGAGCGATACGGGTATGTGACTACGCAAAAGTGATGGACCGGAGGCGGGAGGCGCAGTTTTCGGCGATAACCTTTGTGACGGGGACAGGAGAGAATTGTGTAGCGTTTTGCGGCACGGATGAAACCGTTACCGGCTGGAAAGAAGATGTCAATATGGTGTTTGACAAGGAAGTACCTTGCCGGGAACTTGCATGTGCTTATTTGCGTCAGGCCGCAAAACACCACCCGGGGAAGCTTTATGTGGTGGGCCATTCCAAAGGTGGTAATCTGGCTTTTTACAGTACATTGAATGCGCCGGAAGAAATTCGGCAAAGAATTGCCGGAGTTTATAACTTTGACGGACCGGGTTTTCGTTTTCCGCAGCACCGAGAGCGGATTCGGGGAGGAATTATGAAAAAGTATGTGCCGCCTCACTCCGTAGTTGGGATATTTTATGACAGTAGCAAAAAATGTAAAGTGATTGAAAGTGGTGCCTATGGGCTTATGCAACATAACGCATATACCTGGAAGATTAGAAAAGGCCGGTTGCTCCCGTCGGCAAAGAAGAAATGCATCCATGAGCGCTATGTGCATCGTTTCATGCGGGAGTTGGAAAAAAGCGGAGAAGCCGCCAGGGAAAAACGGATTGATAAATTGTTTTCTGTTTTTTCTTATGCCGGTTCGGACAGTTTTTGGAAAATCGGTGAGGAATGGCGTCATCGCATTCCGCTGATTATTGCGCTGTGGCGGGAAGGCGTATTTTTCTGTAAAAATTGTGAAAAAATGAGAAAATAGATGTTGTTTTATTGTTTTTTTTGTATTATATTTATAATGTACGGGGTGCATTCGAGGTGAAAATAGAGGGGAATACATTCCGGACTTGCTTTGTTTTTTTACTGATAAAATACTGTGGGGGAATCACGGTCATGGAAAACAAAAGAATTAACGTTGGTCTTTTTGTGGGGAAATTGGAGAATCCGTTTGACAACGCGGTGTGTGAAGGTGCAATGCGCGGGGCGAAGGAAGCGGATGTTAATTTAATCATTTTCCCCGGACGTTATTTAAAAGGACAATATTATGAAAGAGAACGTACGAGGGCAGAGTATCAGAACAATGCCCTGTTTTCGTATGTAGATAAAAACAATATTGATGTTTTGGTTATCCTTATGGGTACCGTGGGAACTATGCTTACGGATGCAGAAAAGAAAGTGTTTCTGGATATGTATACCGGGATTCCGATTTTCCTTTTGGCAGATGAAATGGAAGGTTACGGCAATATCACTTTTGATAACCGTAGCGGTCTTCGTGAAGGAATTGTGGATTTGATTGAGAAGAAAAAACGTAAGTGCATTGGAATGTTTAGCGGACCGATGACGAACGACGACGCAGTGGAACGTTTAAATGTATACCGCGAAACGTTGGAAGCGTATGGCATGGAGGTTTCAGAACGGCAAATCGGATACGGTGATTTTTCGGAATTTTGTGAGGATAAAGTAAAAGAACTGATTCAGAATAATCCGGAAATGGATGCCATTGTATTTGCCAATGACCAGATGGCACTCGGCGGATATAACGTAATTAAGGAGTTGGGACTTCAAATTGGAAAAGATATCGCTGTGATGGGATTTGATGACTCACCGGTGGCTTCCGCGATGGAACCGAAACTTACCAGCGTGAAAGCGGATGCCGCGGAAATGGGGCGTCTTGGTATTTTGGAGGCGGTAAAATTCTATCACTGCAAAGAAGTAAAAAAGAGCGTTATCAATACGAGTCTCGTGCAACGCCAATCCAGTGGAAATTCCGGCAACATTTATTTTTCTGAACTGCAGACTCCGGAATTTGAAAAACTGGTAACTACCGATGATGATATGGCCGCGGACGCGGTCGTTGAAAAGATTTTCGGAAAAGTGCAGGCAGACGAGGAGCAAAGCCGGTTTAAGGCGCTTCTAAAGAGATTTGCATCCATTGTTATCCGGCAGGTGAAAGATACTAAAGCGCCGGAGGAATCCCGGCAGGAAGCTATTGCGGTACTGAAAGAAGCCGTTCTTTTGAAGGGCGCTGATTTGGTTGTGCTGAATGACATTTATATGATGTTTGACACCCTGAAACTCATGGCAGAAGCTTACGCCGGAGAAAAATATATTTTTGCTTCTGAAATGTTGTATGATTATTTGAAAGTTGTACAGGAGACGAATTTTAAAATTCGAACCGGAGAAGAGGTGCAACAATCAGAGATTATGTATACCTCCAATTCCCTGACCAGAGATATGTTGGTGTATGGTGAAGATAATGATATGAGTTATCAGTCTGTTACCGTTAAACTGGAGCGTTTGGGAATAAAGAGTGCATATCTGTACACGTTTGCCAGTCCTCATATTAATCAGGATTCCACGATTTGGCACGATTGGCAGATTCCGGCCTATGCGTTGCTGAAATCATACTATAACGAACCGGGAAAAATTGAGATTGTACCGAAAAAGAAGCAGCGGATTGAATCAATGAATCTGTTTAGCAATGAGTTTATGCCTGAGAACCGTCGCTATACGCTGATTTTGAATACGATTTTTATAAATGAAGAACAATTGGGCATTTTGCTTTGCGAGATTGAGCACAATCAGATTCCTTATTTGGAACCGATTATGGCCCAGCTCAGTTCAGCATTTAAAATTATCTTTATGTTGCATATGCAGGTTGGTATTCAAAAACAGCTGGAAGTGAGCCTTAAGAAAATTCAGGCAAGCAACCAGATGCTTGAAACCATTTCCAAAATGGATGAACTTACCGGAATATTTAACCGGAGGGGCTTTTTTGAGCAGGCACCGGCGAAAATCAAGGATAGCAAGAACGCCGGAAAGAAAGCCATTCTGCTTTTTGCCGATTTGGATAATTTGAAAACGATCAATGACCAGATGGGACATGATGAAGGCGATTTTGCGATTAAGAGTGTGGCAGAGATTTTGAAGGATTCCATGCGTGCATCAGACGTGGTTGCCAGAATCGGCGGTGATGAGTTTGTGGCAATGGCGATTTTGGAAAAGGATGCCACTGCGGAAACCATTAAAATGCGAATTAAAAATCTTACTGTGCAGTTTAATGAAATTTGCGAGAAACCTTATTATATCGGTGTCAGTGTGGGTGTATCGGAGTTTGTCTGTGATAAGGATGTGGAATTGGAAACCTATCTGGATATGGCAGATGAGAATCTGTACGAGGATAAGCAAGGGAAACGTGCCAATATTATGAAATAGAAAAGAAAAAAGAAAAGCAGTCTCCGTTCGGAAACTGCTTTTTTTATGCAGGAAAAGGGACTTGAACCCTCATGATATTGCTATCACACGGACCTGAACCGTGCGCGTCTGCCAATTCCGCCATTCCTGCGTACTTATGTATTTTATCTTTAAATGCCGATATTGTCAACTTTTAATTTTTGCATATTTTATAAAATAAATTTGATAAAATGATTGACAAGTGAATTGCAATTTGATATTATTATCAAGTCGCGCGGGAATGCTGGAATTGGCAGACAGGCATGACTAAGGATCATGTTTCCGTAGGAAGTGAGGGTTCAAGTCCCTTTTCCCGCATGAAGAAAAGGAAATGCAAGATGCATTTCCTTTTTTGTTTCTATTCCGGTTTTTCTTCGATGTTTTGAGACTTTGTTTGTTTCTTCGCCTCTTTCTTTTTTTCTTTTATGGCTTTTTCTACGTCAGCCTCGTATTTTTGCAGGGCTGCTATAGCGGTTTCATATTCTTCTTTTGTGATGCCTGTTTCGGAATAGGCAGCCGATTTCAAAATATCCCACAAATAAGATTCGGTTTTTAAAAGGAACTCCAGATGGAAGGCCTCGACTTCACGAAGGAGCAAAGGCTCTTTGGGCAAAAGATTCTTTTGTTGTAACCTGTGCAGGTACTTCCGATAGGAAAAGAGCAGTGCTTCCCTGTAGTTTTCCTCCTTCAGGAGTTGTTTTACCCGATAGGTATTTTTGAAATATCCCGCAAGCCGGTACATAAGATACAGTCCGGTGATGATTAAAAGCAGTATCAGCAAGGGCTTAATCAGGAAAGAATGAAAATCAAATCCGGGCAATTCATAATCCGGCAAATCAAGCGGTTCTGCATTTTCCAAAGTAAGTGCAGTCGCGGAAGAAGCAGACTGAATCAGGCCGGAGAAAAGGCCGGCAAAATTAAGGGCGGTCACGGTATTGTCTTCCGAAGGCGGTGTCATTTCATAGGGAATCCATCCGTAGCCATCCAGATAGATTTCAATCCAGGCATGGGCGGCGGCATCGGTAAGGGATACCGTAACCAGACCGGATTCGGAAAGCGAATTTTCTCCGTAGAACCAATCCGAGGTATCGTCAGAAATATAATCGGCATCCAAAATATCACTCAGCTGCATACAATACCCTTCTGCGTACCGGGTAGGAATTCCGAGATAACGCAAAATCAGTGCGGAAGATGCCGCAAAATGGGCGCAGTAACCGCGCCGCTGTTCCGTCAGAAAGTAGGCAACAAAATCCTCCCGTCTGGGGGTATTTCCGGGGGCCATGGTGTAATAAAATTCCGTGGCAAAATACCGTTTGAGAGCCGATGCAACAGAAAGTCTGGCAATTTGTGCCTCCTCCGGCGTGGAAGCAAGTGCAATATTTGCAGCCGGTTCATCAAGCCCTGCTTCTTCGCAAAAGTCCTCCAATATAGGCACCAGTTCTTCGGGAACCTGCAAATAATCGTTATAGATTGCAGCTTCTTCTTCGGAGGAAGCGAAGGGGCCGATTTCATAGCGGATGGTCTCTTCGTAAGGCGAATAGACTGCATAATACGGAGTAGGCGCTGTATCAGTCAGGGTATTACTTTCGGAGCGGAAGGCAATAACCGCTTCGGCAGTCTCATAATAATCCTCCCGGATTTCGCCGGTGGTCTCATCAACGGCCGCCTCGTGCAAATATCGCCAGCCTACGTTGTCGTTGTCAGAAAAAATCATATAACTGTAGTATGGGGCCAGAGTTTCCATGTTGTCTAACGGAAGGATTTCCATGACTCCGTAGTTGCCGTTTTCCGGCAAGGGCGTGGTATCGTTTCCGACATAGGAAGCAGTCTCCGGCATTACGGCCGTAGTGGCGCCCACATAATCGGCAGGGTAAAAGGGAGCAAACAGATTATTGTCGTAATATACGCCGGTATAACCTTTTAAGTAGATATTTTGGTTGGAATAAGGAACGAAGGTAACCTCCAAATCCGTTTCGTAATCAGGGCGGACACTGCCTACGCCGCCGAGCTGTCCGCTGTTTAATCCGCCGGTACTGTCATAGCGGTTAAATAATCCGGAAAGCCCTTCCTGAATAAATATTTTAACGTATTCATCCGTGGTGTTTTTCAATTTGTTCTGTGTATATCGGGCTCCCAGATCAGAATAGAAGATTCCGGAACACAGGAGCAAAAACAGGGAACTGAAAAGAATGCTGTACACGGTGAGAGTCAGCATGGAACGTCCGTCGGATATATACGAGTGTTTGCGCACATTGCGTTTCTCTGAGAAAACAAACTGTTCGGGGTTCTTTTTTAACGGCGGCGTAGCAAAATGTTCGCTCCGGGAAAGGAATCCCACTGCAATATATACGGATAGCAGCATGGCAAGATACCCCATGGGAGGGCGAATTTGGATATAAAGCGCAACCTGCAAAACGGAAAAAGTAAGTAAAAAGGTTTGCAGCAAACTCATGTGATTGGAAATGGTGATATTCAAAAAAACCGCCAGCACCATTCCTACAAAAACCATGGCAATGCTTACGGTTACGGAACGGTTGGTGATGTACTCCGTCGCTTCCCTGACAGAGGCCAGATAGAAATAATCGCTGTATTTTTCGTATACGGTATTCATAAACGCCTGGTAACCGCTGTTGACGTACCAGTATAAAGAAAAAATGGAAATTGCAAAGCATAAAAAGAACAGTACATACCCCAAATAAAAGGTCAGTCGGTTATAATAGATAAATGCAATCAGCATGGACACGAGAAAGAAAGCCAGCATAACCGGAAAAAAGTAAAACGGCAATTCAAATGCGGAAATAAGTCCGCCGATGCAGCCAAAACTTGCAAAAAAAATCAGGATGCCCCGGACCGTACACAAGAAAGCCTTGTTTTGGGACAAATCAGAAGAAATTTTGGGCATGGCAATGCCGTAGGAGCGCAGTTCCTGCTCCTTTATAAGCGCGTGTTTGCTTTTCCTTTTTAAAATGTTTTGAAAAAACGCTTTCAAGAATATTTTTCCTCCGTTACCTCTTTTCCGTCAATACAAATAAAACTTTTTGAACCGTCCGTTTCCTCGAGAAACGTATCCCGTGCGTAGTGGGGGATGGGATACAAAGGTTGAAAGTAAATTGTTAAAAGTGTTTGATGCAAACTTTCCCGGTCGGTAATGGTATGGGTTGAGAAACTTTTGTCTCCGGGATGAAACAGCAAAATTCGGAAAATTTCCTGTTTGGCAAGCAACGCTTCACACAAAGAATTCAGTGTGAGCAAAGTATCCTGAATTTTATTTTTGTATAATTCCGGGATAATGACCGGGAAATGTTCTGCCTGCCGGTCAAACTCTTTCACCAGCAAATCGTCGGTCTTAGCACTCATTTTCCAATGGATGTTTTGCAATTTATCCCCCGGGTGGTATTCCCGAATTTCTTTAATTTCGCCGGAGGGAAGTCCGAGGTGGGACGTTACGCTGTCTTCTTCTCCCTCGTTTTCTACCTTGGAAAAAAGAATGGGCGCGGTATAAGGAACGGAAGGTACCAAAACCGGAATACGAAACGATTTCTTTAAAGGAATCCGGAAGGTGTACAGGTGAAGATAATCCGTTACGAACAGAGTATCAAATTCGATTTGCACCATTCCTGCGTACGCGGTATCAAAGGAAAGAGTAAACTTTGTTTCTTTTCGGGAATTGGCAGGAATGCTGAGGATTTCCGCGGTATTTTTGGGATAAAAAAGATTTTCGTAAGAGAACGAAAGGTTACAGTTTAGTAACGGAAAGAAGGAAGGATTGTTTATTGCAATTGTAAAAAGGATGGGGTATCCCTGTTCTACTGAATTTGTTGCAGTGTGAAATTGCAACCGGATTTTCTTTGCTGTCCGGGAAGTAAAAAAGACGGATAAAAAGGGAAGGATTATAAGCAACAAAAGAAGAATCGCCGTGAATGGCTGACGATAAAAAAGCGCACCGATACAGAACAGTACAAGAAAACAAAAATAGGAAAGTGCGTAAGATAAATTCTGTTTTTGCATTTTGCAGAACGTTTTTATCATAGGAACCTCATACAATGCGAGATTCCCCTATGCGTAGGGGAATCTCAGAGTTATTGTTGACTATAATTTTCCGTGCTCAATTTAGGGACGGGTACATCGCGAAGAATCAAACGAAGGACTTCTTCTAAGTCGCGACCGGCCGCTTTGGCTTTGGAACTTAATTTTACCCGGTGAAGGGTTACTGCGAAGAATACATCGTGAATATCTTCCGGAATCACGTAGCTTCGACCGGAAACGTAGGCGCTTGCCCGGGCCATTTTTAATAAGGCAATGCTGCCGCGGGGGCTCAGTCCCAGTGAGAATAAATCCTCGCCACGGGTCTTTTCGGTAATTTCAACGATATATTCATAAATACAATCATGGACAAAAACGTTTTCTACCTCTGTCTGCATCTGTAAAAATTCATCCCGACTGACCACCGGAACGATGGAAGATAGGTCTTTGGCTGAATTTCCTTTCAGGATTTCCACGGCATGAAAAGAGTCAGGATAGCCCATGGAAAGGCAGACCAGAAAGCGGTCCAACTGGGATTCGGGAAGTTTCTGGGTACCGGAGGAACCGAAGGGATTTTGGGTCGCAATGACAAAAAAAGGTTTGGGGAGCTCCCGGGTGACACCCTCCACCGTAGCTTTTCCTTCTTCCATAACTTCCAAGAGTGCGGATTGGGTTTTCGGTGAGGTACGATTGATTTCATCGGCCAGAAACAGATTGGTATAAACGGCCCCTTCCTGAAAACGGAAGGCTCCGCCGGATTTGTCATATAAGTTAAATCCGACCAAATCACTGGGTAAGACATCCGGTGTAAACTGCATTCTTTTGTAATCCAGAGAAAGTGCCTTTGCAAAGGACATGGCAAGCGTGGTTTTTCCTACCCCCGGAATATCGTTGAGAAGGACATGCCCGCCGGCCAATATGGAGCAAAGAGTGAGCCGTATTACCTCGTCTTTGCCATGGATTACTTTTTTGATTTCCTGAATCAGTTTTTTCATTTTTTCCCCTTGTTCTGTTCTTTTTTTTAGATGCTGATTTTTTTTCTAATTTTACTATATGTATTTGGTAAATGCAAGGAAAAGGAAACTTGTAAAATGCGGATTTGTGTGGTATAATTTCCTACAGTTTATGATGGGAAAGAAGGCATTCGTACAGAACATAGTATGGGTCCTTTGATGAGGAATATACATGCGGGAACGGTATAGTCACAAAAAGCAACCGATGGCAAAGGTTTTGGCTGCAGGACTGGTAATCTTGGGATTCAGTCTTGGAGTCTGTTTTTGGTTTGTCTCTATACTGGAGAAAACCTATGGTGAGGAGATGGCATGGGAGTTTCAGGACCGACATATCATAGCCGGGGAAATGCTGGATAATACCATAAAGGATGTTACCGAAGTGGTGGAAGCCACTGCCCGGGCCATGGGGAATGAAAATTACGAGTGTAATAATGCCCGTATCGTAAATGTTTTGCGGGGATATGAAGATTTTGAGAAGTTATCTACTCTATCTTATATTACGGAGGACGGATGGATTTATTATCTGGGACTTCGGTACAGTATGGAAAGTGCAGGCCCTCAATGGGAAGGATTATGGGAAGAACTGCATTCTCATGAAGGCAATTATGTGGGAATTTCCCAAAGTGAATATGAGGATGGTGCGAAACATGTTTTGATTGCCGTACCGGTTATGTACGGGGAAAGCAGAATCGGTTATGTGGTAGGTACCATGAGTTTATATGAAGTGTTTGACGGAATGGCATTTAATTATTTGAACCAAATGGGAGAATGCTATCTGACGGATTATCAGGGTGATATACTCAGCCGGAGCACGGATGCGGTAATCATTGAAAAAGGGCATACGGATTTCAAAATGTCGATTTTATCCCATATGAATGGCGGAGAGGAAAATGAAAGCGCCATGCAGCAGATGATGGAACAGTTTGCAAAAGCCGGCTCCGGATTTATTACGTTAACGACGCAGTCCAATGAGAGTATGCAGATTTCCTATTACACCATGCAGTCCGTGGAAGGCGTGGCATTTATCAGCTGTTATAATGATAATCTTATTGATGATAAAATCCAACCGCTGATCTTTCGAAGTGTTGCTTCTTGTATCCTGATTATTACGCTGATGGTTGCAATTATTGTTTATGTGTGGGCTACGGCGAAAAAATCGAATTTGACCATTGAAAAGCTCGCTTACGAGGATTCGGTTACCAAGGGTAAAAACATAAATTATTTCAAGGAATTTGCAATGGCAACCTTGGGCTTTTACAAGGAAACTCCTTTTGTAATTTACCGTTTTGATATTGCGAATTTCCGTTATATTAACGAAGCATACGGTCATACCAAGGCGGATGAGGTCTTAGCATCCTGTATCCGGAATTTTGACGAGATTTTTTCGGATAAAGAATTGTGCGTGCGTATGAATGCCGATCAGTTTCTTGCAATTATTGAAAATGATAATACGGTGGACACCCGTCTGAAACAGTACAAGGCGAAGGTAAATGAAGATGCCAGAAGCCGCGGAATCAAATATCCGATTCGCTTCAAAACCGGTATTTACCAAGTGAAGAAGCATGAGAAGGATATTGATATCATGATTGACCATGCCAATGTGGCAAGAAAAACGCTGGTAGGTGATGAAAAAGAAATGGTTGCCGTTTATTCTGAGCAGATTGTTACGGATATGCGTAAAGTTGACCGTATTGAGTCTGATATGCAAAGGGCATTGGCGACCGGAGAATTTCGTGTGTATCTCCAGCCGAAGTGGGATATTTTCCAGAATCGTATTGCCGGCGCGGAAGCTTTGGTGCGCTGGATAAAAAATGACGGAAGTATCGTTCTTCCGGGAGAGTTCATTCCGGTATTTGAAAATAACGGATTCATTGAAAAATTGGATTTTTATATGTTGGAAATGGCATGCCGTCATATTCGGGAATTGTTGGATGAAGGAAGACCGATTTACCCGGTGTCCGTAAACCAGTCCAGAGTGCTTTTGCATAATCCGGATTATGTGGCAACCATCAAGAAAATTATTTCTTCTTATAAAATTCCGGAGAATTATATTGAACTGGAAATTACGGAAACCGTATTTTTAGATGAACGGGACAAGATGATTGAGACCATGAAGCAGCTGAAGAGCTGCGGAGTTACCCTGGCCATGGATGATTTCGGTTCCGGCTATTCATCCCTCAATATGTTGAAGGATGTTCCCTTTGACGTGATTAAAATTGACCGGGGATTTTTCAGTGAATCGGTAACCAGTCAAAAGAGTCTCGTGGTATTGCATAAAATTATGGAGATGGCAGAAGGTCTTGGTATCTCTGTGGTTTGTGAGGGTGTTGAGTCAGTAGAGCAGATTAAACTTCTTCAGGCGATGGGATGTCGGGTAGTACAGGGCTTTTATTATTCCAAACCCATTCCGCGGGAAGTATATGAAGATACCTATTGCCGCTGACGGAGGATGCACCGGTGAATTATCCAAATAGGAATTATCAAAAAGAATTGGACAAAATAATTCTGCAGATGACGCAGAGAAAAAAGTTGTTATTACATAGCTGTTGCGCTCCGTGCAGCAGCTATTGTTTAGAGTATCTGTCGCAGTATTTTGATGTGACGGTATTTTATTACAACCCTAACATTACAGAGGAGAACGAGTATCAAAAGCGGGCAGCGGAGCAACAGCGACTAATCGATGCCATGAATGAGCGTCAGCATACGACGATTTCTTATGCGGAGGGCGTTTATGAGCCCGAAGAATATCTTGCGATGGTTCGGGGATTGGAACAGGAACCGGAGGGCGCAGGCCGGTGCGAACGGTGTTTTCGCATGCGGTTGACCAAGACGGCAGAATATGCGTCGGATAACGGGTTTGATTATTTTACGACAACGCTTACCATCAGTCCGTTAAAGAATGCACATTTGTTAAATGCACTGGGAGAAGAAATCGGTAAAAAAACAGGGATTGCTTTTTTGCCTTCTGATTTCAAGAAAAAAGAAGGGTATAAGCGTTCCATAGAATTATCCAAAGAATATGATTTGTACCGGCAGAATTATTGCGGTTGCATTTTCTCAAAGAGAGAGGAGACAGGAGAATGAAAAAGTTTATTGAGGTCATTTCGGAAGAAATGAAGGCTGCTTTTGCGGCAGCAGGATATGAGGCATCTTACGGAAAAGTTACGGTAAGTAATCGTCCGGACCTTTGCGAATACCAGTGCAATGGTGCCATGGCAGGGGCAAAAGCATACAAAAAAGCACCGATTATGATTGCCGAGGATGTGGCAGCCCGCCTTCAGGATTCCGCGGTGTTTTCCTCCGTAGAGGCGGTGGCGCCGGGATTTTTGAATTTGAAGTTAAAAGAGAGTTTTGTTCTTTCTTACGTAGAAGACATGATGAAGGAAACCAAGTTTGGTGTAAATGAGCCGGAGAAGCCCCAGACCATTGTTGTGGATTACGGCGGACCGAATGTGGCTAAGCCGTTGCATGTAGGTCATTTGCGTCCGGCAATTATCGGGGAAAGCATTAAGCGAATTGCGCGCTTTGCCGGTCATAAGGTAATCGGAGATGTGCATTTGGGAGACTGGGGTCTGCCCATGGGTCAGATTATTACGGAGCTGGCGGTAAGAAAGCCGGAATTGCCGTATTTTGATGAGGCCTTTGAGGGGGAATACCCTGTTGAGCCTCCTTTTACCATTAGTGAGTTGGAAGAGATTTATCCCTTTGCCAGCGGTAAATGCAAAACCGATGAAGAATATAAGAGCAAGGCACTACTTGCTACGGCGCAGCTCCAGAGCGGCCGGAGAGGTTACCGTGCTTTGTGGAAACATATATTGGATGTTTCCGTCAATGATTTAAAGAAAAACTATGAAAAACTGGATGTCCATTTTGACCTTTGGATGGGAGAATCGGATGTGGATGATTTGATTCCGCCGATGGTGGAAAAGATGAAAGCGGACGGTCATGCGTATATCAGTAGCGGAGCCTTGGTGGTAGATGTCAAAGAAGATACGGACAAGAAAGAACTGCCACCCTGCATCATTTTAAAATCGGATGGTGCGGCCAATTATGAAACAACGGATTTGGCAACCATCATTCAGCGGGAGCGGGATTTTGCGCCCAATGCCATTATTTATGTGGTAGATAAGCGACAGGAGCTTCATTTCCAGCAAGTGTTCCGCTGCGCCAGAAAAACCGGTTTGGTAAGAGACGATGTAGCACTTGAATTTATCGGATTCGGTACCATGAACGGAAAAGACGGAAAACCGTTCAAGACCAGAGACGGCGGTGTTCTTAGATTGGAATATCTGCTGTCCCAGATTAGCGAAGAGATGTACGGAAAGATATCCGAGAATAAGGAATTGCCGGAAGCGGAAGCTAAGAAAACTGCCGGAATGATTGCTCTGGCAGCGGTAAAATACGGCGATTTGTCCAATCAGGCAGCGAAGGACTATATTTTTGATACGGAACGTTTCACTTCCTTTGAGGGAGATACCGGTCCTTATATTTTGTATACGATGGTGCGAATTAAGTCCATCTTGGCAAAATATGCGCAGGGCGGCGGGAATCTTGATGCGTTAAAACGTTTGGCACCGGAAACGAAAGCAGAGAAAGAACTTCTTATGAATCTTGCCGGTTTTAATGCAATGATTGAAGAGGCGTTTACGGAACGGGCGCCCCATAAGGTATGTGCTTATATCTATAACCTGGCAAATGTATTCAATTCGTTTTATCATTCTACCAAGATTTTGTCAGAGGAAAATGAAGAAAAGAAACAAAGTTATATTGCTCTCTTGAAGGATACCCTGGCAGTTTTGGATAGTTGTATTGATTTGCTGGGATTTGAAGCGCCGGAACGGATGTAGAAGCGCAGCGCATGCAGAGCGGTTGACACGGAAAAAACCGTGTTATATTATAAAAATAAGAAAAGTTTAGGCCGAGTGTAAGGCATAAAGGAGGAAATATGGCAGAGAAAAAATGTGCAAGCCCCAAGAAAACAGTATACTTGGAAGTATACAGCCAGCAGTATGATATGGAAAAAGTTATGGCGGCAGCAGTAAAAGATTACAAAAAGAACAATAAAGAGGCAATGAAAGATATTAACCTCTATGTGAAACCGGAAGACGGAAAGGCTTACTATACAGCCAACGGCGGTAAAGTAAACGGTAGTGTGGATTTGTAATAAAATGCAAATAAAGCGCGGTATTTTTCGCGAAATACAACAAGGAGGGTTACAAAATGGGAAAATTTGTAGTAAAAGAAACAAATACGGGGATTAAGTTCGATTTGAAGGCAGGAAACGGCGAAGTGATTGCAACTTCAGAAGTCTACAATTCAAAGGCAGCCTGCATGAACGGTATTGAAAGCGTTAAGAAAAATGCCCCCGTGGCAGCTGTGGAAGACCAGACCGTGGAAGGATTTGCAAAAGAAAAGAATCCGAAGTTTGAGGTATACGCGGATAAGGCCGGTGAATTCCGTTTCCGTCTTACCGCAACAAACGGACAGATCATTGCTACCGGTGAAGGATATAAAGCGAAAGCCGGTTGTATGAACGGTATTGAAAGTGTTAAGAAAAATGCTCCGGATGCAGCGGTTGAGGAAGCATAATCGGGTTATCGTGAAGTTATCAATGGCATGAATGAAAAAGAAGCACCTTTTGGTGCTTCTTTTATGTTTCCAATATACTTCGGCGAATGCCGTGACAACGAACAAGCGTCAGCTTATTCATATGCCAATGCACAAAACGGAAAATTAAAATCATAACGATAATTGCAATCACTATAAAGAAAATTGTAACAAAATCAAAAGTCAAAAATTCAGCGGTTTTGATTAAAATCAAGAT
>SVFE01000100.1 GCA_015057055.1 Lachnospiraceae bacterium | reverse complement strand
TTGCGGTCCCGGAAGCAGTTCGTTTCGCAAGCCTGATATTGTTGCCCCAGGAACGGATATTGTTTCCTGCAACAATCTTTTTTCATTAGGTCATTATTACACACGGAAAAGCGGAACATCCATGGCAACTGCTGTTGTAACCGGCTGCATGGCACTTACTTTGGCGGCAAATCCCACCATCACCTCGGAAGAAATGCGGATGTTGCTTCGCAAAAATGCAATTGACCAAAATATCCCCTGGAATAGACAAGGGTGGGGCATGATTAATGTAAAAGGAATGATAAAATCTGCGTTGTTTGGTTGACGGAAAAAGCGTAATGAGATAAAATTTTAATGTATGTGTTTTGCAAAAAAACGAAGGACGAGAAAGGATTGAACTATGATGGAAAAAATTAAAATGACAACTCCTCTGGTAGAAATGGATGGAGACGAAATGACAAGAATTCTTTGGAAGATGATTAAAGATAATCTTCTTATGCCATATATAGATTTGAATACGGAATACTATGACCTGGGCTTGGAGCACAGAAACGAAACCGACGATAAGGTTACTATGGATTCTGCAATTGCGGCCAAAAAATATGGTGTTGCCGTGAAATGCGCTACCATTACCCCCAATGCAGCACGAATGACCGAATATAATTTAAAAGAGATGTGGAAGAGTCCTAACGGAACCATCCGTGCAGCGTTAGACGGTACGGTGTTTCGTGCGCCTATTGTTGTGAAAGGAATTGAACCCTGCGTGAAGAATTGGGAAAAACCCATTACACTTGCCCGTCACGCTTATGGTGATGTTTATAAAAATACGGAAATCAAAGTTCCCGGCGCAGGAAAAGCATATCTTGTATACGAAAATGAAAATGGCGAAGAAGTGAAAGAACTGATTCACGAATTTAAAGGTGCGGGAATTTTGCAGGGAATGCACAACACCAATAAATCCATCGAAAGTTTTGCTAAGGCTTGTTTTAATTATGCGTTGGATACTAAGCAGGATTTATGGTTCGCAACCAAGGATACCATTTCCAAAAAGTATGACCATACCTTTAAAGATATTTTCCAGGAAATCTATGATGCGGAATACAAAGATGCATTTGAAAAAGCCGGAATTGAGTATTTCTATACTTTAATTGATGATGCGGTTGCCCGTGTTATGAAAGCAAAAGGTGGTTTTATCTGGGCCTGCAAAAACTATGATGGCGATGTTATGAGCGATATGGTCAGCTCTGCCTTCGGTTCTTTGGCTATGATGACTTCCGTACTGGTCTCTCCGGACGGAATCTACGAATACGAAGCAGCCCACGGTACCGTACAGAGACATTATTATAAACACTTAAAGGGCGAAGAAACTTCAACGAACTCTGTAGCAACCATTTTTGCTTGGTCCGGAGCGCTTCGGAAACGTGGTGAATTAGATGAGAATAAGGCTCTGTGTGATTTCGCGGATGCTTTGGAAAAGGCCACTATAACTACCATTGAAGCAGGTAAGATGACAAAAGATCTTGCGCTTATTACCTCTCTTGAAAACGTAGAAGTATTAAACAGCGAAGGCTTTATAAAAGCAATTAAAGAAACACTGGATACATTGTTGGCTTGAGGTGATTATTTTGGCTAATACATCAGAATCTTTCAAAGCTGCTCTGGACGGAAAAAATGTTCCGATTCTACCATTGGATAATAAATGGTACTGCTTAATGAGCCGCCTGGATAAGACGGATTCCATGAGCGCTTTAGAAGAGGAAATAAAGGAATTGCTGAAAAGGCAGGGAAAACTGAATACGCTTTGCAAAGAAATAAAAAAGAAAAAAAACCGCCTGTTGAATGAAATGGTGGGAAATATGGATGCAGAAGATGCAAGGGAATTGCAAGAGCAAGGCAAAGCGCAGGTGGAAGAATATAATGCGCAGATGGAAGCTTATCAGGATGAACTTTTGGACCTGCCTAAACTCATCAACGAAAAAAACTATTTGTTGATGCTGGAGACGATGGCTCTTTGCTACGAGGCTCTTCATACAAATTCCGAGAAAATAATGCAGATATCCGAGTGGATTGATAATATTCGTATTGAGTTGAAGAAAAATATTGTAAAAAAACAGGAAAGTGAACTGAAAAATCAGGAAATGTATGCTTATATGCATGATATTTTCGGACCGGATGTAATTGATATCTTCGATATGCAATATAATCCGGAGACGGAACATAACATAAAAATGTAGCATCATAAAAAGCGGGGTTAAAATTATGGAATTATTGGTTACATCTTCACAAATGAAGAATTATGAAAAAAATACAATTAATAATGTTGGAATTCCTGCGTTGGTTCTTATGGAACGTGCGGCAGTTTCCTTTGTTGATTTCTTAGAGTCGGATATTCTGGAATCCAAGAAATCAACCATTGTTGTTGTATGCGGCAAAGGAAATAACGGTGGCGACGGATTTGCCATTGCAAGGGTTTTACGCGAACGGGATTATCGCGTTTCGCTGGTATTTCCCTTTAAAGAAAATGAATGCTCCGTAGAGTGTAAGGCACAATATAATATTGTTAAAAATTTGAATTTTACCGTACATGATAAAATTCCGGCGGGGAATTATGATGTTTTGGTAGATGCGCTCCTTGGCATCGGATTGAATGGTGTGATTTCCGGAGATCTTCGTAATTTGATTGATTTAATTAATTCCTGTCACGGTGAGACGGTAAAAAAGGTTGTATCTGTCGATATTCCTTCCGGCATTCATTCTGACACCGGAAAAATTTGCGGATGTGCCATAGAAGCAGATGCTACCATTACCTTTGGATATAAGAAAGCAGGTCTTCTTCTGGGCGAAGGCGGAAAGAACTGCGGAAAAATTCACCTGGCAGATATTGGTATATATCCCAGAAAAGAAAAGGTGAATTCTGTATTCAAAGATGCTCTTTCTCAAAATCCCATGCTTACAAAATCGGATTTAGGCAACGTATTTTTAACACCGGAAAAATCGGATTTTGAATTATTCCCCAAAAGAGACCCGCTTGGACATAAAGGTACCTTCGGCAGAGT
>SVFE01000099.1 GCA_015057055.1 Lachnospiraceae bacterium | reverse complement strand
AGCATCTTTTACCTAAACTTGCTTCCCTTGAACGAAATGAAAACGTAAAAGGAATCTTATTTCTTTTAAATACCGTTGGCGGCGATGTGGAAGCGGGTTTGGCAATTGCAGAAATGATAGCGTCCATGTCCAAAAAAACCGTTACTTTAGTTCTGGGCGGAAGTCATTCCATTGGCGTACCCATTGCAGTAAGTGCGGACTATTCCTTTATTGTACCGTCAGGAACCATGGTTATTCACCCCGTTCGTACAAACGGAACCGTAATCGGTGCTCGCCAAACTTATGATTTCTTTAGAAAAACCCAAGAGCGAATTACTAATTTTGTATGCAATCACTGTAAAATTCAAAAAAACACCTTAGAAAAACTGATGAATGAAACCGAAGTACTTACCAAGGATATCGGAACAATTCTTATCGGTGAAGAAGCGGTAAAATATGGAATAATCGATCGTGTTGGCGGAATATCAGAAGCATTAACTCAGCTCAAAAAACTATGTGATATTTCTGCTTAGAAAAGCGTGAAATTAGTGACAAATAAGGGATAAAATGCTATAATAAATCTAATTGTGTACGGAATGAAACAAAAAACGGAGGCAGCATAAGTTGGCAACATCCCAGAAGAAAAATACCGGCCGAAAAACATCCGGAAAAAGTAGTGCCGGTTCTACTCAAAGCAATGTTAACAGAAAGAAAAAAACGGTTGATTATAAGATTCAACAGGAAGTAACGGTACTTCTTTCTTTTTGTGCGGTTGTTTTGCTTTTTTTGTGTATGATTAATGTAATCGGCGGCGCTTTCGGCCCCGCAGTAAAAGGATTTATGTTGGGCACTTTTGGCCTTCTTGCCTATGTTTTACCGATTATAATTTTTATTGCAATCAGTTTTAAAATCTCCAATTACGGAAATGAAATTGCTACCATGAAATTGATAGCAGCACTTGTTCTTTTGTTTATGATCGGCTTATTTATATCGTTGTTAAGCGGCCTTTCCATGGAAGAACTTTTTCTTACGGAACATGTCTTTCGGTTGCTTTATGACTACCAAGGCGGCGGCGGCGTTGTCTTCGGTGGTATCAGCTATTTGCTTTGTAAAATTTTTGGCGAAACCGGTTCTGTTTTTCTTGGGATTTTGGTATCCATTATTTGTCTTGTTATCGTTACGGAGCGTTCCTTTTTGGATAAAGTCAAAAGCGGCGGAAAGAAAATTTATGATAATGCAAAAAATATTTCCGCAAAAGATGCGCCGGAGGAGGAAGAGGATTCTTTCGATTATGTAGAACAACGAAAAGAAGAGAGACGTAAAAAGAAAGAACAGGAAGAACTCAGAAAAGCAAAAGAAGAAGAGCGAATAGAAGAAGAACGCATTCTTAATGCTTCAAGAAAAAATACAAAATCGGCAAAAGAACCTCAGGTTGACAATGAATTCGACTTTCATATGCCGGTTATTGAGCCTGTGGCTAAAAAGAACAAAGACGATATTCACGAAATCCGTCTTGTAGACCATACTGTTACAGATAACGAAAAACAAAAAGTGGTCATGGCATTGCCCGAAAAAGAAACTACAGATGCGATGACGGAAATTAAGATTTCACGTTCAGATATTGCAATTTCAGAAAAAACAGAAGAACTTCCGGTGCTTGATTTTTCGGAAGTGAAAACCCCCATGCAGTCGCCGCAGAGTTCGCAAGCATCGGAAATCCGTGTGGAAAATCCGATGAAAGTTACTGCGATGCAGGAAATGAAAACAGAACCCCCAGCCGAAAAAAAAGTGGTTGGAACCGGCAATGTTTCATCCGATATGAGTCATCAAATCAATAGCATGCCTCAGCCGGTGACAGAGAGAACCCACGAAAAAAACGGGGAATTTTCCATTGCATCCGAAATTAAAAATGAGCCCCCTGTGCAACGGAGGCGTTATGAGAAACCCAAAATTTCTCTTTTGAAAAAAAATGAGAAAAAAGGAAAAGGCGACAGTGATATGCAGTTAAAAGAAACAGCACTTCTTTTACAGCAAACACTGAAGACATTTGGGGTGAGCGTAACCGTTACCGATATTAGCCAAGGTCCCTCCGTTACCCGTTACGAATTACAATTGGGCGAGGGAGTAAAAGTAAATAAAATCGTTAATTTGGCGGATGATATTAAATTAAACCTCGCGGCGCAAGATATCCGTATTGAAGCTCCGATACCCGGCAAAGCCGCTGTCGGTATTGAGATTCCAAACAAAGAGACAAGCGAGGTTTATATTCGTGATTTAATTGAATCCAATGAGTTCAAAGCGGCATCGTCGGACTTAACTTTTGCTGTCGGAAAAGATATCAGCGGAAAGACTATTGTTGCAGATATTGCCAAAATGCCCCACATGTTAGTGGCGGGCGCAACCGGTTCCGGTAAATCCGTGTGCATCAACACGTTGATAATGAGCATTTTATATAAAGCCCATCCGGACGATGTTAAACTGATTATGATCGACCCGAAAGTGGTTGAATTAAGCATTTACAACGGTATTCCCCATTTGTTAATTCCGGTTGTTACCGATCCCAGAAAAGCGAATGCAGCCTTACAATGGGCGGTCGCCGAAATGACCAAACGTTATCAAGCATTTGCAGAATTTAATTGTCGCGACCTCAAAGGTTTCAACCAAAAACTGCAGGATTTACTTGACAAAGGGGAAACATCTGTTTATACCAAAATGCCGCAAATTGTCGTAATTGTTGACGAGTTGGCAGATTTGATGATGGTTGCCTCCAAGGAAGTGGAAGAATCCATCTGCCGTTTGGCTCAGCTTGCCAGAGCGGCGGGTATTCATTTGATTATTGCGACGCAACGACCTTCCGTGGATGTAATTACCGGACTTATTAAAGCAAATATGCCCAGTCGCGTTGCTTTTAAAGTTACCAGTGGTATTGATTCTCGAACGATTTTGGATATGGTTGGCGCAGAAAAACTTCTCGGAAAAGGTGATATGCTATTTTATCCTCAGGGCTATACCAAACCGCTTCGTGTGCAGGGGGCTTTTGTTTCGGATAAGGAAGTCGGCGA
>SVFE01000098.1 GCA_015057055.1 Lachnospiraceae bacterium | reverse complement strand
TTTTAGAATCAGTTCTAACCTATTTCTTGCATTCAGAATACTGTTATCAAATGCTTCCTCGGTATAGTTTTCTAAACGGAGCTGTTGTTCATATGGGACGGCAAATACCAATGCGGATTGATATTCTTCAGAAAAGGAACTATATGAAATTTCAGTATAACCATATTTTATTTTAGGCAATTTAGTGAATATTTGTTGTATCTTCTTGGAAATCATAGTTCCTCCTTATTTTTCAAATGGTATTTGCGAACATAAATATAACAAATTCTGCTACAACTCTCTTGTCATATAGCCGCATGTAAACGGAAAGAAATCATATTTCCTGCAACCAAGGTGAACAAAATCATAACCCTCATACCATTTACGAAGAATCTGATTTTCTTCCACAATTCCAATGTTCATCTTTGTGCATCCCAATTCCTTTGCTCTTTCAAATGCATCCGACAAAAGCGCTTCTCCAATTCCCTTATGCCTATAAGCCGGAAGTACACAGAGGTTGTTTAATTCGCATTCGTTATTATCCTGTAATGCCAGTGAATAGTACCCAACAATGGAGCCTTCATCACAGTAAGCATACATAGGTCTTTGTTCACCAAGCAGATGCCACCTGATTCGTTTGGCATCTGTTGCAAAAGCAGTGTATCGAGGTGCGTTTTCCTTGGTAAAACCGAATTCATCAGCGACAGTTTGAAAACTTGCACGGATAACATCTACACATTCGTCAATATCTTTTTCCTGTATTTCTCTAATTGCATCAACCATAACATATCCTCGCTTTCTTAAGCATTTACCAATCTTGCAAACTCCTCAACCGACATTTCTCCAAGATCCTGTTTATCAATTTCGGCATCTCTCATACGTACCGATACGGAGCCGTTAGCTTGTTCCTTCTCGCCGAGAATAATGATGTAAGGCACTTTATCGAGGCGCGCTTCACGGATGCGGTAGCCGAGTTTTTCATCGCGGCAATCGACCTCCGGACGGATGCCCATTCTATTTAAAGAAGCCTCCACTTCCTTCGCATAATCGAGATATTTATCCGATACAGGCAGGATTTTTACCTGGACAGGAGATAACCATGCCGGGAATTTACCTGCGTAATGCTCGATTAAGATGCCGATGAAACGCTCGATGGAGCCAAATAATACGCGGTGAATCATAATCGGACGGTGTGGCTGTCCGTCGGCACCGATGTACTCGATGTTAAAACGCTGTGGCAATTGGAAATCCAACTGGATCGTTCCGCACTGCCACGTTCTTCCGATGGAATCTTTTAAATGGAAGTCCAGTTTCGGGCCGTAGAAAGCGCCGTCGCCTTCGTTTACCGAATACGGTACATTGATGGCTTCCATAGCATTTCTAAGTGCATTCGTAGCCAGTTCCCATTCCTCGTCACTGCCGATGCTGTCTTCGGGTCTCGTAGATAATTCCACGGAATAGTCAAAACCAAATCGTGCATAGACTTCATCGATCATTCTGGCTACATTTTGGATTTCCGGAATAATCTGTTCCTGCGTCATAAAAATATGAGCGTCATCCTGCGTTAAGGCACGTACACGCATCAGCCCGTGAAGCGTACCGGATTTTTCATGGCGGTGTACTAATCCCAATTCGCCCATTCGAAGCGGCAATTCACGGTAGGAATGCGGTTTCTGCTTGTAGACAAGCATACCGCCCGGACAACTCATTGGTTTGATGGCAAACTCCGCATCGTCCACCTCCAGCGTATACATATTTTCACGGTAGTAATTCCAGTGACCTGACGTCTCCCAGAGGCTGCGGTCAAGCATAATCGGCGTGGAAACTTCCTGATAGCCCTCGCGGCGGTGGATTTCACGCCAGTAATCGATAAGAAGATTTTTGAGAATCAATCCCTTTGGTAAAAATACAGGTAATCCCGGGCCTTGTTCAAAAATCGTAAAGAGTTCCAACTCCTTACCGAGTTTACGGTGGTCACGTGCCTTGGCTTCTTCCAACATGTGAAGATAGTCTGCCAGTTCAGATGCTTTCGGGAAAGAAATGCCGTAGATTCTCGTAAGCATTTTGTTGTTTTCATCACCATGCCAATATGCTCCTGCTACGGAAAGCAGTTTGAATGCCTTGATATGGCACGTGTTTGCAATATGCGGGCCGGCACAGAATTCGGCATATTCCCCCTGCTTGTAAAAAGAAATGGATTCGCCTTCGGGGAGGTTTTCGATTATTTCCGCTTTGTAGTCTTCGTCGCGTTCTTTCATATATGCAAGTGCCTCATCACGACTCATTTCATATACCTGTAAGGAAAGGGCTTCCTTAACAATCTTTTTCATTTCTTCTTCAACCGGTGCTAAATGCTCCACACCAAATGGGAAAGAAAATTCAAAATCATAGTAAAAACCTTTGTCGATAGCGGGACCAATAGCGCATTTTGCATCCGGATACAGGCGTTTTACTGCCTGCGCCAAAACATGGGCGGATGTATGCCAAAACGCCTCTTGTACAAACTGCTGTTCAAAATTACCTTCTAAAATTTCGCCTTTTTTGTTAATAACCTTCATTCTTATGTCTCCTTTCTGCATCTTAAATGCATCAAAAATAGTTTCGATAACATAAGAAAAGCACCCATAAATACGCAGTCTCTTTGCATATCTAAGGGTGCAATACTTGCACGGTTCCACCTTAACTTTTCACTTCAGATTCTATCAAATCCTATCCTTTAACGCAGGCATACGGTAACACTTAACAATTATTATCTTAGGCGTTACAGCTCGGGAATGGTTTTCGTCTGTCTTCTTTCATAAAGGACTTCCACCAAATGTCCTTCTCTCTGGATGCTTCCGGCAAACTACTCTTTCCGTCTTGGCTTTTCCTATGTTATTAAACTTCATTATATTTGCAAAAGTAGAAATGTCAAGCACTTTTAAAAATAATTTTTAATTGTCTGAAAATGAATTGTGTATAAACTTTGCAAGCCGGGCAAAACTATTCGTATAGATTGGAGGGATAACGATGCGAAATAAAAATCATCTTAAAAAAGAAAAATTTGTCATGCTGGCATCCAGCGTGCTTGTATTATCGGCTTTGACTCTTACAGGAGTATATGTAAAAGAACGC
>SVFE01000097.1 GCA_015057055.1 Lachnospiraceae bacterium | reverse complement strand
TTTTACCTTTTTCAGTTTTTCCGATTTCGCTCTGTGATATTATTACCATTTTCAGCTTTTTCCGATTTTGCTCTGTGATATTATTACCTTTTTCAGCTTTTTCCGATTTCGCTCTGTGATATTTTTACTATTTTCAGTTTTTCCGATTTCGCTCTGTGATATTTTTACTATTTTCAGTTTTTCCGATTTCGCTCTGTGATATTTTTACCGTTTCTATCTTCAGACTTTACAAAAATGCCCAAAATGATTAGAATGTTATGTGGTTTATCAAGACTATACGGAGATTACTATGACAGACAAAGCAAGCAGACGAACAATTTTTTATCAGGGTATGCGCGACGGAATCCCCATTGCACTGGGGTATTTTGCAGTTTCCTTCACCCTCGGTATACAGGCAAAAAAAGTGGGCATCTCTGTCTTTTGGGCTACCGTTATGTCGCTCACTAACAATACTTCTGCGGGGGAATTTGCCGCTATGACTTTAATCGGCGTTGGGGCTCCCTATCTTGAAATGGCAGTCACGCAGCTTGTCGTCAATATCCGATATCTTTTGATGTCCTGTGCGTTGTCACAAAAATTAGATGCCAAGACACCGTTCTTCCACCGCTTTATTCTTGCTTTTGACGTAACAGACGAAATCTTTGGTATTTCCATTGCCTACAACGGAAAACTGGACCCCTTTTACACTTACGGCGCCATGCTGGTATCCATTCCGGGATGGGCTCTGGGCACATGCCTTGGTGTAATCTTCGGAAACATCCTGCCGGCCGGTGTGGTCAGCGCCCTCAGCGTTGCCCTTTACGGTATGTTTTTGGCGATTATCATTCCTCCGGCAAAAAAAGAGAAAACCATCGCTCTGGTGGTGGTTATTTCCATGTTGTGCAGTTACCTCTTTTCCATACTTCCCGTTGTAAAAGAACTTTCTTCCGGCATTCGCATCATTATTCTTACGGTGGCTTTGGCGCTTCTTGCTGCCGTTTTGTTCCCGGTATCGGAGGCTACCCTTTCCGGAGAAACAGGCGAAAAATCCAGCGATTCGGAGGTTTTAAGTCATGGAAAATAATATCTTTATCTATATCTTAATTATGGCGGCTGTTACCTACCTGATCCGAATGTTGCCTCTGACACTGATTCGAAAAGAAATCAAGAACAAAACCATTCGTTCTTTTCTTTATTATGTACCCTATGTCACATTGGCGGTTATGACCTTTCCGGCCATTCTATCTGCCACCGACACCCCGGTTTCCGGCATCGCCGGCTTTCTTGTGGCGCTCCTTTTGGCCTACTTGAATCAGGGCCTTTTTAAAGTTGCCGTAGGCTCCTGCTTGGTGGTTTTTCTTTTTGAACTGTTCTTTTAAGAAAAAAATTTCATTGTTTTACTAATTAATATTGACATTCTTTCACATATACGTATAATATATGTTGAAAGTAAACAATCTCTAAACTCAAAGTATAATTTTATTGCGACTTTGTTAGGGATTTTTTTTAAGCATTTTTTTAGTATTTATTGAGTAAACGGAGAAGAAAATGAATACGGATTTGAAATTGGGGCAAAGACTGAAAGATCTTAGAAATCAGCACGGTTTGACGCAACAAGAATTGGCGGACAGAACCGAATTAACCAAAGGCTACATATCACAGTTGGAGCGCGATTTGACCGTTCCTTCCGTACCTACCCTTTTGGATATCCTACAATGTCTTGGTTGCACTCCCGCTGAATTTTTCAGCACAGAAAAAAAAGCCCCTGTCGTATATCACAAAGACGACTATTTTGAAAAAAACGATGAGGAAAATGGAAACAGCATCCGATGGCTTGTCACCGATGCCCAGAAAAATATGATGGAACCGGTGCGAATGACCTTAAATCCCGGCGGGCGGACCGCTCTGGACAAGGCACATAACGGCGAAGAATTCGGCTACGTTATCAAAGGCCAACTGACCCTTTATTTGGACGAAGTTCCCCATACCGTAAAAGAAGGGGAATCCTTCTACTATTCCTGTTCCAAAAAGCATCAAATTATAAATAACGGAAATACCAATGCCGTATTTTTATGGGTAAGCACACCCCCCAGTTTTTAATTTAGGAAATACCTCGATAACTCTAATAGAAAAATGAATGGAGAACACTATGCAGGATAACATTTTACAGTTAAAAGACATTTCCAAATCCTTTGACGGAGAACTCATTCTGGAGGATTTGTCTCTGGATATCAAACGTAATGAATTTGTTACTCTCCTTGGTCCTTCCGGTTGCGGAAAAACCACAACCCTCCGCATCATCGGTGGCTTTGTTACACCGGACAAAGGACAGGTACTGCTGGAAGGAACCGATATCACCCAACTGCCTACGGAACAGCGCTCCATCAATACGGTTTTCCAAAAATATGCCCTGTTCCCGCATATGACGATTGAAGAAAACATCGCTTTTGGCCTTAAGATTAAGAAAAAGGACGATGCATACATAAAAGAAAAAGTCAAATACGCCTTAGAACTGGTAAATCTGACCGGCTACGAAAAAAGAAAACCCCGTTCCCTCAGTGGCGGTCAGCAGCAGCGTATTGCCATTGCCCGGGCAATTGTAAACGAGCCCCAAATTCTTCTTTTGGATGAGCCCCTCGGCGCATTGGATTTGAAACTCCGTCAGGACATGCAAAAAGAACTGATTCGCCTGAAAAAAGAACTGGGCATCACATTTATTTATGTTACACATGACCAGGAAGAAGCCCTTACCATGTCGGATAAAATCGTGGTCATGAACCAGGGATATATCCAGCAGATCGGTACTCCGGAAGATATTTATAATGAACCGCAAAACGCTTTCGTTGCCGACTTTATTGGCGATGCCAACCTAATCGGCGGAACCATGCTTCAGGATGAACTTGTCTGCATTAACGATACAAAATTTGCCTGCGTCGATACCGGATTCGGCAACAACACTCCCGTGGACGTAGTAATCCGCCCGGAAGATGTGGAAATCATGGAACGGGGCAAAGGAATCTTCCCTGCCACCGTTACCTCCGTGCTTTTCAAGGGAGTACACTATGAAATCATGGCAGAGGGCATCGGTATCCAGTGGATGATTCACACCACCGTCTACCATGAAAAGGGTGCAGAAGTTGATTTGTATGTAAAACCTTTCAATATTCAGATTATGAACAAACCGGAA
>SVFE01000041.1 GCA_015057055.1 Lachnospiraceae bacterium | reverse complement strand
ATAGGATAGGATCAGTATAATTAATATCAGTATTATTAATATTAGTATTATTTGGTTGTGCTTTTGACAGTTCTAGAATTGTGCTTTTGACAACACTAGAGTTGTGCTTTTGACAAGTCAAGACTTCTCCTTTTGACAACACTCCATAAAAGTTTTTCACATAAATAAGAGCAGGTTTTCCCTGCCCGCGATTCACCTTTTCTATAAGCCCAAACTGCTCCAATTCCTTCACAAGTTTAACAGCCTTTTTCACTGCACAATGCAAATCTCTCTGTATGCTTCTAATCGTGTAAATGATATACACCCTGCCATACTCATCCACCCATCCACTGTTGAATGACAATGACACCCTGTCTAGGAACAAACTATAGAGCACTTTTGCATCTGTTGATAATTTTTCAAATACATCATCGGTTATAAGTACCTTCGGAATTCGATAAAACGAATACTGCTCAGCCTGTTCCCCATAAAAATAGTCAAAATACATGTTTATGCTTCCTGCACGCTTTTCTTCTTAGCGGCATTATGCTCTGCCATAATCTTTGCCATACATGGAAAGCAGAAGGCTCTGCCATAGCCATAAGGACATTCAGTTCGACAATTCTGTGGATGCGGCAAAGGCTCCTTTTTACCGATAACTGATGAGTGACTGTTATGCATTGCTTGTTTGATATTGTATTCTCTTGACATTTTTCATTCCTCCTATTTTCCAAGCCATTTCATAGAAAAAGTGCCGGACACCCTGATAATCATCCGGTGCCGACACTTCTTTCACTTTATATTTTTGCCGATTATGGCAGTTTTTCTTAGAGTTCTTCGCCCTTAGCTTTGGTACCCTTTTCTACAGCTTCCTTCTTAGGCTGCTTCGCAACTTCGTCTTTCTTAGCCTTAAGCTCGCCAAGCACAGACGCTTTATCCGATTTCTCTTCAAGAGCATCTCTGTCTACATCCTTTTCAGCCTGACGCTCAAGGAACTTCTCGCCAAGTTCAAAGACTTTTTCCTTACTGTCGTAGTGATAAACACTGTCTGTAAGTTTCTCCTCCGGAGCAACCTGCGTAGCATTTACTTCACAAACCATATCTTTGAGTTGCTGTAAGTCTACCTCTCCGTTATCCGGTACTAGCAACACCTCATTACGACTGGATGGTAGGATGAAGAAGTCACCTCCAAGTCTCTCTGCAGCCTGGTCCATAAAATTCTGATATGCCAAAACGCCGGCACCGTTAATTTTATCCTCGACCGTAGCCACATACATAAATTCCTGCTCAGGAGCCTCCAATCCCATCATTTCCATAGGCATTCCCAAATCAGCAAGCACTTCACTCATTCCCATGATAACCGCAGGCTTAAGTTCCGGTGCATTTTCCATCGCATCCGCATGAAGCTGTTCCGGTGTAACTCCCATGGTTTCAATCAGGTGGTTTGTAGCAAGGATTGTTGCTCTGCCATCTTCATTACTATCAAGTACGAAGCGGTACACTACTGCCATATCCTCCATTTCCACGTGGGGGATATTCGCAAGCATTTCTTCATTTGCTTCCTTAGAAACAACTTCCATAATCAGCTTGTCCTTCATCTGACTGTAATCTGTAAGAGCAGAAACATCAATCGACGGCTGCTGGTCAAGACCGTTTTCAATTACTTGAATCGCTCTGTCAACCACAGCGTCATAATCAACACCGTTTTCATAAGCCTCGAAGAAGTTCTCCATATTTACGTTCACACCAACATTACTACCTTCCGGCGTAACCGTAAGTGCTTCGTAAGACTCATTCAACTTGGAAACTTCACTAGTGGAAACATTTGCTTCAATACCCTTCTCGTAAAGACCCTGCTGTACATCCTCAATCAAACTCTCTTTGAATTTTTCAAAATCCATTCGCTTTACCTCATTCTTTCTATATTCTGCTGTGAAGCTTAGGTCGTCACCCTCACTTCCGGTTCCTGGCATAATAAAAGCGCCAGACCCACAACCGATAAGCTGTAAGCTGACGCTTCATTTGCCATATTCACTTTTGCAAAAGTTAAGGACAATCATTTGAGGTGTTTTTGTGTTCCCCGTTCGATTGTCCATTATAAATATAACACAGGTAAAATCGTTTGAAAATGGACATTTGGTGGACATTTGGTAGACATTTGGTGGACATTTGGTGGACATTTTTCATTTTAGCCCATTTTGGCAAGTAAGATTTCTATGCCTATCTTAATCTCTGCTGTCAACAATACAAAGATTATACCTAATACAAGAATTCCTGTAAGTAAGCCCACATGAATCCATATTTGGTTCACAATCGAATAAATCAGGCAGCCCACAATAAACAGACCACCAATTCCTGCCACAAAGCTCTCTACTCGCATAAACAGGTCCAAAAGCACATTCAGTAGCATCAGCACCAATCTAAACGGAAACAACAGTATTTTCTTTAATGTTCTCATTTGCACTCTCCTCACTTTGCTCCGGCATATTGCGGAAAATCATAGTTCACTTTTGACTGATAATAACTACCAATCGTAGTCGGAGCATTAAACAACGCAGCCAACAAATACTTCTTGATATTCTTTACTTTGCTCGTATTTGATTTCATACAATCCAACACATACTCAATATGTGACGCATCTAATTTCAGCATCTTCGACCTTACAAGCTCCATTGGGTAGCGATTACAAGATATTACCGCCTCATCTGCTTTAGACAGAACTGTTTCAAGTATAAGGTCAAAAATACCATAGAGCATTTCTCTGTCATACGGATTTCTTTCAAGCAACAAATCAAATTCGATATTGTCCTTGATAAGTGTATCATATCCTCTCATCGCATCATATCCCTCTTTTCCAGATACGATAAGATTAGATTCAGTATCACTTATATTATTATATATCTTTTTATTATTATTTGCTCCCCAAAATGAAACTTCTTGAATGTTATTTTGGGTGATTCCAGAATCCCCATTTTTAACATTCTGGAATGTTGAAATATAACATTCTGAGCCAGAATCTTCTTTTTCAGAATCCCCAAAAGTAACATTCTGTTCCTCTTCTATAATGAAGTTCTTCACATATAATATGTTAGATTTCCCCTGTCCCTGACGCTTTTTCTCTATCAGTCCTACACCGGTTCCCTCTACTAATTCCTGTAAAGAACGTACTGCTTTATTCTTTCCGCAATTCAGTAATTCCGCAATATCTTCGATTGCAAAATATATGTATGCGCGCCCTTCCTCGTCAAACCACCCATTTTTTAATGATAATGTCATTCTATCCAACAGCAACCCGTATAATATCTTTGCCTCACTGGATAATCCCTTAAATATCGGTTCAGTAAATAGTAGCTTCGGAATCCTGTAAAATGTAAATGTATCCGCTTCTTTACCATAAAAATAATCAAACTTAATCTTCTGCTCCATTGCCTTTTCCTCCTTTCCACGAGTGCAATTTCTGCACTTCACACCGAAGCCGATACAAAATTCTTCACATACAAATGCGCCGCTCTTCCGTTGCCCTTCAATCTCTTTTCAACAAGACCAATACTCTCCAATTCGGCAAGACAATCAATTGCCTTATGTTTAGATACCCTCATATCTTTCTGAATTTCCTGAATAGGATATACAATATAAACACGGTTTTCTTCGTCTATCCACTGATTTTTTCCTGATACGCTCATTCTGTCAATCAACATTCCATATAGAAGCTTCGATTGTAACGACAGGGAGTCAAAAGGCTCCTCTGTCATCAACACCTTTGGGATACGAATAAAATTAAACTGATTTACTTCTGACTTCTTATAATAATTAAATACCATTCTGCGCCTCCTGTTCTTCTTTCCACTTCTCCAACAACTCCGTAATAATACGCTCACACTTCGATGCCGGGTAATCTGCCGGAAAATACTTCATCAACTTCTTTTCTGAAAAGCTTACTTTTTTCACAGCACTCTTTTTCGGCAATGCATCATTCAAAATCGCTATCAATGTATACTGCGTCATATTCTCCAGATTCTTCTGCTCCTTAAGCGCCGCCATTTGCTCTGCTTTCAGATTTCCGTTATCTCTGATATATTCATAAAGCCATTTCTGAACATCCTTATCAAAATAAGAAATATCAACGCCACTTACTAAAGATAATCTTTTTGCGTCCACCATATCCAAAAGCTCCGGTATCAGTTCTGTAAGCCTTATGTATCTCTGAACACTTCGAGCTGCCAATCCACTACCTGCTCCAACAATAGAAGCTGTTTTTCTCTCCGCCGGGCTCAACTTGTCGCCATCATGGCGACAAGCTCCCTGATGACGCATAGCATCCATTTTCATCTTAAGAGAAAATCCTCTTTCACTAGGAAGTATTTCTTCCCTTTGAAAATTTGCATTTACCATAGCGATAACTGCTTCATCATCTGTAAGCTCTCTGACAATCGCCGGTATCTTCTTAAGACCTACTATCTTTGCCGCATGCAATCTTCTATGACCGGATATCATTTCATAACCGCCCTCATCATCAGGACGAACCAACACCGGCGATAGAATTCCCTGTTGTCTGATACTTTCTACAAGCTCCTCCATTTTCTCATCATCCACCACACGGAACGGATGATTTTCAAATGCCGATATTAAACCCAATTCAATCTCTGTTGTACCACTCGTTTCCGGTACACATAATAATTCATCTATACTTGTTAATTTGATTTTACTTCCAACTCTACTAGCCATTGAGAACCTCCTTTGTCAACTCACGATATGCATGTGCCGCTTTTCCCTTCGGATCATATTTATAAATACTACTTCCTTCTGCACTGATTTCAGCCGCACGCACAGATAATGGTATTTCTGTTTTGAACACTTTAATAGAAGACGAATACACTTCATATACCAATGAACAGATATCCTTTGCATAATTGGTCCTGTTATCAACCATTGTAAGCAGAATACCCTCTATTTTCAGTTTAGGGTTCAACTGGCGCTTTACCCTACCAATCGTCTTAATCAGCTGTTGTAGTCCCTTTACCGGCAGATATGCAGCCTGCACCGGAATAAGAACAGCATCCGCACATGCAAGTGCATTAATTGTCATCATGCCCAGAGACGGCATACAATCAATAATAATGTAGTCATAATCTCCCCTGATGCGTTCTATCAACTGCCTAAGTATCAGTTCCCTACTCATTACATTTACCAACGATACTTCAATAGCAGATAACTCAATATTCGCCGGCAAAATATCCACGCCCTCATTATGATGAATCAAAATCTCCTCTAAGCAGAACTCCTCATCATTCACAATATTCATCATCACGGTTGCCAAGGTATTTTCCATTTCATCTGGCTCCGGATAACCCAGGCTGATAGACAGAGACCCTTGCGGGTCCGAATCCACCAACAATACCTTTTTACCTTCCATTGCTAATCCAATTCCTAAATTCACACAGGAAGTTGTTTTCGAAGTTCCTCCCTTTTGGTTACACACGGTTATGACCTTGCACATAATTTGCCTCCTATTCTCGGTACCTTTCTTGTTTTTCTTAAATACCGGTCAAATAATTCTCTTTTAATCCTTACCATCTTGCCTATCTTGTAATAAGCTCCTGCTTCCTTCGCCATACGAAGAAACGGTCTCTCACTAAATCCGTAATAATTCACACCCTGCTTAATCGTAATAAAGTCATGTTGCAGAAATTCCAAATCCACATCATCCAGCTTGTGCGAATACTTCCATGCATTTCCTGCCATAAATCCTCCTACTCCGTTGCCGGTTCATGAAAACGCTCTAAATATTCATCAAAAATATCTCTATCCAGAAGCACATATCCATCAATTCTATAAATTGCTCCTGCCTTACCTGCAAGCTCCAACAATTTCTTATGCGTCATGCTGTAAACCACCTCAGCGTCCTTATAACGCAAAAACTTCCTTCTTAACTCTCTGGCCGTATCTTTTACCGCCGTTCTTCGCTCAATGTCATAATACTGCTCGTCCATGAAATCCTCCTTGTCGTATAAAATTCGTATACTTCGATGACGTTTTCGTATAAATTTTCAAAATATACGAATTTCCTGTTTTCGATTGCTTAATTTCCTGTAACAAATATCCTGCAACGCAAAAAAGGGCCACTCTCCTGAAATTTCTTTCAAGAAAGTGACCCTTTTAGGTCTAATTTCTATTGCTGAATTTTACCTGAACAACTTATCATCACTTATTATAACTTGTGATTCCATTCGCATTTGTTGTCAATTTGTTGTCAAAATCATTTTGAAAAGCCCGCAAACCCGCATAAACACTGGATTTATTTGTCCAAACTTTTCATTGTCGGAAACAACAACACATCCCTTATCGCCGGGGAATCGGTAAGAAGCATTACCAGTCGGTCGATACCGTAGCCGATACCGCCGGTAGGGGGCATACCGATTTCCAATGCATTCAGGAAATCTTCGTCTGTTGTGTTGGCTTCTTCGTCGCCCTGGGCAAGCTGCTCTTCCTGGGCTTTGAAACGTTCTCTCTGGTCGATGGGGTCATTCAGCTCGGAGTATGCATTACACATTTCCCAGCCGTTCATAAAGAGCTCGAAACGTTCTACCTTGCCGGGATCCGAAGGTTTCTTCTTGGTCAGCGGTGAAATCTCGATGGGGTGATCCATAACGAAGGTCGGCTGAAGCAAATGCTCCTCTACGAACTCTTCAAAGAAGAGATTCAAGATGTCGCCCTTCTTATGTCTTTCCTCAAATTCCACATGCTTTTCTTTGGCAATGGCACGAGCCTCTTCCAACGTTTCGATTGCGTCGAAATCCACACCGGCATACTGTTTTACAGCCTCGGTCATGGTGATTCTTGCAAACGGTTTTCCAAGGTCCATTTCAATGCCGTTGTAAGTAATGGTGGTAGTGCCAAGCACTTCCTGCGCCACATAGCGGAACATATTCTCGGTAAGGTCCATCATTCCGTTGTAATCGGTATATGCCTGATAAAGCTCCATCAGCGTAAATTCCGGATTGTGTCTTGTATCCAAACCTTCGTTCCGGAATACTCTTCCGATTTCATACACACGCTCCAAACCGCCTACAATGAGTCTCTTAAGATATAACTCAAGGGAAATACGAAGCTTGAAATCCTCATTCAACGCATTGAAATGAGTTTCAAAGGGTCTTGCTGCAGCACCGCCCGCATTGGATACCAACATCGGTGTCTCTACTTCCAGGAATTTCTCTCCTGCAAGATACTTTCTGATTGCCGCAATGATTTTGGAACGGTAAATGAAGGTCTTCTTGCTTTCCTCATTCATGATAAGGTCTACATATCTCTGACGATAACGGGTATCCGTATCGGTCAGTCCGTGGAATTTCTCCGGAAGAATCTGCAAACTCTTGGAAAGAAGAATCATTTCCTCTGCGTGAATGGAAATTTCGCCGGTCTTGGTCCGGAAGATATAACCTTTAATACCGTAAATATCGCCAATATCGGACTTTTTAAATTCCCCATAGGCTTCCTCGCCGATGGCATCTCTTGCCACATACACCTGAATCTTTCCGGCAATATCCTGAAGGTTGCAGAACGATGCCTTTCCCATAACACGCTTAAACATCATACGGCCTGCGATGGATACGCGAATCGGGTCCGCATCCATGATGCTTCTTCTGTCATTGTAATCCTGATTCAAAACTTCCTTGGCCTCTTCCTCTGACAAGCCTTCCGTAGAAGGAGCCACTCTTCCTGCAAGAAGTTTTGCTTCATGGACTTCATACAAATCTCTCACTTCGTCGGTGTGATGTGTCTGATCATATTTTGTAATAACAAACGGGTCTTTTCCGTTTTCCTGTAAATTTGCCAACTTCTCACGACGCACTTTTAAAAGCTGTCCCAAATCCTGTTCCTGCGCCTGATTTTTTGCCTGATTCTGATTTTCTCCCACGATGGTCTCTCCAATCTAACTTAATCTGTCCGAACAATCCCGCGAATATCCGGAAGCACCTTAGTCCATCCAGATATCAATTACTTTATATTTAATCACTCCCACGGGAGCTTCTACTTCTACGGTTTCCCCTTTTTTTGCACCAATCAAAGCTTTTCCGAGAGGGGATTCATTGGAAATGCTTCCGTTTAAGCTGTCTGCTTCGCTGGCACCCTTAATGGTAAATACCATCTCTTCTTTTAACTCTTTATCCAAAACTTTAACGCTACATCCAAATGCTGCCTTGGTAACTTTACCATCAACCTGTTCAACGTCAACAACTTCCACGTTTTTCAAGAGTTTTTCAAGTTCTTCAATACGGGCTTCCACGTCACGCTGCTCATCTTTTGCAGCATCGTATTCCGCATTTTCTGACAAGTCACCCTGTTCTCTTGCTTCCTTAATTTTCTGGGAAATCTCTTTACGTTTTACACTTTTTAACTCCTGAAGTTCCTCTTCATATTTTTTCAAGCCTTCTCTTGTTAACAGATTTTTCTTTTCAGCCATTGTCGTAACACCTTTCTTTTTTATTTGCAAATTGCATTTATATTTCCAAAACAATCAATAAATTATACCCTATTAGTGTTTATACTGTCAAGGAAACCCGGGCTATCTACTCTGCCAAAAGTCCCGCGCCCATATTTTCGTACCAATCCTCCGAAGTATCTTCCTTCACGTAAAACCGAACCGTCAAAACATTTCCGTCTTCATTGTAACGTACATCATTGATGATAAAATAATCAATTTCGCCTTCCTCCAAGAGATAGAACAGTTTTGCAAATGCCAGCTGGGATGTGATAATCTCTTCCGGAGAACCGTAATCTTCCCACATATCATCCTCCAGGAATTCCAGAACCTCATCGTAATCCATATAACTGTCTATTCCGTCTCTGACTGCAAACCGCCAGAAATCCAAACTGCTTTCGCCGATATAATCACCGTAATCCAGTTCATCAAAATCATTTTCTTCTTCCAGAAGTTCCATATCATCCGCTATGGCATCCCAATCAAGCACCGCATCTTCCGTGTAGAATTGACAGTAACCGTTGGGCGTTGTAAACAGTCCGTAATCAAAATAGCCTTTCCTCTCAATCTCCTGCTCCGAAGAAGACTCCGTGATACCGTCACCGGTTTTAAAATCCTCTGCAAACATAAACGTATAACATGCCACTTCATACTCTTCAAAATTGCGTAGCTCATTGGAACCGTATATCAGTGCCATCGGCGTGTCCCGAAGCGGGCTGGTTTCCGTCCATTCATCCGCCCCTTCTTCTGCATACCGCAAGCTACCCATCACATTCCAATACACACCGTTCTCAATATCCGAAAAATTCTCAATGCCGCTTTCTGCGCTGTAATTATACCATGTGCCTCCGACCTGCACTCTGCCGGTATTAGAAGACGAAAGCGATACAATCAATACAACCACAAAAGCCAGGCACGCCGCGCCGATTATAATGCCAAGTACAATGCCAAACAGTTTTTTTCCCTGCCGGGGAACTTTCGGGGCATTTTCGCCCGGTTCTGTGGGCACCGCTACATACTCCTGTTCCATTTCAACATTCCTCCTTTGTTTTTAACATAACTTATCTCGAAAAGAAATCACAGACCAAGTTCTCCAATTCCTCAAACGATTCCATCTCACACACACGCTTGCGCATTCCGGCGGCTCCGGGATATCCGGAAATATACCACGCCACATGCTTTCGCATCTCACGGATACCGGTGTAATCTCCTTTGCATTCCCGCATCAGTGCCGCGTGCCGCAAAATTACCCGCCGTATTTCCTCCGGTGCCGGCGACTCTTCCAAAACCCCGGTCTCCAAATACTTCTTTATCCGTGAAAAAATCCAGGGATTCCCCTGGGCTGCCCGCCCAATCATAATCCCGTCGCAACCGGTTTCCTTCATCATTCGCTCCGCCGCCAAGGGGCCGGTTATATCACCATTTCCGATAACCGGAATCGTCACCGCTTCCTTTACCCTGGCAATAATCTCCCAGTCCGCACATCCGGCGTAATATTGCTCCCTGGTACGCCCATGCACCGCGATTGCTGCAGCGCCGGCCTCCTCTAAGTACTTGGCCATCTCCACCGCATTCACATGATTATCATCAAATCCTTTGCGGATTTTTACCGTTACCGGTTTCTTTATCGCCTTTGCCGTCTTGGCCACAATCTCTGCTGCAAGCCTCGGATTTTTCATAAGGGCACTGCCCTCCCCGTTGTTGACTACTTTCGGCACGGGACATCCCATGTTTATATCCAAAAGGGCAAAGGGCCTCTCTTCAATCCGCTTTGCCTGCTCTGCGATAATATCCGGTTCGGAACCGAACAATTGCAGCGATACCGGCAATTCCCGCTCATCAATCGCCATCAATGCATCCGTGTTTTTATTGTTATACATAATTGCTTTGGCGCTTACCATTTCCATGCAAAGCAGGCCCGCTCCCTGTTCTTTGCAAAGCAAACGGAAGGGCAAATCCGTCACTCCTGCCATGGGTGCCAAAATCATATTGTTTTCCAGCGTTACATCGCCGATTACTAATTTCTTCACTGACGAATCTCTGTTTACGTTTCGTTTTTCCAAACGCAACTTACTTTCTTATATTTCGTTGATAAATAAAGCGAAGTCCTTCCAGCGTCAAATCCCGGTCGTAAATATCGATGCCGGGGCATTCTTTTGACAACAGTCTGCCAAGTCCGCCGGTGGCAACTACCTTCAGGTCATCAAATCCGCTCTCTTTTTTCACCTGACTGATGATATATTCCGTCTGACCGATTTGACCGTACACAAGACCGGCCTGCATACTGGTCACGGTATTTTGCGCAAGAATGGATGCCGGTTTCTCAATTTCGATTTCCGGAAGTTTGGCCGTCCCTTCCCAAAGCGCCGCTGCGCTGATGCGAATGCCGGGCGCCGTAATTCCTGCCATAAATTCACCTTTTTCGTTGACCAAATCATAGGTGGTAGCAGTACCAAAATCCAACACAAAAACCGGTCCGCCGTATTTTTCATAAGCGCCTACCGCATCCACGATACGGTCCGAGCCGATTTGCTTGGGATTCTCCGTAACAATTTTAATTCCTGTCTTCAGCCCCGGGCCCACAATCATAGGCGTTTTTCCAAGGTAACGCTCCACGCCGCCCACCAGGGAATGCATAACATTGGGAACCACGGAAGTAATGATAACACCTTCTGTCTGCTCCGGTTCCATCCCATGATGCCGCAGCATATCCGCCATCAAAATTCCGTATTCATCGGAGGTTCTCGGTTGCTTGGTGGTCATCCGGAATGTACATTCCAGTTTTTCTCCCCGAAAACTCCCAAAGGTAATATTGGTATTGCCCACATCAATGGTAAGTAACATTACAAATCCTCCAAATCCGCGATATTTTCGTGCAAAAAGAACACGCGATAGTACAGGCTGATGGACTCCAAAAGTTCCTGTCTTTTCGCCCGAATCTGATTCACCAAAAGACCGCTGGATACTTCATCATAATAAAAATCATCTTCTGCAGCCTGCGTCTCCAAGGAAACACCACCGTCTTTTTCCAGCACGATGGTAAAAATGCCGCCCACCTCTTCGGTAAACAACACGCACATAATATGCAGTTCTTCCTTTATGGATTCCGGCAAATTACCAAATTCCGCTTCATTAAAATAGTATTTCTGCTCATAGGCATTTGCGCCGCACAGCACTTTCTTTTCTTCGCTCATCTCATCGTCCACTCTTCATCTTCGTTTTCAATAAATCCGCAAAACGGCTGCCTGCTCGTCTTTACACATATCCGTATATGCCTCGCACCGACACCTCACCGGAAGACACCCTGGCAAAGGTTCCGTCATCCTTTTGCACAATCAGTTCGCCGTAATCGTTGATTCCCTGTGCGGTTCCGGTATATTCCCCCTGAGGGTCCAACACCTTTACCTGAGCCCCACGGTTTATCAGATAACTGTCATAGGCATCTACCACCGCAGACAAATCCAAATGCTCCAAAAAGTCATCGTAATATCCTTCAAAGTATTCCATAATCGCCACCATGATATCGGCGCGGCCGTAACGTTGTCCCATTTCCATAAGCAGCGATGTGGCAAATCCGGCAATCTCTTCCGGCATACCGTTTTGGTTCACGTTAATGCCGACTCCCACCACCACATGGTCGATGGTGCCTTCCTCTGCCCGCATCTCCGTAAGGATGCCGCACACCTTTTTTCGGTTAATCAAAATATCATTGGGCCATTTTATTTTAATGTCCGCTTCCGTAAGTTTCTCCAAAACCTCCGCCACACTAAGAGCCATAAGAAGTGTCAGCATGGGCGCTTTCTCCGGCGAAAATTCCGGATGAAGTAAAAGACTCATTGCCACACTGTTGCCGTTCTCACATTCCCAGCTGCGACCCCGACGACCTTTCCCTCCGGTCTGATGCTTTGCAACCACCAGGGCACCATGCTCCATTCCTTCTTCTGCAAGTTCTCTGGCATCTTCATTGGTGGATTCCGTCTCATTACGGTAATATACCTTTTTTCCGGCCCACTGTGTCCGTACGCGGCTCATGATTTCTGCTGCGGTAATAACTTCCGGATAACTGATCAGTCGGTATCCTGCGCCGTCTTCCTTGTCAATATCATAGCCCTCCGCAACCAACTGACGGATTACCGTTTTGACTGCAGCAACGGATACACCCAGCACAGTCGCAATTTGCTCGGCGGTCATTCCCTTTGCATTTTCTCTCAATAGACGTAAAACATCGGCCTTCATATTTATGCTCCCAATGTTGCTGCCATAATAGCTTTTATTGTATGCATACGATTCTCTGCTTCCTGGAATACCTTGGACTGCGGGCTTTCAAATACCTCGTCGGTAACTTCCATTTCGTTGAGACCGTAGCGGTCTTTGATTTCTTTTCCGATTTTTGTCTTAAGATCATGGAATGCAGGAAGACAATGCAGGAAAATCGCCGTATCCTTTGCCGCTCCCATCAATTCCGTCGTCACACGGTACGGTGTCAAATCTTTGATTCTCTCTTCCCATACACGGTCCGGTTCACCCATGGACACCCATACGTCAGTATAAATAACATCCGCATCTTTGGCCGCTTCCATCGGATCTTCCGTAAGCAAAATAGAACCGCCGGATGCATTGGCATATTCCTGACACTGTGCCACCAAATCAGCCTCCGGGAAATACCGTTTCGGCGCGCCAGCCGCAAAATGCATTCCCATCTTGGTACATGCAATCATCAGGGAATTACCCATGTTGTATCTTGCATCACCCATATATGCCAGTTTTCTTCCTTTAAGGTCGCCGAAAATTTCCTGAATAGTCAAAAAATCCGCCAGCATCTGCGTAGGGTGATATTCATTGGTCAGTCCGTTCCACACCGGTACGCCTGCATATTTTGCAAGTTCTTCCACGATGCTCTGCTCAAATCCGCGGTACTCAATACCTTCAAACATACTTCCCAAAACTCTTGCCGTATCTGCGATACTTTCCTTCTTTCCGATCTGGGAGCTGGAAGGATCCAGATAGGTCGTACCCATACCCAAATCATGGGCCGCAACTTCAAAAGAACAACGGGTTCTAGTGCTGGTCTTTTCAAATATCAGCGCAACATTTTTTCCCCGCAATGTATCCACGGCAATTCCTTCTTTTTTCTTGCGCTTGTATTCTGCTGCCAAATCAATCAGATACTGAATCTCCTCCGGAGTAAAATCTTTCAGTGTTAAAAAATGACGTCCTTTTAAATCCATCTCTTCCTTCTTTCCGCCGCTGGGGCTAGTATGTTTTATAAAGTGAAAAACAGAGCCACACAGTAATGTGCGGCTCCGAATCTCAATATCGTATCGCCAATTCTATTATTTGCTTGCAACCTCTTTGAATGTGGTAGCAAGGCTGGCAATGCCCTGTAAATCAGACGGGATAATAATCTTTGTAGACTGTCCGTCTGCTGCCTTCGCAAATGCTTCCAAGCTCTTAAGCTGAAGAACAGCTTCGTCTGCTCCGGCTTCTTTAATCATACGGATACCGTCTGCCGTAGCCTGCTGCACTTTAAGGATTGCTTCTGCCTGACCTTCTGCTTCTTTAATCATCTTTTCTTTCTGTGCTTCTGCACGAAGAATTGCTGACTGCTTTTCCGCTTCTGCTTCCAAAATAGCAGATTCTTTCTGACCTTCTGCTACAAGGATGGAAGATTTCTTTTCACCTTCTGCTCTGGTAACTGCTTCACGTCTTTCACGTTCTGCCTTCATCTGTTTTTCCATTGCATCCTGAATTGCTGCAGGAGGAATAATGTTCTTAAGCTCTACTCGGTTAACCTTGATACCCCAAGGGTCGGTTGCAACGTCGAGGGATGCTCTCATCTTGGTGTTAATTACTTCACGGGAAGTAAGTGTCTGGTCAAGTTCCATCTCACCGATAACGTTACGAAGCGTGGTTGCAGTAAGGTTTTCAATCGCCATAATGGGATTTTCAACACCGTAGCAGAACAACTTCGGGTCGGTAATCTGATAGAATACAACCGTATCAATTCTCATCGTTACGTTATCTTTTGTAATAACGGGCTGGGGAGCAAAATCCACAACCTGCTCTTTCAAAAGAACTCTGCGGGCAACTCTGTCCACAATAGGCATTTTAAAGTGAATACCAACACCCCAAGTTGCCTGATAACCACCAAGTCGCTCAACTACGTAAGCATGAGCCTGGGGTACGATTTTGATACATGAAATCAAAATACTGATAATCACGATTAGTACAATTAAAATTACTGTAGGTTCCATTTTCCTTCTTCCTTTCTACACTTAAATATTTTTTTATTAATCATCGCATTTCGCGATAACAATCGCACTGACACCTTCAATCTTTTGGATGATAACTTTTGTATCCGCAAAAATCTTCACACCGTCCTGTTCTGATTTTGCACTCCACTCAAGGCCTTTAATCCGAATAGCACCTTTTCCCTCAAGGTTATCAATCGTTTCCGTCACCACTGCCACTTCACCAATCAGACTGTCAACATTGGTCTTTGTTCTTCCTTTGTTGTAGTACTTCATTGCAATCGGTCTTGTAAACAGAAGAAGAACTACGGAAATCAAGATAAACAATGTAATCTGCAACCACATGGGTGCACCCAGAAGCGCTACAATCAGAGCGATCAGTGAACCACCGGCAAACCAAATGGTAAAGAGCCCCATCGTCGCCAATTCAATAATGATGGATAAAATAAATACTCCCAGCCAAATCATTGCATCGATCATTGTCATTCCACCTTTCCACATAATCTTACGCAAAGCATTTCCTTGCTTCAACTTCGTAATCATCATACTACATTTTCAAAATTCATACAATATGAATCCTTTAAATAATAAGGGGCTCTAACGTAGTATTTTTACCAAAATAAGCGTTTTCTTACAAAAAACTGCCCGGCATAGCCAAGCAGTTTTGTTTTTCTTTATCCTGTTTTTACCAAAATACATGGGCTCCGATTACGATACCCTCATGATTTCCGGCTCTTCTGAAATGAAGCGCTCCGCCAACATTGGAATATCCGTTGATGGCTTCCTGCGCTGCCTGGATACATATCGGATTCACGCCGTTGGCCAGTCGACGGTCTACCAGACCGTTGCCTGCCGGAGTAAACTGTCCGGATGCATAAATTACACCGTAAATCGTATCCGGATAAGCACTGCTTCGCACACGGTTCATTACAACCGCACCTACCGCAACCATACCTTCATAAGGCTGATTGCCTGCTTCACACTGAATCAGTGCGCCGAGAAGTTCCACATCCGTCGCCTGGGCAGCGTACACACCATAATACTGATGCCGGTTGGCTTCCCGTTCTGCAGCCCGTTCTGCTTCTTCTCTTGCGGCAATTTCTTCTAATGTCTCGCCATGGTCAATGTGGAATTCCACTTCTGCGTATTCCGCACTGACATAGCCGTCTTCACCTTCATAATTTATGATGACCCAATCTCCGGCTTCTTCCACGACTTCAAATTCGTCGCCTTCTTCCACCATTCCGAGAACGGACGCATCTGTGGATGCTTCTTCCCGGACCCGAAGCCGGTCTGCCGTAATCACCGCTCTGTAGCCGCCGACTTCATCGGCCAGCGCAAGAGCCTCGTCACCAAAAATGAGATAGTCATTACAAACCCAGCCTTCCATCGTACCGGACTGAATTCGTGTCCATCCTTCCGTATATTCCAGAATATAACCGCCGCAATCGCTGTAGAGCTTTCCGATGCGCTCTGCATCTTCGCTCGGACCGGAACGAACATTGACGGAATCATTTACATCCGCCATCACAAGTTCTCCCGGATTCTTCCACCAATTGGCCTGCACGATTTCTTCAATCTCTTCTTCCGTAGGAACCACGTCCACTTCCAGAACTTCTGCCGCGCCGGCGTAAGAATCATCCAATATATCCGAACTGCTTACGGTTTCTTCTGCGTACCCCCTAGTTGTCATCCCCAGCATATCATCCATACAAGCAACCAGCGCCAAGTACAACACAAAATACAAGGCAAGTCGCTTTTTAGACTTTGCTTTCATAACACCCTCCTGTTTATTTTTTTGTAACTTCTTTTAAGTTTGTTAACATAATTATTTCAATTATATTAAAAGTTATTACAAAAATATTACATTTTTTAGGTGCTATCATACTAGCAAAGAATCGCGGATTTGTCAAATTTTCCAAATTTTTACAATTTTTTTGATTTTTCCGCAGCCGCAATAACCGCATCCATAACAGCTCCGCGGAAATTTTTTTCTTCCAAAACTTTCACTGCTTCAATGGTGGTTCCGGCCGGGGAACATACCATATCTTTTAACTCGCCGGGATGCTTTCCGGTCTCTAACATCAGCTTCGCGCTGCCAAGAACTGCCTGACCGGCAAATTCATACGCCTGATTTCTCGGCATCCCCATAGCCACGGCCGCATCAGCCATAGCTTCCAAAAACATAAATACATAAGCCGGTGCACTTCCGCTAACCCCTACTACCGCATCCATAAGGTGTTCCGGCACCACGCTGGCTTTTCCAAAACTCTCCAAAATACGAAGCGCCGTATCCGTCTCTTCCTTACTTACCGTATCTGCCGGTGTCACGGCAGTCATCGCTTCCGATACCAATGCTGCGGTATTGGGCATGCAACGTACCACCTTTACTTTCTTTCCGAACTGTTCTTCGTACCATGCCAATGTTTTTCCCGCAACAATGGAAATGAACAGTTTCTCATCTGCATCTTCTTTTATCCCCGCGATTACATCCCCTGCAAACTGCGGTTTCACTGCCAGCACAACGATATCTGCGCTTTTTACCAAGGCATTGTTGTCTGCAAGAATCGTTATCCCAAACTCTTCCTTCCGCTTTGCCGCCATCGCTGCATTAACATCTGCGCCGCAAATGTCAGCCGCTGCAAATTCACCTTTCTTAATCAGTCCGCCGATAATGGCACCTGCCATATTTCCCAGGCCGATAAATCCAATTTTCATACCATTCCTCCGTTTCTCTATCTATTCTTTCTCTGTTTTTTCGTTTCTTTGTTGTTATTTGCCGCTTTGCTTATCTCTCCGTTGCCGCGATGCTTCATACATTAAAACCGCCGCGCTGACAGATGCATTTAACGACTCCACCTGACCTGCCATGGGAATCAGCACCGTTTTTGTTACTTTTGTCAGTGTCTCATCCTTTAATCCGTTTCCTTCATTTCCGATTAAGATTGCGGATTTTCCGGCATAAGATACTTCCGTATATTCCGTATTGTCTCCAAGGGACGCGCCATAAACAGAAAATCCCTGTTTCTTCATATCTTCCAGCGTATCTCCCAAATCCTCCGCCACATAAAACGGCATCCGATAAACGGAACCCATGGTGGAACGGATGACTTTCGGATTATAAATATCCACGCAGCCTTTGCTCATAACGATACCGGTCACGCCGGCTCCTTCCGCCGTCCGAAGCATCGTACCCAGGTTCCCGGGATCCTGAATATCCTCCAGCGCCAGCACCAGCGGATTCTCCCCGCCCAGCACCTCCCGGAGAGTATAATGAAAGCAGGAGACCACGCAAAACACGCCCTGGGGAGTCATGGTGTCCGACATCTTAGCAAAGACCTCCTCAGACACCACCTCGTAGCGAAGCTGTTTCAACTTTTCCTCCTGCTTATACTTCTTTAGAAATGACTCGGTCACATAAACTTCTTTCACCTTCTCCACCGGAATTTCCTGAAACATACGGATTCCTTCCACAACAAAAACATCCGCCTCTCTGCGGGCTCTGCTTCGGTTCCTCAGTTGAATCAACTGCTTTACTTTCGGATTCGTAAGAGAAGTAATCATGCCCTCATCCTCTCGTATTTATTTTTCATTTTTTATTTGTTTTTCTGAAGATTGCAATATGTCAATTACAGAATCTTGCTCACCTCATACTCGTATTCCGGAATTGCTTTTTCCATTGCCAATGCTTCGTCAATGTCATAGTCCACAAA
>SVFE01000040.1 GCA_015057055.1 Lachnospiraceae bacterium | reverse complement strand
TTTGTATGTGGTTTATGACGGAATACTGATTATTATGGCGCTGATTCTGGTGTACCTGTTTCCGGCATTATCCCGGTTTGACATGAAAACCGCAGACATTGTAAAGCTGGCATTTGTAATGTCCATTCGTCATATATACATTACCCTGGCATTGGGCGGGGCATTTGCACTGGTGGTATTTCTTCAGTGCAGGATACTTCCCCTTTATACCCTGATTATTCTTCCGGGACTGTTTACTTTCCTTGCTTCCTTCCTTACGGAAAAGGCAATGAAAAAGTACATGGGTGAGGCACCGGAGGGCGAGGATGCCTGGTATATGGAATTGTAGCAGCAAAGAAATGAAATTTGAGTACAGTAACATTCAGAATAAAAAAGAGAAAAGCAACAGAAAGGTATGGTAGTTCGTATGGCTAGAAGAAAGTGGGGAGCAAGATTTTTATCACTGACGTTATGTGCAGCAATGCTCAGTGGTATTTTCTACACAGGTGAAATTCCTTCCCTTGCGGCAGAAAGTGTCGGATATGACGATTATATGGATTTGGTAAGTACCTATGCATTGAACGATTCGATTCCGATGTATAAGGAATATGCGACGGCGATGGAGCAGGTATTTCCTGACGAAAGAATTGAAATTAATGCCGGCGACTACATCTATTACGAGGAAAGTAATGTGGAGACGGAGCCGGAAATTTATACGGACTTTGAAGGCATGGAGGGCGACAGCGTCCTTGTTACGGAAACCGGTTTGATCGAGTATGAATTTACCGTTCCCGTAAGCGGATATTATGACCTTTCGGTTTTGTATTATCCCATTGAAGGAAAGAGTTCGGAAATCCAGAGAGCATTCTTTATCGACGGCGAACTTCCTTACGGTGAACTTTCTTTGATTGAATTCTCCCGTATTTGGAGTGCAAATGTTACAGAGTCCTATGTCAATGCAGATGGCGTGGAAGTCAGATGCTGGATTAAAGACAACCAGGGAAATGACTTGAAACCCTCCTCTGTGGAAGTTCCGGAATGGGTGGAAAGTTATTGCTATGACAGTGACGGATATATTACCGACAACCTTCAGATTTATCTGGAAGAAGGAACCCATACCATTTCTATGCTTTCCTTACGAGAGCCCATGCTCCTTCGTCAGTTGACTTTCAGCAACAGGGAAGATGTTTTGGACTATGCTTCCGTAAGAGCGCAGTGGGATGCCCAGGGTGCAACGGCAACTTCCGGACAGATGATTCGTATCGAAGCGGAAAATGCGGCAAGAACGTCTTCCCAGATGCTTTATCCCCAGCAGGATCAGTCTTCCCCCGCAGTTTATCCTTCCAGCGCCCGGGAACTTTTGAACAACAGCATCGGCGGCAGCAGCTGGCAGAGCGCAGGACAGTGGATTGAATGGGAATTTGAAGTAGCAGAATCGGGATATTACAATATTTCCCTTTTTGATAAACAGAACTTTGTCAGAGGTATTTTCGTATCCAGAAGAATTACCATCGACGGCGAGGTGCCTTTTGCGGAAATGAGCCAGTACGGATTTGACTACGGCCAGAATTGGAGAACCGACGTCCTGGCGGATGATGCAGGCGATCCGTATGAATTTTATCTGGAAGCAGGAACTCATACCATTCGTATGGAAGTCGTACTTGGTGATTTCTCCGACATTATCAGTACGGTACAGGAATCCGTACAGGATTTGAACAGTATTTATCGTCAGGTAATCCGTATCACCGGTGTTTCCCCGGATAAATACAGAGACTATCAGCTTACTACATCACTTCCCGGCCTCCAGGCAGATTTGGAAGAGGTACGGGCAAAACTGGATTATGCCATTGTGGCGCTGCAGTCCATTGCCGGAAATAATACTGACAAAACCACGGTACTTATCACCATGCGGGATCAGTTGGATGAGTTGATTTATGACCAGGAGCGTTTTACGGAAGTTATTGCTTCTTACAAAATCAACGTAAGAGCTTGCGGTAACTGGATTTCCCAGGTTATCGGCCAGCCACTTCAGATTGACCGTATTTACGTTTATTCCGCAGATGTGACACCGGAAATTGAAAATGATAACTGGTTTTCCAGATTGATTTATGAATTGAAGCGATTGTTCTATTCCTTCATTATCGATTACAACCAGATTGGTAATATCGCAGATGACAGTACGGAAGGAACCACCATTACCTTATGGATCGGTACCGGACGTGACCAGGCAAATGTTATTAAGAACCTGATCGACGAGAATTTTACCAGCCAGACCAATATCAACGTCAATGTACAGCTGGTTGATATGAGTACGCTGCTTAAAGCGACGCTGGCAGGCGAAGGCCCGGATGTGGCGATTCAGGTAGGTCCGACCCAGGTGGCCTCGTCCCAGGTGGCGGCCAACATGGTCAGCGCATCCAACGATACGCCGGTCAATTACGGAATCCGTAATGCAGTATTGGATTTGACGCAGTTTGATGATTATGAAGAGGTGGCGCAGAGATTTTCGCCCAGTGCCACGGTACCCTTTACCTATAACGATGCGGTATATGCTTTGCCGGATACCCAGTCCTTCCTCATGATGTTCTATCGAAAAGACATTTTGGCGGAAATCGGCCTGGAAGTACCCAGAACCTGGGATGAAGTACAGGTGGCAATGACCGTGCTTTCCAAGAACCAGATGGAATTCGGTATGTTCCCGGGAGAACAGATTTATGCAATGCTTCTGTTCCAGCAGGGCGGAACTTACTACACCGAGGGCGGTATGTCTTCTGCTCTCGACAGCGATATTGCGGTAAATGCATTCCGCCAGTATTGCGAATTTTACACCGATTATAAATTGGATAAGGAAACCAGTGTGGAAGAGCGTTTCCGTACCGGCGAATGTCCGATTATTATTGCTGATTATACAACCTTTAACAACCTGGCCGTATCCGCACCGGATATCGAAGGGCTTTGGGAGTTTACGGTGGTACCCGGAATTGAGATGGAAGACGGAACCATCAATCATGCAACCGGAAGTATCGGTCTTGCAGATATGATTATGGCTGATACGGAACATCCGGAAGAAAGCTGGGAGTTCCTGAAATGGTGGACTTCCGCAGAAACACAGACCTTGTACGGACGGGAAATGGAAAGTCTTATGGGCTCTTCCGCACGAGTTGCAACCGCCAATCTGGAAGCGCTTGGAAATCTTTCCTGGAGAATCGATGATTACAATGCGCTGATGGAACAGTTTGAGCAGGTACAGGGTATTCCTCAGGTACCCGGCGGCTACTATACCTGGCGTAATGTAAATAATGCATTTTACGCAATTACCACCGACAACAGTGCGGCAACGCCAAGAGAAGAATTGATGCAGAATGTAGAATACATCAATGCAGAAATTGATTACAAGCGGGAAGAGCTCGGCTTACCGCTATTGGATGATTAAGAAAGGAGGAAATGATATGGCATCACAGGAAATGCAAGTTTCGGATGAAGCATTGGCTATTGCGAAAAAGCAGGCAACGCTTTCTTACCGTGTGAAAAGAGCGAAATGGTCTTACGGAATGCTTGCACCGTATTTTATCCTCTTTTTCTTCTTTACCATCCTGCCGGTACTGATGTCTATTGTGTTGAGCTTTACCTATTTCAACATGTTGGAGTGGCCTCAGTGGGTAGGTTGGAAAAACTATATTAAACTGTTTTTGGAAGATGATATTTTCCTGGTTTCTTTGAAAAACACATTGATTTTTGCGGTAGTAACAGGACCGGTGAGTTATTTCCTTTGCTTACTTTTCGCATGGATTATCAATGAATTTAAAGGTTGGACCAGAGCATTCCTTACGTTGATTTTCTACGCACCTTCCATTTGCGGTAACGCATATTTGGTATGGAATCTGATTCTTACCGGTGACAGATACGGATATTTAAACGGTTTGCTATTGAAATTTGATTTTATCAATGAGGCAATTATCTGGATGAAGACGGAGAAATACATTCTTCCCTGTCTGATTGTCGTACAGCTTTGGTTGTCTCTCGGTACCGGTTTCCTTTCCTTTATCGCTGGTCTCCAGACCGTAGATAAGAGCCTTTATGAAGCGGCAGCACTGGACGGTGTTAAGAACCGCTGGCAGGAACTTTGGTACGTAACCCTTCCGGCCATGAAGCCTCAGCTTATGTTTGGTGCGGTAATGCAGATTACCCAGTCCTTTGCGGTAGCGGATATTTCGGTACAGCTTGCGGGAAATCCTTCCGTTAACTACGCCGGTGCAACGGTCGTTACTCACCTTTTGGACTACGGTTCAACCCGATTTGAAATGGGTTACGCTTCCGCGGTGGCAACCGTACTCTTCCTCCTGATGGTAGGAACCAATAAATTAGTGCAAAAAATCTTAAGGAGGGTGGGCGAATAATGGCAAAAAAAGAAAAAGTGCAAATGCCGAAAAGACGGATTTTCAAGCGCCGCGAAAAGCAGCTGAACCGTTCCGTAGCCGGCAATACCCTCTTGTTTACGTTGATGTTTATCTGCGGTATTTTCATGGTGTTACCCTTGGTAATGATTGTTAATAACTGTTTGAAACCGCTGGATGAATTGTACCAGTTCCCGCCAAAGATTTTCGTAAGAAATCCGACGCTGGAGAACTTCTCGGATTTGTTTGTTCTTATGAACGATACCTGGGTGCCGTTCTCGAGATACATATTAAACACCATTATCATTACCGGCGGCGGTATGGTGGGACACGTAATTTGTGCATCCCTGGCAGCCTATCCTTTGGCGAAGCATAAATTCCCCGGCAAAGATATTTTGTTTAGCATGGTTGTTTTGTCCATGATGTTCTCCTGGACAGTAACACAGATTCCCCAGTATATGATTATTTCCTGGCTCGGAATCAACAATACCTATGCGGCACTTATTTTACCGTCCTGGTCCTTTGGTATGGGTCTGTACCTGATGAAACAGTTTATGGAGCAGTTGCCGGATTCTTTGATGGAGTCGGCGCGTCTGGACGGTGCCAACGAAATGGTTGTTTTCTGGAAAATCGTAATGCCCAACGTTAAGCCGGCATGGCTTACCTTAGCTATTTTCCAGTTCCAGCAGATGTGGTCCAATACCGGTGCTTTGTTCCTTCGTGACGAGCAGTTAAAGCCCCTGCAGTTTGCCCTTCAGCAGATTACCGCAGGCGGTACCAAAAGAGCCGGAGCGGCTGCAGCAGTAACATTCCTTATTGCAGCAGTGCCCATTACCTTCTTTGTCATCTGTCAGAGAAACGTATTGGAAACCATGACTACATCCGGTATGAAAGATTGATGGGAGGGGAAGATTTATGAGACATTTTTTAAAAAAGAAAAGCATCATGGTCATTGCCTTCCTTTTGGCGGTTGTTACCGTTTTCCCGTTGTTTGCCCAGTATGCAAATGCGGAAGAGTTGCCCTATGATCCTTATGCCTACGATTATTGGGAAGACGTTGTTCACACACCGGCGGCGTATACACCGGACCGGATGGTAATCGGAAATGATTTGATGCTGGACGGCGAGTCTATCGGCGCTTTTGTGACACCCCAGGATTTGTGTAAGGATGCGGAAGGAAACGTGTATGTGGCAGATTCCGGAAATAACCGGATTGTTGTCCTTGATCCTACTATGACAGAGGCCATTCGTATTTACGATTCCTTTGATAACGAGGGAACGGAAGATGATTTCAGCAATCCTACCGGAGTATGTGTAACGGAGCGGGGATGGCTTTACATTGCGGATTCTCTTCACAGAAGAATTGTTATTTTGGAAGTGGAAAGCGGAGCGCTGGTAAGCATCGTGGAAAATCCCACCTCCGATGTTTTGGAAGAAAATTATGTATTTACTCCTTTGAAAGTGTCTGTGGATTATGCAGACCGAATTTACTGCATTGCGCAGAACATGTTTGAAGGAATCATGGTATTTGAAGCCGACGGAGAATTCACCGGATTCTTCGGAACCATCGAAGTAAAAATTACTTTGTGGGAAAAATTCTGGCGTAAGATTGCGACCAAAGAGGAGCGTTCCAAATCCCAGTTGTTTATTCCTACCGAGTTTACCGGCATCGATGTGGATGAGTACGGATTTGTATATGCAACCAACATCGACTCGGAAGGTCTTCAGGCAGTAAGAAGATTAAATCCCAAGGGCGAAGATGTTATTCGCCAGGGTGAGAACGAAAACGTAGGCGGTGATCTTTGGATTGCAGGTGCTACCGATTACAGCGGTCCTTCCCAGATTACCGACGTAGTATACCGGGGAAAAGGAATTTATTCCCTGTTAGACAGAAGAAGAGGCAGAGTTTTTACCTATGACCACGAAGGAAATCTCTTATATATATTCGGCGGTCTCGGTACGCAGGAAGGTACCTTTATGGCACCGGTAGCGATTGAAGAAGTGGGAAGCCAGATTGTGGTATTGGATTCCACCAGAGCTGCGATTTTCTGTTTTGAATCCACGGAGTACGGAACTTTGATTAATGAAGCGGTAGCGCTTCGTTATGACGGAGACGAAACTCTGGCGGTGGAAAAATGGCGCCGGGTACTTATGTTGAACGAAAACTTTGAGCTTGCCAATGTTGGTATCGGAAAAGCATATCTGACCGCAGGCGACAATGAGATGGCGATGCATTATCTTCGCATCGGCATGAACAGAGAGTACTATTCCATCGCGTTCAAGCGTTATCGAAACGATATCCTGGAAGAAAATCTGGAGTATCTTTTGACCGGAATGATGGTTATTGTGGTGGGATATTTCGCATATTCCAAGTACAAAGAAAAACACGGAAAGAAGGAGGGAGCAGCGAATGAGTAAATATTTTTCCAAAGAAAAATGGAAATATCTCTGGTATACGTTGTCCCACCCCATGGACGGATTCTACTGGATTAGACGAAAAGACAAAGGCAGCGTGCCGATAGCAATTCTTCTGGTGGTACTGTTCTCCGTCAGCTTTTCGCTGAACCGTTATCTGGCCAGTTTTGTAGTAAATGATATCAATCCTCTTTCGGTGGATGCATTCACGGAACTGCTTGGTGTTTTGCTTCTTTACACGTTGCTTTGTGTAGGAAACTGGTCCGTGACCTGCCTTATGAACGGGGAAGGACGACTGAAGGACATTGCCATTGCAATCGGATACGGAATGCTTCCCATGGTGCTTACGTATCTGCCGGCGACCATTATCAGCCAGGCGGTTGCCAGCGATGAAGAGGCGTTTTACTTCATGCTAATTGGCATATCCGTTGCATATTCCTTTATCCTTATCCTTATCGGAATTATGCAGGTTCACAATTATACTTTAGGAAAAACAATACTTACCCTCTTAATTACACTAATTGCGGTATTTATAATAATTTTCTTAATGTTGTTATTGCTTGATCTGTTGGGTCAGGTGTACACATTCTTCTACAGTATTTATACGGAATTATTATTCAGAGCGTAAGAAGTGCGATTGAAATTGAAAGAAAAGGAGGGGCACATGAAAAATTCTGAAAAAGATCAAGAAAAAGAAAAGAAAAAAGTTGCATTCAGAAATCCTTTCGTTAAGGTAAAACATGTTCCCGAAGAAGAAGATATCTATGCACACCGTTACCGGGAAGTGCCGAAAAAAGAAAAGAAAAAACTCGGAACTTTGGGAAAAGCCATGTTGGCACTTTTGGGGATTGCATTACTCATTGTTTTGATTTGGGTAGGCTATCTGATTGTTCACTATTTCTGTTACAACGAATATAAAAACTATCTGACCGGATATACCTATGAAGAAAGCACGGAATTTGTGCCTATCGAAGAGGCGGCTCCGGACGTGGAAGGGATGGTTTTGGCGGCAGAAAATGAGTATTTGAAGCTGTATACGAACCCGGAAACAGCAGAAATTGCCGTTGTTGACAAACGAGACGGAAGCATTACCTATTCCAATCCCGTGAATGCAGAAAATGACCCGATTGCAAATGCAACCAACGTGAATTATCTGAAATCACAGTTTATTTTGGAATATTTTAACAGCGGACGTACCATGGGTATTTTTGATTCCTATACCGCATCCGTAGAAAAGGGTCAGGTTGAGATTGCGGCTCTGGAAAACGGAATTCGTTATACGTACCGCGTAGGTGAAGTGGGAAATGCCACCGGCATTGTACCCAGATATATTGATGCGGATAAGTTTGAAGAAGTTTTGAGCGCATTGTCCGATGAAGATGCGGAAACACTTCGGGGATATTTTACCGAAAGTGAAGAAATCAGCGGTTTTATGGAATTGAAGAGTTCGGTATCCAAGAGTACTGCTCTTCTGGAAACCATGAATACCTGGTTTGAGCAGGCAGGCTTTACCTCAGATGATTACGTAGAACAGCTTACCGCGGCAGGAAAGGAAAATCTCCTTTCTCCGAACTTTGTAATTGAATTGGAGTACCGTTTAAACGGTGACGGACTGGACGTATCGGTTCCGATGTGTTCTTTAGTGGAAGGCGGCGGAGCAAAGATTTACCGCTTGCAGGTGCTGAAGTTCTTTGGTGCGGCAGACGATACGGCAACCGGCTACATGGTAGTGCCCAACGGTTCCGGCTCCATTATTAACTTTAATAACGGACGGACCAATGTGGCGGATTATTCCCAGTATATCTACGGAATGGACCCCCTGGCACAGTCCTACACGCAGCTGGAAAATACCCAGACGGCAAGACTTCCGCTCTTTGGTATCTGCAGTGAAGAAAGTGACATTTTAGTAACCATTGAAGATGGTGCAACCCTTTCCTACGTAACGGCTTCCGTTGCCGGAAAGGTAAACAGTTACAATTACGTTTATAATACCTTTGTTCTCAGAGGTTATGACGTGCTTTCCATGTTCGGTACCACCGGAAATGAAGGCGAACTTCCCATCGTGGAAAAGAATTTCTATGACGTGAATCTGGTATTAAAATACTCCTTCCTGGATGAAGAACATACCGGATATTCCGGAATGGCAAACTACTACCGGGAACGTCTGATTGCGGAAGGCGTTCTTACAGAGAGAACCCCCGAAGGTGATATTCCTTTTTACTATGATGTCATCGGCGGTGTGAAGAGAACTTCTTACATATTGGGTGTGCAGTACTTAAGTGTATATCCCATGACGACCTTTGAGGAAGCAGGACAGATGTCCACAGAGCTGGCAGAGCTGGGAGTAACCAATCAGGTAATGAACCTCCAGGGCTGGTTCAACGGCGGATACTATCATGATGTGCCGGATCGACTCAGAGTAACCTGGCGCCTGGGCGGCAGAAGTGGTCTGGAAGAGTTAAATGATCTGGTAACGGCAAACGGCGGCGAGATGTACGCGGACGTAGCATTCCAGGAAGTAACCTTTATTTCCAGCCGTTACAACTACATGATGGAAACCGCAAGATACTATGGTGCAGGTTATGTGGCCAACTTCGGACAGGTAAATCCGTCCACGCTGCGACAGACCTCTTCCCTTGGCTATGAAGAAACGGAATACGACCTTCTTTCACCCAGATATTTGCCCCGTTACGTAGATGCTTTTGCAGACCGTGTGGTAAATGTGGGAATTGACGGAATCGGCCTTCGTGATTTGGGTGATGTCTTGTTATCCGATAAGAAGCGGACCCTGGCAATTAACCGTGAAGAAGCTTTGGATATTGTTCTCGGACAGCTGGAGCGTTTGGCACAGACCGAAAGAAATCTTTTGATTTCCGGAGGAAACAGTTATGCCTTTGCTTATACACAGGACATTATGAATGCGCCGATTAGTGATAATGATTTCTTTATTGTGGACCAGGATATTCCATTCTATGAAATGGTGGTTCACGGATACATTGATTACTGCGGAAACCAACTCAATAACGAGAGTACGGCAGATTTACAGGCAGATTTGCTGGCGCTGATTGAATATGGTGCAGCACCCCATTATATTTTCACATGGGAGAGTGCAACCGAGATGAAGTACACCGGTCTGAATCGTTATTTCGCAACTACTTATGCGAACTGGCGTGACAGCGCGGTAGAAGTATACGGCCAGGTCAATGATGCACTTTGCCATGTACAGGGTGCGGAAATGATTTATCATGAAGCATTGGAAAACGGTCTTCGCAAGGTAACCTATGACAATGGCGTAATTATTTACGTAAACTATTCTGACGAAGATATAACGCAGGATGGAATAACGGTTCCGGCAATGGACTATGCGATAGGAGGTGTGGCAAATGAATAATGAAACAACTCCGAAAACAGAAACAGCAGAAGAAATTGCTGAAACAACCGTGGAAGAAACTGTGGAAGAAACCGTAGAAGAAGCGGTAAAAGAAGCAGATGCAAAGAAGGAAAAACCCCGCAAGGGGCCGAGCCTGATGCAGAAGCGAATGATGAAGGGGTACCTTTTCATCTTGCCATGGCTCATCGGATTTATTGCATTTTACCTTCGAAGCCTGATTATGACGGTGCAGTTTTCCTTATCGGATTTGTCGGTAGGGGCCGTAGGCGGATATACATTGGAGCCGGTAGGGCTGGATAACTTTATCTACGCCTTCCGCGTTCATGCAGACTTTAAGCAGATTTTGACAACTTCTATAGCGGATATGCTGATTGACGTACCCCTCATTATCTTCTTTAGTTTGTTTATGGCACTTTTGCTGAACAAGAAATTTAAAGGAAGAACGCTGGTAAGAGCAATTTTCTTCCTGCCGGTTATTTTAAATGCGGAAGCAATTACCGCGGCAATGGAGCTTAGCCGTCAGATGATGGCCGGCGGTTTATCCACCTCCAGTGCGGAACTTGCAGAAGCATCTTCCGGTATGAGCATAGAGTATTACATTGATTTGTTCGGTCAGCTGGCAATGCCCAGATCCATTTTGGAATACATTGTGGAAGCGGTAGCAAGAATCAGTGATATCATTACCGCATCCGGTGTGCAGATTATCATTTTCATTGCTGCGCTCCAGGCGATTCCGGGCTCTATGTACGAAGTAGCGAGAATTGAAGGTGCGACGGCATACGAAACCTTCTGGAAGGTAACCTTCCCCATGGTTATGCCGCACATCATCACCAATGTGGTTTATACGGTTGTGGACAGCTTTGTAGGAAGTGAAGTTGTTGATTTGGCGTACACCACGGCATTTGAAAAGAATAATTACGGACTGAGTTCGGCATTCAGTTTAATCAGTACCGTGATTACCTGTTTGATATTGGTTCTTGTAGTAAGGTTTATTCAGAAGCGAACCTTCTATTACAACTAGGAAAGGAGGAGTATTATGAGTTCTAAGGAAAAAACTGCAAAGGCAGAATCCGGAAAAAGTCTGAAAGAAAGATACACTGAATATCGTAACAGCTCCAAATTCCAGAATGATAAGAAGGGTTTTATATCATCTGCAAAGACCTTTATCGTTGATTTGTTTCGATATATCATTATCATCGGAATCAGTTATGTAATTTTGGCGCCGGTTATCGGAATTGTGGTAAATTCGTTCTTCTCTGATGCGGATTGTTACAACCCGATGGTTTACCTGATACCGGAAGATCCGACGCTTTCCCGGTATGAACTGGTTATTGAGCGGCTCAATTACTTCAGTACCTGCGGGCAGACGCTTTTGTACTCACTGGCGCTGATGCTGATTCAGGTAACGGTATGTTCCATGGTAGGTTACGGCTTTGCACGGTTTAATTTTCCGTTCAAAAATCTGCTGTTTGCCTGCGTGGTAGTAATGATTGTAATTCCAACACATACCATCATGTTACCGCTATATATTACCTTTAAAAATTTCGATCCGTTTGGTATAATATCATTAGTGCGGGGGGCGCCCATAAACCTTATGGGTTCTACCATTCCGATGTATATCATGACGGCTCTCGGATGCGGTCTCCGTTCCGGTTTATACATTTACATCTTCAATCAGTTTTTCCGCGGATTGCCCAAGGAGATTGAAGAAGCTGCATTTGTGGACGGGGCAGGCGTTTGGTACACCTACTTTCGAATTATGCTGGTGAATGCGATTCCTTCTGTAATTACAGTAGCCGTGTTCTCCATGGTATGGCAGTACAATGACGCATTTTATTCTAACTTGTTCTTGATGAGCTCGGATGTGATTATCGGTATGAAGATTTCCACATTACAGGCGACCATAGCGAATACAGATAAGATTCTGGATCCCAATATTCAGGAGTTGTATCTGGACGCAGGTATTGTTTTGGTAATGATTCCGGTAGTACTCATTTATGTAGTTCTTCAGAAATATTTTATTGAAGGCGTGGAAAGAAGCGGTATCGTTGGTTAACGGACAGACCACGAAGCATTCTTTGTAAGCTAGAGAAAAATATAAATAAAAAGGAGGATGGGAAAGTTGAAAAGTAAAAAAATTATCGCAGCACTTCTCGCATCTATGATGGTGTTCTCTCTCACCGCATGTAACGGCAGCACAGAGACGACAACAGATACTGTTTCCGAAGGAACCGTATCAGATGCAGAGGCAGAAGCAGCAACTGATGAAGTTGCAGTTAATCCCAGTATTGATTTTGAAGATGGTCTTATGGGATTCATGAAAGTTTGTACAACAAAAGGAAACGGTGATGAGTCCGTACTTTCTGTTGTAGATTACAATGGTTCTCAGGCAGTATACGCAGAGAACGTATCCGGTGCTTCTATGTACATCGGTGTTAATGTAAGCGCTCTTCTTGGTGACAGAGTTGCTGATGTCCGTACAATTTCCGTTGACATAGGTACAGAATATGCAGACGGAAGCTTCAGCGCAAGCTCAGGTTTCATGTATGCATACGTAGGTGAAGATTTAGAAGAAGTAAAGGGTGATTCCTGGTCTGTATATTTGGAAGACGAGAATCCCAAAACAGCAACCTTTGAAATGGGCGATGCTTATTTCACAGCAGGATGCGATAACTACATTTTGATTTCAAAAGAAACAGATAACGGTGCAACCGTAGCCAGCATGTATTTTGATAACTTTACCTTCTATGATGAAGCAGGTAACGTAATCGAAGCAGATTCTTCCGCAGAATTCGGTTCTCCGGCAGGTTTTGAAGCAACAGGTGCAGATTTATCCAACCTTTGCGCTGTAAACGGAGCAGTGAACTTCGAAGGATTTGAAACAAGCGCAGATGCATGGTGTCAGGCAGGATTTGATATGCCTCAGGAAATCATTGATGCATTGGTACCCGGTTCTGTAGTAGAAATTGAGTACGCAAGTGAAACAGGTAACATGTGGCTTGTAATGCCGGACGCAGCAGCAGGCTGGATGAGAGTCGGCGTTGGCGACATCGACGGAAGCGGAACAACAGCTTCTTACATGAACAACTCCAGAACCATTGCACAGGTTACATACGAACAGCTCGCTTCTCTTTGCGGAGATGACGTATCTACATGGGGAGCAAGAATGCAGTGTGAATCTGACGGAGCATGGGAAGTTTACAGTGTTCGCGTAGGTCAGGCAGCTCCTGTTTACGGAGTAGGCGGAGCCGTTGAATTTGAAGGCTTTGCAACCAGCGCAGATGCATGGTGTCAGAACGGATTTGATATGCCTCAGGAAATCATTGATGCATTGGTACCCGGTTCTGTAGTAGAAATCGACTATGCAAGTGAATCCGGAGATCTTTGGATTGTAATGCCGGATGCAACTGCAGGTTGGATGAGAGTAGGCGTAGGTAATGCAGACGGAAGCGGAAGCGACGATGCAGCATGCTACAACGGAAAATGCTATGTAACATACGAACAGCTTGCAGCAGTATGCGGAGATGACGTATCTACATGGGGAGCAAGAATGCAGTGTGAATCCGATACCGCTTGGGAAGTTTACGGCGTAAGAGTCGGAATGGCTTCTGAAATGCAGATGGTTAACAGAGTAATGAATTTTGAAGGTTTTGCAACCAGCGCAGATGCATGGTGTCAGAACGGATTTGATATGCCTCAGGAAGTAATTGATGCATTGGTACCCGGAGCAGTAGTTTCTATCCAGTACGCAAGTGAATCCGGAGATCTTTGGATTGTAATGCCGGATGCAACCGCAGGTTGGTCACGTGTAGGCGTAGGTAATGCAGACGGAAGCGGAAGCGACGATGCAGCTTGTGCAAACGGTGTTTGCCAGGTAACTTACGAACAGATTGCAGCAGTATGTGGTGATGATGTATCCGCATGGGGCGCAAGAATGCAGTGTGAATCTGATACTGCTTGGGAAGTATTTGCAGTAACTGTTGGTCAGACAGAATAATTTAGGAGGTAGAAAGGTTAAATGAAAAACTTAAAAAGATTGTTAGCACTTGCTTTGGCAGGAATGATGACATTTTCATTGGCAGCTTGTAACGGTGGCGGCCAGGACGGTACGGTTTCCGGCAATGACGTAGCAACAAATGCAACACCCGGAACAGGAACTGCACACTATGATGAAGACGGTACCAGAGTAATCCGTATGGCTTGCTGGTGGGATAGATATTATGACAGTACATGTACTGCATTGGAAGATGACCCTGCTTTCGTTTATAATGATGACGGTTCCATCAAACCGGCAGATCAGATGAGATTTGACGTTGTAGCTGCAATTGAAGAAAAATACGGCGTTCGTATTGAATGGGTTAACCTCACATACGAAGGACAGATTGAATCCATTAACAACTCTATCCTTGCAGGTTCTCCTGACTGTGACATTTATCTTGTAGACCTTTCCATGGGTGTACCCGCAGCTCTTAACGGATACTGTACTGACTTAAGAACCGTACTTCCGGAAGACAGCGATATCTTCGGAGATCAGCTTGTTATGAAGTATTTGGGTCTTGGCGATGATTCCGTATGCCTTATGCAGCCCGTAGCTGCAGAAGCTACTGTAGAAGCTACTTACCCTCTTGCATTCAACGTTCAGATGTTGGAAGATGCAGGTCTTGAAGATCCTCGTGATTTGTATGAAAGAGGCGAATGGACATGGGATAAGTTCATTGAATATGCACAGGCTCTTACCGTAGATACAGACGGTGATGGTGTTAGCGATCAGTACGGATATGCAGGTTTCGAACAGGAAACTGCTATGTGTCTTATCATGAGTAACGGTGGTGTTGTTGCAGGTGGTACAGAACAGACACTTACAAGCCCTGAAGTTGGTGAAGCTCTTCAGATGATGTACGATATGTACAACACATACAACTGCTGTGCTCCTTACAACATGGAAGATAACACAGGCGACAGCCGAAATCTTTACACAGCAGGTAACATTGCATTCTGGCCCGGCGCAGCTTGGATTCAGGCTGGTAACGGTGACTACGATTACAATGGTGCTCTCGGATACACATTGGAATTTGATACTGCTTATGTTGCATGGCCTGTAGGTCCTAGCGGTGATGCAGAAACCAATGCACAGAAATTGACATCCGGTTCTTACTACATGATTCCTGTAGGAATTGAAGATCCTGAACTTGTTTACAATGTATTCTATGATTACTGCAACTACTACAACGGCGATACTTCCATCCGTGACGACGATCAGGATATCCACAACGGAAGCATGTTCTGGTGGTTCTGCGTAACCGGTAAAGAAGATGAATACAGAATTGCTAACTACGAGTGCATGTTTGAAGCAGGTAGTCATGAAGTATTTGACCTTTACATGAATCTTGGAATTACTTATGATTGGAAGTCGCTCATTTCCGGTGAAATGACGCCTGCCCAGTTCCAGGAAACATACAAGCAGCAGATTCAGGATGGTCTGGATATGTACTTTGGCGGCTAATGAAAAGCTGACCGAATTTGCTTGAAGAAATGGAAGGCCCGCATCCGAAAGGGTGCGGGCTTTTTAAAAAGAGGAGCTTATGCAAATGAACAAAATTTTCGGACCGGATACGGCTTTTGCTAATTTTATGAATGCATTGGCCAATATCATATGGATAGGGCTCTTGTGGCTGGTATGCTCTTTGCCGGTGATTACCGCGGGTGCAGCCTCTGCAGCGGCTTATTATGCCACGGTTCGGGTCCTTCGGAAAAAAAGAGGCTATGCAACGGGTGAATTTTTTCAGGCGTTTAAGGCTAATTTTAAACTTTCCCTGCCGCTGCAACTGATTTTGGTTTTGATTTTTTGCTGGCTCTTTTTTGATATTGTGTATCTGTACGGATACGGAACGGATTTTGCCCGGGCACTCTCCTATATTTTGTATATGTTTACGGTGATTGCCTTGTCGGTAAGCTTATATTTGTATCCCTGCTTACAAAGATACGATGAACGAAATTTTGAAATTTTTAAACTGGCGGTCTATTTTACTTTTCGCCATCTGCTTACGACTATAGGTCAGTTGGTGCTTTTTTTTGCGGCGCTGCTGGGAGTGTATCTGATGCCTTGGAGCATTTTGATTATTCCCGGGTTATGGTGGTATGCAGAAAGTTTTTTGTTGGAACGCGTGTTGTCCCGTTACGGAGAAGGTGACGAGGAGGAAGAAGATTCGGAAAGCGGAGAACGGCAGGAAGAGAAATCCCGGATTCCGGGACGCACAGGGAAGCTTCGAGATCATATTCGCAGTACGGCATATTTGGCGGAAGAGGAGAGCGCGGAAGGAGTCATCGATGCAAAGGAAGAAGCGTCAGATGAATCAGAAGATGAATCGGAAGAAACAAGGTTGGCTGACCGGTTAATCCGGAAGGGCAGCGGAAGCAATATGGAAATCTATAAAAAGTAAGAAGGAAGGTTACGAAAAATATGGGCAGTGAAATGAATTTAGATGCGGGAATTGTAAACTTCGGAAATATGTATCGCTTGAAGCAGGTTATGAAAAGGGCAGAACGGGGAGAAAAAATCACGATTGCTTTTCTCGGCGGGTCCATTACCCAGGGATGTCTTTCCAGTACACCGGAAACCTGTTATGCGTACCTGACCTATGACTGGTGGGTGAAAAAATATCCGGACGCAGAGTTTGTCTATGTAAATGCCGGTATAGGCGGCACCACGTCCCAGTTTGGCGTAGCCCGTGTGGACCGGGATGTACTCTCTACGGGTCCGGATTTGGTATTTGTTGAATTTTCGGTAAATGACGATAATACGGAGTTTTTCAAGGAAACCTACGAAGGGTTAATCCGTCACATTTGGGCGGATGAAAAGCAACCGGCTATTGTACTGGTTCATAACGTTTGCTATGATACAGGAAACAGCGCGGAAGAGATTCATACCCAGGTAGGTGCCCATTATGAGCTGCCCTCGGTAAGTATTAAATCTACCGTATATGCACTGGTGGAAAGCGGTGTGCTCACCAGCCGGGATGTGACGGAGGATGATTTGCATCCCAATGATAAAGGGCATGCCATGATTGCAGAAGTGTTGACATATTACCTGGACAAAGTGGATGGGGAAAAAGAGATTAATGAATCCGCGATGAAGACGCTTCCGGCGCCCCTTACACAAAATGCATATGAACATTCTACCCGTTTTCAATGCAAAGACTGCAACCCTGTATGCAAAGGATTTACCGAGGATAAACGGGAGAAGGAATATTTTACGGACAATTTCAAAGGCGGTTGGTATGCGACGGAAGAAGGGGCAGAAATTGTTTTCCAAACAGAGGGAAGCGGAATTGCCATTCAATACAAAAAAACCGTGAATAAGCCGGCGCCGATTGCGGAGGCAATAATCGACGAAAAGGAAGAATCGCCAATCCTTTTGGATGCCAATTTCGATGAAGATTGGGGCGATTGCCTATATATTGAAACGGTGCTTTGTCACGGCGAAAAGAAAAACCACCAGGTGAAAATCCGCATTAAGGAAAGTCATCCGGAGGACAAATCGGAGTTTTATCTGCTTTCGCTGATTACATCAATGTAAAATTTACTTAGAAAGGATACAAAAATGTTTCGTGATGATTTTGTGTGGGGTGTGGCTTCCAGTGCCTACCAGATAGAAGGATATGACCCGGAGGACGGAAGAGGAAAATGCATCTGGGATACCATGACCGAGAATGGTCGGATTAAGGACCATGCGGATGCTTATACTGCATGTGACCACATTCACCGATATAAAGAAGATTTTGCTTTGATGAAACATCTGGGCGTGAAGGCGTACCGGTTTTCCTTAAGCTGGGCCCGGATTATGCCGGAGGGCACCGGACGGGTGAATGAGAAAGCCATTGCCCTTTACCGGGACATGATTAAGGAAATGAAAAAGAACGGCATTGAGCCTTATATAACCATGTACCACTGGGAATTTCCCCAGGCGTTGCAGGACCGCGGCGGCTGGTTAAATGAAGAGGTCATTGAATGGTTTGCGGAATACGCTAAAGTAGTAGCGGAAAACTTCGGGGATTTGTGTGATTATTTTATTACCTTAAACGAGCCCCAGTGTTTCGTCGGCATTGGACATTTGTCCGGCATTCATGCTCCGGGATTAAAGCTGGATCATAAAGACGTCTTTCAGATCGCCCACAATGCACTTCGCGCTCACGGAAGGGCTGTCATTAACCTTAGAAAATATGCCGGCAAAGAAATTAAAGTCGGTTATGCGCCTACCTGCGGCGTAGCTTATCCTTTGACCAATTCACCGGAGGATATCGAGGCGGCCCGCAAAGTTTATTTCGGATTTTATCAGCCGATGGAAAACTGGACCTGG
>SVFE01000096.1 GCA_015057055.1 Lachnospiraceae bacterium | reverse complement strand
GTGATGTAATAACCGTAATTAATTCATCATTTTCCCCATCCAGAATTTCCGTCAAAAAATCCTCCGGTATAAGGTAGCCGCATTCATATTCCCCCCGTCCTACTGCTTCATAAACCGCTTCTTTACCGTCAAGCGGATAGAAGTGAAAGAGTCCTTCAAAATCTTCCAATGCGCCGATAAACCTTTCGGAGGATAAATCGCCGTAATCGTCATCGGTTTCACAATAAAAAGCGATAGAGATAGCGGTTTCTTCCTTGTTTTGAGTCCCGCCAAGGAACAGTGAAACGCAGAGCATCACAAAAAGAAGGATAAGAAATCCCGGTTTTTTGAAATATCGTTTTAATGTTAACAGAAAAAAGCGAATCGGACTCATTTGCGCCTCCAATTCCGGGTTATCCCCTTTCGTGCCAGTAACCAGGTAAAGAAGAGAAACACCAAACTATATAGAATCAACGGAAGATACGGATAATCTTTGCCGTTTAAGAAACATTCCGTAAGACCGCGGTGCAAATAGGCGCTGGGTAAAAATTGTCCAAAAGTACGGATCTGCTCCGGTAAAAATACGGAGGGTAAAATTCCGCCGGATAAAAGCAACATTCCGGTCCCAATAAAAAACAACGCCAAAATAGCAGAAGTGATATCCTTTAATGCGAAATAAATCAAGTTATTGTAGGCGGACATAAAAACGGAAAGGATTAAGAAATACCCTATCATCTGCCCGTTTATTTTAAATGTAAAGTGAGGCCACAAAGAAAAGGCCGAGTTTAAAACCTCCATGGCGAAATAAAGAAGAAAACACCAGAGGAAATAAAACAGAAAACAGGAAATCATACGACAGAGAAGATAAAGGAATTCTGATTTTTTAAGGCTACGGTGAAGCTGCATAAAAGCCTCGGATTCCGGTTGCATTACAAAGGCAAAGGAAGAGCCAAACAGTAAAAAGAAAAACAGAATGCCGCTGACCGTATAGTAATCCATGGTGGTAATTTCTTTTTCCAATCCGCTTTGCTCATAAACAAATACATCTTCCCTGTCCAAGACCTGCCGGATATTGGTTACGTTAATGACATCATAGGCATTAGAAAGCTCGCTTTGCATACCGAGCGCATAATATAAATCCGTACTTGCATAAATGGCTGCCTGGGCAGAAGAGAGCATGGAGCCAAAGGCACCTGTGATTTCCGTTAAAAAGACAGAGGAGATATCATTTCCTGTGGGAAAAATGACTTCAATGGGAATATTGCTGCCATAAAGAATTCCGTCAACCACATTATCCGGAAAGTATAAAATGGCAATGACATCCCCGTTTTTGAGAGCCTGGTAGGCCTCTTCTTCTTCGTAAAATTCGAAGGAAAGGGTAGAAGATGTGCTATCCATTTGGGAGATGATTCCCATGCCAAAGGTGATATAAGGATTTTCCCGGTCTTCGGACAGGATGGCGACCTTACGGACTTCAAAACCTTCCGCGGCATATAAAGAAGAAGACGCACAAAAAGCAATGGTACCGATGAAAAACAGCAGTACCATTGCTCCAAGTAGCGCGTAGGGAAATACCCGTATAAAACGCTTACATTCTAATGCAAAAAACTTGAAGTAATAGGTCATGGATTAGTTCCTGTCACAAATTTGAAAGATGGTTTAGTAAGAAACAAGCTCTGCCAGAGGACTATTTTCAAAATTACTGTAGATTTCCATTGCTAAGGCAGTCAATTCAATTTCACTCATTTCCAACAAATACAAAGCTTCGCCTTCCGGTTCGGTTACTTCGTCTATAACCGTCAATTCATAGGAACCGGAATAGGAATTCGTAAATGAATAACTGTTTTCTTCGTAGAAAATAGTAAAATCATCTACCTCGAAAACAAAGGAAGGTTCCTCTTCGGAATACTGTATATTGCTGTTAAAGGAAATCTCAAATTCCAAGTTATCCACACCGCCGATTTCAAATTCTGTGTTTAAATCTCCGCTTTCGGAATCATAAGAAGTAGCAACAATGAAAACCACTTCTTCGTCTTCGGAATTGCCGACGGTTAGGGTGATTTCATCGCTTCTGACAGCATCTTTTGTCGCTCCTTCCGTTTCCATAAGGAAGTAAACGTTATTGTCTTCGTGGTCCTCTAAAGTGATTTCTGTGGTTGTTTCGTCAAATAAGAATTCTTCACCGCTAAATACGGTTTCCGCGGTAAGCATAAGTTCAACATCTTCAAAGAGGAATTCATATTCTTCAATCATAAAGCTGATTAAACGGTTGTCGGAATCCAAATAAACGATAATCTCCAAATCATTAAAATCCTGTTCCAGGATAGGGGCGTATTCATCAAGCATGAATGTACGGCACCATTCTTCTAAATCTTCCTTGGAGGCGTCCATAAAATCTTCGCCGGTATCCATGGCATAATATTCACCATAGGTAAAGTTATAATATGACTTCAGGTTATAAATATTATCTGCGCTGCGTTCAATAAGAACATCAAAATAATTATTTACCAAATCATGAATGGAATCCCCGGGAACGGTCACCAGAAATTCATCGCATTTGACATCATCACCGCCGACGGAAAATTCTTCCCGGTTGTCAGTTGCTTCTACTTCAACAGAATCATAGAATTCGGCAAAAAGTTCCATATTATTTTCAAGAGAGTAGGCTTCATTCGATTCATACTGTGCTTCCAAAATATCAAAGAAATTGGTATTAAAGAAATCGGCATACTCCTCCGGGATGGTTTCGCCCGTGAGTTCCGCCAAAGCGGAAGCGTTGTAATCGGTTATCAAAGATTCCGTATCCGCAGTAAGATAGCCGTCAAAAAAGTCCTCACTGGCAATGCTAACCATATTATCGTTGAGGAACAGCTCAAGGCCAATCAGGGAATAACCGCCGTAACGCACATCATAGGAAGTGTATATATTACGGTTATTTAAATCGGATTCGGAGATCATGGTGATGCCGGCCCCGTTTAACATTGCAGCCTCAGTATTGTCCGGTATGGATAATTCCTCCAGGGTAATATCCAGTTCGGTGCGAACGCAGGCATCTTCTGCAAAAAATTCATCCAGAGAAGAGAGGGTGGAAACACCTTCGTACAGCGTCATAACGGAGTTTGCCCCGGCTTTATCTTCGTTTCCGGACAATACGGCCACCAGATTGTTTTCCCCTAAGGTTTGGGAAATGGCCAACATTACTCTTTCTTTGGGTGGAAGAAATTTGCCGGAATTAAAGAAAAAGAAGGCTCCGACACC
>SVFE01000039.1 GCA_015057055.1 Lachnospiraceae bacterium | reverse complement strand
ATTCTTCCCGGCCAGATTGGCGAATGCACCAAGTCCCACAGCCGGATCCAAAAAACGTTTTTTCTCTCCATCGGCCGTATCTTGCAAAATCGTGAGCTGAGTCATAAACTCCGCAATCTCTTTCCCTGTATATATCTGTCCTAACTTTTTCCTTTTTGTCTTCATCCCATTAACCGGCTTTACTACGATTCGTATTTACACAACGATAATGTTCCGTTCGTTTTTGTAGGAATCCTCCAAAATGGCATCTGTTATGATAATCCCTTCATTGTACGCACCAAAACGAACCGGGCAAATCTGCTGAAACTTCTTTCCGTCACAAAGAATATAAGACACTTCCGAATGCTTCATGGCACATTCCTTCACCGATGCTTCCGCAATGTCCGGGGTAGTATATCCGGCTTTTTTATCCACTCCGTTGGTTCCGAAAAAGCCTTTGGTAAAATGATATTTTTCCAAATTTCTGCAGGCTTCAAATCCTACAACCGCTTCTGTTACAGCCTTCATCTCCCCGCCGATTAAAATAACGCGAAAGCCTTTCTCTGCCAGCATAAGCGCATGGGACACAGCGTTGGTTACATAGGTGGCTTTTGATTCGGAAAGAAACGGAATCATGGCTCCCGTTGTCGTACCGGCGTCCAAATACACAAAATCCTCCGCTTCCACCAGCGATGCCGCATATTGTCCGATTTTTTGTTTCTCTTCCCGGTTTTGCTCCTTCTTTTTTTCCACCCGTTCTTCCGTAACCTGAATTTTGGACTCCAGTTTGACAGCCCCGCCAAAAACCTTTACCAGTCTTCCCATATCATGAAGCGTATTCAAATCCCTGCGAATTGTGGATTCCGAAGCATCAAAGATTTCTTTCAATTCCTGCACGGTAATGCTTCCCTGCTCATTCACCAGTGCTAAAATTTCTTCCTGTCGTTTCTCTGTTAACATACTTTTTTCCCGTCCTTTCAACAATTCTATTTTACAATGAACCGGCAACTTCCACAATATTTGTTTTCTCCGAAAAAAAGATACCGACGAATTTTTCGCCGGTACCTTTTCTGTTTTAACTCACTATTTCAATACAACTATTTTACTCTTCTACTTTCTTTTTTAATAAACCGAGAAGAACTGCCGCTACAATCGTACCTGCAAGCAAAGCTACCAGATACATCAATGCATTGCCTACAACCGGGAATACGAAGATTCCGCCGTGAGGAGCCATGAGCGTACATCCGAATGCCATGGAAAGTGCACCTGCTGTTGCCGCACCTGCTACGCAGGAAGGAATTACTCTGGTAGGATCTGCTGCTGCGTAAGGGATTGCACCTTCGGTGATAAAACCAAGACCCATGATAAAGTTAACCGGACCGGATTCTCTCTCTTCTTTTGTAAACTTATTCTTGAATAAAAGTGTTGCCAATGCGATTGCACAAGGAGGAACCATACCGCCAATCATAACTGCTGCCATAATGTCATAGTTTCCTGCGGCTATGGAAGCGGTTCCGAATACGTAAGCTGCCTTGTTGAAGGGACCACCCATATCGATGGACATCATACCTGCCACTACGATACCAAGCAGAATCTTGCTGGAGCTTCCCATATTGGTAAGGGCATTGTTCAATGCTGTGTTAAGAGCTCCTACCGGAGGCTCAACCAAAAATGTCATAATCAGACCGATGAATAAAACACCAAACAGCGGATACAACAATACCGGTGCAATTTTCTCAATTGCTGCAGGGAGTTTACTACAAACCTTCTTAAGAAGATTTACGATAATTCCTGCAAGGAAACCTGCTACCAATGCACCAAGGAATCCGGATTTACCGCTGGCTGCAATCATACCACCCACAAAACCGACTGCAAGTCCCGGACGGTCTGCAATACTCATTGCAATATATCCTGCCAAAATCGGAAGCATAAATCCGAATGCAACACCACCGATGGATTTCAGCGTTGCTGCCGCCGGGGTAATGGAACCGAAATTGCCTCTCATATCTTCTGCCAATGCATTCATGTCTACGCACAAACCGTCAATCAAGAATGCCAAAGCAATCAAAATACCGCCGCCGACTACGAAGGGAAGCATATGGGAAACACCATTCATAAGGTGTGTATAAATCTTATGTCCGAATCCGCCGGAGCTTTTTTCTTTTTTCACTGCAGAAGGATTTCCTGCTTTATAGACCGCGCCGTCACCTTTGATCGCCCGTGCCACAAGGTCACCGGCTTTGCTGATTCCGTCAGATACCTGACACTCAATCAACTTCTTTCCGTGGAAACGATCCATCGGCACCTGCGTATCTGCCGCAATGATGATAAAATCAGCTGCTGCAATCTCTTCTTCCGTAAGAACGTTTTTGGCTCCGCCGGAACCTCTGGTCTCCACTTTTATAGAACAACCCGCTGCCTTCGCTGCTTTTTCCAAGCTTTCTGCAGCCATGTAAGTATGCGCAATTCCTGTGGGACAACCGGTAACTGCAAGAATTTTACATGCATTTACCGGCACCGCGCTCTGCGCATTCTCGCTCTGGTCTGCTTTTTCCTGATCCGCTTTATCAATAACCGCCAAAAATTCATCTACGGTTTTTGCACTCTTCAATTCTGCCACAAAGGTTTCATCCATTAACATTGCAGAAAGTTTACTGAGCACATCCAAATGAACATTATCCTTTGTATTCGGCGCCGCGATAAGGAATAATAAATTAACCGGTTCATCATCCAGCGCTTCGAAATCAACCCCGTTCTGAACTACCATCGCCGCAAGTCCGGGAGCATTTACACAATCTCCCTTGCCGTGGGGAATCGCAATTCCGTCACCAACACCGGTAGTACCTTCTTCTTCTCTGGCGAAAACTGCCGCCTTATAAGCTGCTTCATCTTTGATTTTCCCGCTCTGTACCATCAGTTCTACCATCTTGTTCAGAGCTTCTTCTTTTGTTGCAGGTGTACCGTCCAGACAAATACTTCTCTTGTCCAACAAATCCGTAATTCTCATACATAACCTCCTATTCTTTGATTGAATCATACACTCTTTGTATCTCTTCCCTGGTTGCCAACAATTCGGAAAATGCACTTGCGCTTCCCGCGGAGACGCCCATTTTAAAGGCATGTCCGTAATCCTTTGTTTCTGTATATCCTGCGATAAATCCTGCCACCATGGAGTCCCCGGCACCAACTGCATTTACCAGTTGTCCTTTGGGCGCAGGCAATTGATAAGTTACGCCGTTTTCATCCAGCAAAACAGCTCCTTGTCCGGCCATGGATACAAGTACATTCCTCGCACCTTTTTCCTGCAATTTTTTTGCGTAAGGAATAACCTGTTCCCGCTCCGTAAGTTCTACTCCGAAAATCTCACCCAATTCATGATTATTGGGTTTGATAAGAAACGGATGAAACTCCAGCACATTCAGCAGCAAATCCTGTGTCGCATCCACAACAAACGCAATTCCTTTTTCGCTGAGTTCACACATAATTTCACGATAGACGGAAGCGCTCATTGTCCCCGGAATACTGCCTGCTAAAACCACCATATCACCGGCTTCCAGTTTTCGCAGCCTCTCCTTCATCCGCTCTACGGCTTCTTCATCAATTAACGGACCCATTCCGTTAATCTCCGTACCGTCAAAATCCTTCATCTTTACGTTGATTCTGGAAAAACCATTTTCCAGCTCCATAAATTCACTTTTCAAACCGCTCTCTTGTACTTTACGTTTAATTTCCTGTCCGGTAAAACCTGCAATAAATCCCAATGCGGTATTATCGATTCCCAGATTGTGAAGCACGGTAGAAACATTGATTCCTTTCCCGCCTGCCAGCATCTGTTCTTTCGTCGTCCTGTTGGTTTTTCCCAATGCAAAGTCACTTACCGATACGATATAATCCAATGAAGGATTAAATGTAACTGTATATATCACGTCTATTTCCTCCCCGGCTCTGCCCTAGATGTATGGTGCAAAATCATTCAAAAGAGATTCTACTATTTTTTCTTTGTTTTCCATGGTGAGGGAGCGAATCTGACTACGCAGCGGCAATACCGCGCGAGGGGAAACCGATAACTCATCCACCCCAATCGCCAGAAATGTTTCCGTCAGTTCCAAATCCGCTGCCAGTTCTCCGCATATACCTACCCAGATTCCGTTTGCATGGGCATTGTCACATACCATTTTTAACAATCGGAGCACTGCCGGATGATGAGGGTTGTAAAACCTTCCCAAATCATTATTTTGTCTGTCACAGGCCAGTGTGTACTGGGTCAAATCGTTGGTACCGCAGCTGAAGAAATCTACTTCCTTTGCCAGACGGTCACTCATAACCGCTGCCGCAGGTGTCTCAATCATGATACCGATTTGAACATTTTCACTGTAGGGAATTCCTTCTGCCTCCAGTTCTTTTTTTACGGTCTCACATAGCCGCTTCGCATCCCGCACTTCCCATACGCTGGTAACCATGGGAAACATAATTCCCAATTTGCCGTAAGCCGATGCACGGAACAATGCGCGCAACTGGGTTTTAAAGAAATCCATACGGGTCAGACTGATTCGAAGTGCCCGCAGCCCCATGGCCGGATTTTCTTCTTTCGGAAGTTCAAAATAATCTATCTGCTTATCTGCTCCGATGTCGCATGTCCTTATAATCGCCCTCTGTCCGTTCATGTCAGACAGTACTTTCTTATACGCTTCAAATTGCTCCTCTTCGGTGGGATAAGTACTGCTGTTGAGATAGAGGAACTCGCTTCGGAATAAACCGATTCCTTCTCCGTCATTCACCTGTACTGCGTGCACGTCCTCGGGAGAGCCGATGTTACAATACACTTTGACTGCGTGTCCGTCTTTGGTCTCACTGGTTTTTCCCTTCAGTTCCTCCAGCAGTTTCCTCTGTTTTATCTGCTCTTCACGCTTTTTCATCATGTGGACCGAAGTATCTTCATCCGGGTCAACATAAACGGCACCGTTTCCTCCGTCTACAATCACTTCCCGTCCTTCATACTCTTCCTTCAGGGAGTCTCCCAGTCCTACAATGGCGGGAATCCCCATCGTCCTTGCCAAAATCGCCGTATGACTGGAGCCGGATCCGTACGCCGTGATAAAACCTAAGATTTTGGATTTATCCAGCTGAATGGTTTCGGAAGGAGCCAAATCATCTGCAGCTACCACAACCGGCACATCCGAATCAATGCCGCCCTGTACCACACCGCACAGTATGCTCAAAATCCGTTGGCTGACATCTTTCACATCCGCAGCTCTTTCTTTCATATAACTGTCATCCATTGAAGCAAACATTTCCGCAAATATCACTGAGGTACGGGAAACCGCCTCTTCCGCATTCATCTTTTCTTCTTTGATAATGAACTCGATTGATTCTTCGTAGTCCAAGTCTTCTGCCATCATCTGATGTGTTTCAAATAATAAAGCTTCTTCTTCGCCCACTTCTGCGCGGGTCTTCTCGGCCAGTTTCTCCAGCTGCTGGATTGCGATTGCCTGCGCACCTTTAAACCGGAGCCACTCTGCTTCAACATCTTCCACCGTGTAGGTTTTTATTTCCGTCTTCTGACGACGATAGAAATACAACGGACCTACTTCAACACCGGTGGATACTCCCTTTCCCTGAATCGTAATCATTTGCTTACCCCCGTTTTCTGTTAGAAGTTTGCTTTAAAAAATTCTTCCATCGCTGCTGCTGCCACTTCTTCATCTTCACCTTCAACCGTTACGGTGACGGTTTCACCGCATTTAATTCCCATTGCCATTACCGCCATCAGTTTAAGAACATTTACACTCTTTCCGTCTTTTTCCATAGTAATTGTACTCTGGTAATTTTTTGCCTCTTTGGTAAGCATTCCTGCCGGACGAGCGTGAATACCCATTTCATCCTGAATTGTGAAATCAAATTTTTTCATTTGTGAACCCTCCCGTTTATGTCACGTTTTTTGGTGGTCTATGACCCTCTCTGTATCTTATATTCGCATTATAATATACAAATCATTCAAATTCAATCAAACTAATTCACAATAATTCATTTTTCTCTTTGTAAAAAATGCACAATCGGTCATATTTTTTCATATTTTGACCTGTATTCAGTCATAATCCGTCATTTTGCCACAAAAAAACCGGCCACCGAAGTGGTGACCGGTCATCATTTTTATATTCTTATTGGATTCCGTAATTTTCAATAATGTAATCCATATCCTTATCTCCTCTTCCGGAGAGGCAAATGAGGATGGAACCGTTATCCATCTGTTTTGCCAGTTTCATGGCATATGCAACTGCGTGGGAGCTTTCAATTGCAGGGATGATACCTTCCATACGGGAAAGTTTGAAAAATGCGTCAATGGTTTCGTCATCCGTAGCCGTTTCGTATTTTACTCTTCCGATGTCGTGAAGGAATGCATGCTCCGGACCGCTGGAAGGATAATCCAAACCGCTGGCTACCGAGTATACCGGCGCGGGATCGCCGTTTTCATCTTTGAGCATAATGCTGTTGAATCCGTGCATAACACCTTCCGTACCATACTTCATGCTGGCCGCATGGTCACCGAGTTTTTCGCCTCTTCCGAGAGGTTCCACACCGTAGATGTCTACCGGGTCATTCAAGAATCCGGAGAACATACCCATAGAATTGGAGCCTCCGCCTACGCAGGCAACCACTGCATCCGGCAATTCACCGGTCATTTCCAAAAACTGTTCTCTTGCTTCGATACCTACCACGCTCTGGAAATCACGCACCATCATGGGGAAGGGGTGGGGACCTACAACGGAACCGATGCAGTAAATTGCATCTTTATATTCTCTGCAGTACGCTGCAAATGCTGCGTCCACTGCTTCCTTCAAAGTTGCCAAGCCTTCCGTAACCTCTACTACATTGGCACCGAGAATCTTCATACGCGCTACGTTGGGAGCCTGTTTTTTAATATCTACCGCACCCATATAAATATCGCATTCCAATCCGAAATACGCTGCTGCAGTCGCCATGGCCACGCCGTGCTGACCGGCACCGGTTTCTGCAATTACCTTCTTCTTGCCCATATATTTTGCAAGAAGAGCTTCACCCATACAATGATTTAATTTGTGGGCTCCGGTATGGTTCAGGTCCTCACGCTTTACGTAAAGCTGCACACCGTTTCCGATGCTTTCGGACAATCTCTCCAAATGGGAAATCGGGGTGGGACGTCCCTGGAATTCTTTTCGGATACGACGAAGCTCACTAATGAATTTGGCTGACTTACAAATGGTATTGTAAGACTGGGTAATCTCCGCCATCGCTTCTTTTAACTCATCGGATACATATACGCCGCCGTACTTTCCGAAATATCCTTCTTTGTTGGGATAGTTTTTAAAATAAGTATCAAAATCTACATTGTTCAGTTTCATATTTATAATCCTCCTAATAAAAAATCCTTTTTTTAATCTTTATTCTGCTACTGATATAAACCTTCGTATATCATATCAATTTTGTCCGTGTTTTGTAAAATGTTTTATGAATAATTTAAATTTCTCCGACGCACAGGCGCCACCATCGCTTTGTAAGTTTCATATTCTACCTCCTGCAAATGTTGCTTTTCCCGGGAAAACTGTACTCTATTTCCGGTCAGGGTTAGAAATAAAAAACGCCCCCGACAGAAATATTCATTTCCATCAAGGACGAATCAGAAACAACTTCCGTGTCGCCAAATCCGCGGTGCCACCTTGAATTCATGGGTCAATCCCATGCACTTAGCAGGATACCTTCATATCCCCGGCAAATAACGTCTGCCTGCAACGTCGCAGAATACTCAGTGCTCCGGAAAATCCCGACCTGCACCTTTGACTGCGCCCTCCGCGGTCCATTTGACAACTTGTTTCTTATCCGGTTCTCAGCCACCCGGACTCTCTGTAAAGGCATCATTGCCGTTATCTCCGCTTCAACGGTTTCAATATCAATTTCCTTTATTATACGCTTCGGTTTTTATTTGTCAACTGTTTTCATTTCTTTTTTCCTTCCCGGAACAAGAGAAAACCCACCAGAAAAAGACCGCCGAATGCCACCATAAATCCCGCAATGAATGCTATCAAAATAGGAATTTCATTGGAAGGCATGTGATATTCGTATGCGAAATAAAAGGTCACTGCCGTCATCAAAACAAAGAAAAACACGCCCGTAATCATCAGAATAATGCCCATGGTTTTCTTTCCCTTTGCGCGTGCTTCCTTCTCCCCCTGAGGTGTCCACTCATAAGGCACCTGCAGTTTTTTCTCCTCCGTATACGCCGGATTGGAAGCCTGCGCGGCATAGGCCTTTTCTTCCTCCAGGTCCGGACGGGGAATTATTTTATTTCCTCTCTTAAACTCCGCCACCCGCTGCTTTTGCGCCGCCATATTTTCCTTTGTATAACCGCAAAGGATATGAGGATTGTATTTATAACACAGCTGCATCACTTCTCCAAGCTGCACATTCGTCATTCCGCTGCAAACCGACCAACTCGAACCGTCCCAAAGTTCCACGGCCAGGCTCTGTATTCTTCCGGTTCTTGCCGAAGAAACACTCTTGTACATATAACTGATTTCCTTGTAATCCAGTATCACATTTTTGGGATCAACAATGAGTTTGTCGGTAAAATAGGTTTTTGCTCCGGTTATCCCTTTATAAGTATATGCAGTGTGCGTTTTGATATGACTGATAATTTTTGCTTCACCGTATTCTTTCAACTTACGTCGCAAGTGTTTCCCGGTTTCTGCATAACTCCAAAAACTCAAAATTGACACAAGTACCATCGGGAGAACGAAAAACACGCTAATCGCTATCGTCGCAATCACTCCGTCTTCGCCGTCTTCTGCAAATCCCAGCACAGCCGTAAGTTCAAAAATCGCCGCAATCACAAGCATCAATATTCCCAGTACCACCGGAAGTATACTGCTTTTAAATTTAATATTCTCCATCTTTTGTCCCCTCTTTCTCTCCGCAACCGTTCATTACACAATTCTACATTCATAGTATAACATGCGAAGAGAAAAGGGAACAAACTTTTTACCAGCCCAAATCCATCAACCAGTTGTTTAACCTTCTCTCCCGGTCCTTCTCCTGCAGTTCTCCTTCCCGGGGTGCAACGTATTCGCCTTTGATGTTTCCGTCCACGATGTACAAAACTCTGGAGCATTTTGCCGCAACCTTGGCATCATGGGTAACCATCATAATCGTGGTGCCCTCTTCGTTTAATTTTACGAGTTCCTCCATAACCTCGTTGGAGGAGGTTCGGTTCAATGCACCGGTGGGTTCGTCTGCGAACAAAACCCTGGGCTTGTTAATCATACTTCTGCAGATACATGCTCTCTGCAACTGACCGCCGGAAACTTCGTTAATGTCATTGTCCGCCACTTCGATAATGCCGAGTTTGCGCATCAGTTCTTCGCCCCGCGCAATCTTCTCGCTTTTGCTCTCTTTCGTCTTTTTGCTTTCCATGGCAGGCAAAACGATATTGTCAAGAATGGTCAGATTTTTCATCATATACATTTGCTGGAAAATAAATCCCATCTCATCCAAACGAAGTGCCGCAAGCTCTTTTCCTTTGATCTTTGTAATATCCTTTCCGTCAAACAAAACGCTGCCGGCCGTGGCTTCATCCATTCCGGAAACCGCGTACAAAAGAGTGGATTTACCGGAACCGGACGGTCCCATAACAGCTACCATTTCGCCGTCCTCCACGGTAAAGTTTACGTTCTTTAGCACGTTATTTTGTCTTTTATTTATCACATAAGTTTTGCACAAATCTTTTACTTCCAAAACTGCCATTTTATTATCCTCCAAATAAAAATTATTCAATATTTGTTGTGTCTTTACTTGTTATTTTCTTTGTATATAATGCGGTAAACCAGGTCACGATAACCGTCATCAAAAGTACGCATCCGGGATACAACAGGAAAATCTGCAAGGGGTCAATGTTATATTCCACGTCAACCGCTCCCATAATACCGAAAATCGGCGTAATACAAAGCTCCGTCATAGGAATGGATAAAACTGCCGCAACGATTACTGCAATCAATCCCACCAAGCCAAACCGGCATACCTGCCACTTCAAAACCGCACTATCCTTAAAACCGATGGCCTTCAAAATAGCAATCTGACTCTTTTCTTCCGCAATAAAGCTTCTTTCCATCAAAATGGTTACCAGAATGACTACCACCAGGGTAATTCCCAGGAGCAAAAACTGCACACTCTCCATCGTATCCGCCACCGCAGTACAATCAATGCAATACTCCGTAGCGTTCATCACATCATCACAATCCAGTAATTCCAGCACTCTTGCTTTACGAAGCTCCACTTCTTCCTCCGAAGGCTGATCCAAAAAGTCAATCTGCCATGCCATACAAGAAGAAACATGCGCAAAATCCGTAGGGGCATCTTCGTAGAGACGGATAATTTCACCTAACTGATTTAAAGTCTGATAATAAGCCGTAACCACGCAATCAATGTCCTCTTCTCCATAATGCACGGTGATAATATCACCGATTTGGGCCCCGGTCAGTTCCGATATCTGGGGCGTGATTGCAATTTCATATTTGCTTTCCGGTGCTACACCTTCCAAATACACATACTCATCGTAATTGGTGTTAAGTCCTTGCTGACAGGTAAATACATAATCATTTCCGTTAAATGTCATCGGATATTTGTATTGAACCTCCATGCAAATTTCCGCCGGCATTCCTTCTTCCGTCAGTTCATTTGCCATTTCTTCCATCGTCTGTATCATATCTTCCTTGGTACCTACCATACCACTCATAATCGCTCCCGCATCATCTACATACAGATGACTCTCCGTTACCAATGTACTGAGGAGATTGGGACTTTTCATGGTTGCCGTCGTGTTTACCAGCATTAACACAAACAGGGTACAAAGACTAAAGGAAATCATAATGGTCAGATATCGTTTCGGACTGCACAAAATATCATTCCATGCCATAAAAGCAGCATTTCCTGCCGGAAATTTCTGAATTCGTAAAACCGTTTTCGTGTGATAGCGTTCTCCGGTCTGTCCGTTTCGGATGGCATCCACCGGAGTGGATTTTTTTACCTTGCCGGTGCAAAGGTAAGCAAAGAAAACAATGATACACACTACCAAAACTGCACCCAGCGCGTTCGCAAGGATTGCATTATCATTTCCAAGCATCATCTTTTTGTTCACGGAATCCAATAAAAGGTCTCCAAAAGGAATGCTTGCAAAGAAACCGCAAATTGCTCCTAAAATGGCGAGCATAAGATATTTCACAATATATAAACTTCTGATTTTGCCGTTGGATAATCCGATTGCCTTCATTACGCCAATCTCCCGGTACTCTTCCGTAATCGTAAATGTAATGGAAAATTTCAATACAACAAAGGATACAATCATCAAACAGACGCTCAATATAAGTACAATAAAAGCAATAATCATATCCATAATATACGCTGTTTTGATAATCGATCTGGAAGCGTCAAAAGCGATATTAGAGACCTCTGTCATTGCCGCCTTCATTGCCTGCACATTATCCGTGTCGATATAGCAGACTTCGCCCCGGTAATGTTCATAGATTTCTTCATTTTCCAGAAGTTTTTCCATGTCCTCCCGGCTCATGACAAATCTGGTGTTTCCCATAAAATCAGACCCAAGAAGTGCGTCTTTGGCCGTTCCGTCCAAAATAAATTCCATTTCCACACCACTGTGCTCAAAGCAGATTATGTCCCCTGCTTCAAATCCGTTATTTTCCATAAAACTGCCTGCCACATAGATGTGTCCCGGCGCAATGTCCGTAATCGGTTCATTGTCTGTATTAAAAAAAGTAATCGCAGAATCTTCCAGAGACTGATAAATGGTGGTGTTTTTGGACTCCGTCACTTCACCGTCCCGGGTGGTAATATCATTTTGCGTACCAAATACCACAGTCTCCAGCCGATAATCCTCTATTGCCTCCTGCGTCATCAGCATTTCATCCAACGCACCAACTGCGCCTTCGCCCATGGTTATGATAACGTAGTCCCCCACTCCGGCCTTATCCAGATAGTAATCCGTACCGTTCATTACGGTAATCACATTATTGATTCCGCTGGCCACAAACATGGTTGCCAAAACAATGAACAAAAAAAGAATTATGTTCATTGTCTTTTTTCTTTTTAAATCGTTTTTTAAAATGCGAAATATCATTTTTCTGCTCCTTTCTCTTGCTCTGAACTCATCCTACAAGAGAAATTATTAAATAATCATTAAATGGACGCTTTTCATAAATCCATAGGGCGAGAAGCCCTACATTCGCAAAAGAAAAGCCTCGCAGAGGCGATTTTGCGAATGTGGCTCTGAAGTATTATGAAAATTAAGCCGGCCATTCACCAAAAGAATAACCGGCTCGTTTCTTGTATTGCTATTTATAAAAGAGAAGGAAATGCTCTGTACATTTTCCGATTCACGCCTTCCTTACCACCACGGTCACCGTAAAACTCTCTTTCCCGCACTCCGCATAAACCTCTCCGTCCATTTTGCGCATCAGGTTTTTGCAAATGTAGAGCCCCAGGCCGTTTCCCTTAACCCCATGACTGTTACTTCCCCTGTAGAAAGAATCAAAAAGATTCGGCATCTCTTCCTCTTTCAGATTACAACCGGAATTTTTTACGTGAATCAGTTTGCAATCCTCTTCTTCACCAAAGGAAATGCAAATGCTCCTTCCGTCACCGTATTTGATGGCATTCTCCATAATGTTTTGAAGCACTTCCATCAGACGGTTTTTATCACCTTTAACCAGACATTCCTCTGCCTCTTCCACCTCAAATTCGGTATGTATCACGGACAACTTTTCTTTATAATAGGCCTTGGTTGCTTCCATTACTTCCGACAGATAAAACTCTCCGCTTTCCACTTCCAAATTTAGAAAATCTTCTCTGGATGCGGTAACAATTTCATCCACATAGCCTTTGATTTCTTTTACATTGCGGGCGATTCCCACAAGGGCCTCCTTACGCTTTTCTTCGGTATCATACAAATCTTCCGCCAATGCTTTTGAATAGAGTTCAATCGACGACAAGGGCGTCTTTATGTCGTGAGACAAAGATAAAATCAAGGTCTTTCGTTCTTTTTGGTACTCCAGTTCTTTTTCCTTATTGTCTTCCAATTTTTCCCGGAGCATGTCCATGCCCCAAAGAAAACGTCCGAACAGTTTGCTTTTCTCTTCCTTCACCGGCACGGCCAAATTTCCCTTGGCCAATTCGTAGGACAGATGCGTCATGGCATGAAACGGCCGCAGCACTTTCTGATGCACATACCAAAAAACTGCCACCGTCAATAGCATCATCATAAGCAACACACCGTTGATAAAAAGAAGCGTTCCTTCGTTCCCGGATGTCCGATATTCTATCCGATACAGTCTCCCGTTTATCTCCTCAACCAGATAGTCATTTCTGCAACTCTCTTCCGGTACATACTCGCTGATTCCCATTATAGTTTCGTATTCCGACAAATCTGTTTGCATAATCATCTCATGAGACCACGCTTCCTCCGTGGCCCCGGTTACGATACGATGAGCTTCTACCCGATACATCCGGTCTCCGCTGCCGCTGTTTTCACGGATATAGATAACGTTACAAAGAATCACCAACGCGAATTCTGTGATTATAATAAAAATTGCAAACCATTTCCATTTACTCAAACCGATATCCTACTCCCCACTCCGTAATAATGTGCTTTGGCTTCTTGGGGTCCTCCTCTATTTTCTCACGCAGCCACTTAATATGTACCGTCAAGGTCTGCAGCTCCGATTCGCTGTCGCTCCCCCAGACCGAGTTAAAGAGGTAATCCTTCTTCATTGTCACATTTTTGTTCTCCATCAGTAACTTCAAAAGTTCAAATTCCTTTATGGTGACATCCACTTCCCGGTCGTTTACAAAGAGGGTATGATTCACCATATTTAACTTGAGATTTCCCTCTGTCATCTCCTCTAAGGCGTATTTTCGCTTGAATATCCCTTTGATTTTTGCAAGCAGAATATCAATGTCATAGGGCTTTTCAATGTAATCATCCGCCCCTAAGTTTAAGCCTTTAAGCTTATCGCCTTTTTCCGTTTTGGCACTGGCAATCAAAATGTGCGTGTTGGAGCTCTCCCGGATTTTGGAACAAAGCGCATAGCCGTCCATCCCCGGCAGCATAATGTCGAGAATGATTAGTTTTGCCCCGTACCGCTCATACAAATTCCAAGCCTTTTCTCCGGAATCGGCAACACTTACCACATAATTTTCTTTTCTTAAAAAGTCCGCCAGCAGGGAGGCGATTTCTTTATTATCTTCCACAATCAGTATATCTGTCATACATATCCCTTTTCCGACTGAAATTTTCTCAGGCTAAACCAATCCTAAACTCCGGCAAATTGCAAAAGCCAGCATCAAAAGCCCTACTACGAAAAAGATTAGTGCAAAGTTTTTCTGTTCCTTGGCATCTTCCAGACAGTACACCTCTTTGGTGGTATTATTTACCACAATGGTTACCTTGCGCCCGATTTCGCGATACTTGGAACCGGAGCTTGCCATGCCGCCCTCCAATCTTCGTTCCAAATCATTGAGAAAATAAGAATAGATGGGACGATAATAGGTTGAATGATTGTCCGAATTATATTCTTCTTTGTAATCTACAAGAGTACCCTCTATTTTGCTGCTGTTTTCCAATTGATTTTTCAGTTTCTTATGCTTTGCAAGAAACAATCCCGCACCGATAGCTGTAAAAAGAATGGCCGACCCATACAGGAGAACTACTTTCATTATCTCCGCAAATTCTTCGGATTTTTTCATCAAATCCAAAGATACTCCAAGGCCAATGAGGAGCACACCAAAACCGATAATCATCCAGCCTCCCTTGGGATTGGAATCCTTTATATATCGCTCCGGCGTAATTGCATTTTTTTGCGCATCATAATAGACGTCGATGTACTGTCCTTCTTCATAAGGTTCTCTATCCTGAATGGTCTGAATCACGGTTTCACTAGGCGTAAAAATCTCCAATGTCACATTGTAGCAAAAAACGGTCTGCCCCATAAGCTCTGCTTGAGCTGCTTCGCAGGACCTTACTCTTGCCGCTATTTTTTCTCCGGGGTGCTTTTTCTTACCGTTTACCAGCCCCATAATTCCAAGTACAATTACAACAATTCCCACAAACACAACTGCTGCCATTTCTTTTTTCCTCCTAATGACTTTCTTAAATGTTTTTATTTTTTGACAACCGCCCCTATTCCCTTAATAAATCAAACAATAGGGGGTGCCTTTCTTTAACACCAGAAGCGGTCTGACCTCTTCCCGTTTCTCCCACATTTCCTTGGAAAGACCTACCGTCACTGTCATATTGTTATAGCGGACAGTGGCATAATAGCGGTAGTCACTTGTGAGTTTTTTGTAAAAAGAACCGGACTTCTCATGATATTTTAAAACCTCTGCCGGAACGCAGGTGTACATCTGCACCCGGATGGCATCGGAAAGAAGCTTGATAAATGCAGCCCCCATTATCATCACAACAAATATTCCTCCCCGGTATGCCCGCCTTCGCCCGCGGGATGCCAGAACGCTCTGGCCATAGCTAAGTACCACAGCACCGGTCTGCTCAAGCAGTTCTGCCTTGGCAGAGGATTCATAATAACGGTGCAAACCGGCAAAAACTCCCAGCACAACCACCACAGCCAAAACCACCAAAATTGCCAACCTGCGATAAATATTTCTCCGTACTCTCTTAACCTGCTCCTCTGTAAGTTCCCGGCCGACCCGCTTTTCCTTACAAAGTTCTTTTAACTTGGCGAGTAATTTATCGTAGTTTGTCGTCTCCCGGTAAATATACTGCCGCCGTTCCTCCTGAACGCCTTCGACAAGAACCGTATAAAACACTTCGCATCCTTTGGAAAAATATTTGATTTTGCTGACGGAAATAATCTTATCACTGTAATGAACGTAATTCGGACTCATCAAAAGTTTTTCGATAAAATGATGCTTTTGATTTATCTGAAAAGAAGCCTGCATCCTTGCCAGTCTCCGGGCCACCCTACGATTTTTGCTGCACAAAAGATACAACAGAAAATAAAGCGGTGAGGACGCAGATTTTGATTTTTCTAACGTGGACGCCTGACTGTCTACGTATCCGCGAAGTTTTCCGTTATCCAAGCCGGCTACTGACAAGCCTTCCTCTTCATGCAGGATAAAATAGAAAAACTTATTTCCAACTGCATTGTATCTTGCCCAAAGAACCAATGAGCCGATGGAGGCCGTACAACCAATGGCCAGAATCAGAAAACTCGCCCATGCCTGCCAGGTACCCGGCGTAATATTACCGCCGACACTTTTGGAAAGCCACACTTCTCCTGCAATTAAAAGCACCAACGGAAGCAGGAGATAAAGCAAGGCCTTTAGAAGTGCTTTGACAAGAGGCCAGTCCCCGTTATCAAATTGTTCATCTCTGCATAAAATCTGTGTACCGTTTTTCGGAATTTCCATCAGTTCTCCTTCTTTCCTATACTCTTTTTGATTCCGGAGGAAATCTTACCAATCGCTTCCATACCTTTTTGCACCACCAAAACAATGGTATTGTCCGCCAAAAATCCAAGAACAAAACAAACCAGGAAGGCGACCAGTACCGTCAACGCGATTCCGCCGATGCAGCCAAACCGAAGCGGCTGCAGTCCGATTTTGCCCCAGGTCACTACAAAAAGTCCGCACCAGTGCACCAAGATAATAGCGTAGCTGTATTTTGCCAGCACCTGAATCAGCACATCGAATTTTCCTTTTATTTTATATTTTGCTTCCAGCTTCGATAAAAGGATAAGTACCGCTCCCGCAAATAAAACCATGGTGGGCGCCTTGTTGCAAACATAATCCTTGGAAGTATAATCCAAAATCATTACCGCAGACAAAATGATTACGGAGATGCCGCCCAAAATCAAAACCGTTCTCTCGATTAATTTTGTGCGACGGTTCGTTATGATATAGCCCAAAATGAAAATGCCTTCCCACGCCGCCAAATTCCATATAAATCCGGTCTGAATACCCAGAAGCGGACAGTAGGTGGCAATCACCTCCTGAGCCAAAATCAGATAAAACAATGCGGTAATCTGACCGTCATTTAGATTTCTTACCATCACCCGAAGGAAGGGGGCTGTTATGTATAAGGAAAGCAGAGTATAAATCAACCAGTAATGGGGAACGATTCCGGATGCCCCTGCCAATATCAGCAATGCGCCTTCCTTTATGTTTTGAGGCGGAATCAGAGAAATTCCTCCGGACAAACAAAGGAAAATCACATAATATACCAGCATAGGCACAGCTACTTTTACAAATCTTCGAAAGTAGAATTTCCCCAAAGATTCCTCTTTTTCTTTTCCCAAAAGAAGCGCCCCCGAAAGCATTACATACAGCGGATTGCACACCAGTCCGACTCCCACGCAGACCAGCAAGAGGTTAATCCGCCACGGCGCTGCATCTTCATCCACCTGCATGGAACAGGCATGGGTCAGAATCACCATCACGGCCGCAAGAATTCTGGCATAGTCCAGATATACTTTCCGCCCGCCGCTGTTTGCTTTCCCGCAAAAAACCTGCTTCACATATTCTTTTGCACCGGCGTCTTTTGCTTCGCTGTAATGCGCCAATCCGATGAGAACGGCAAACACCGGCATAGCCCAAAGCATTTTTCGGCAGGCATATACCGTCTCCGAAAAAGAGCCTCTCCATTCACAATACATCATAACGGCAAATGCCAGCAGCAGCAAAGCCGCCACCAGGCCAATCAGCCACACTTTTCTGTCTTTTTTCATTGGTCTCTCCACCCGCATGTTTTCAAATCGTCACATTACCTGCTATTGTACCACGGATTTCGGATTTCTGAAATTATTTCCCGGTAATTTCCTGCTTTCCTTTTAAAAATAAGCATTATAAAAATCCTGCCCGCTACACTATGCATTGTAACAGGCAGGCCTCTTTCATTTACCTCTTATTTCGTTTTTATATTTTCCCAATATCCGCTCATAGTCCGGGTGCCTGTGAAGATAAGCACACTCCGGGTCTGACTCCAATTGATTTAATAGAAAAGATTTCATGTCAGAAAACGCCGGCGCTTTGGTTTCCGGTGCCATGCGGTGATACAAAACCGAGTCCTCCAGGGGCCACGGCGTTTGAAGCGCCGTCAACATTTTATCCAGCAAAGGAAGCATGACATCCGCATTTTTCTCCCGCTCTGCAAGAAAATACTTCGGTACATAACGGTTGTACTCCCACAAATCAAATGCATCCACCATGGCCTCAATTTTTCCTGCAATTGCCTTCGCGTCTTCTTCTCTGCCCGCTGCGTCTTCGGCCTCCATCAATTTCGTAAGAAGCATCTGCATTTTGGAAGCTTTATTATAGATTTCCTTTTCCAGTAACAGCGCTGCCTCCTCCGGTTTTCCCTGTTGCATATACATGGATACTTGCAGCATCACCTTATCCGGCAAGGACGCATTCCATTCCCTGTTATCCTCCATGCCCTCCAAAATTTCCCGGGCGGCTTCCGTCTTTCCCTGACGAAGATAACGGCTGACCCGCATGAAATCCGCACTGTTTTTGATTTCTTTCTCTGCGCTGCCGGACAACCTCCGATACCACTCTTCCACGATCTCGTCCAAGTGCGTAGGCGCCTTAGGGGTCTGCAAAAGTTTCGACTCCAAAAGAAGCGCCACATTCAAAAGAAGCTGCTCGTTATGAGGATACTCATGCAATTTCGCATTCGCCTCATCAAATGCTCCGGCAATATCTTCCCCTGCTTTCTGAGCCAGTTTTCTGCAAAACTCTCCGATTTCTTCCGGCGTCAAATCTTCGCCAAAGCCAAACAACGTATTTAAATCCGTTTTTAAAAGGCGGGCCAGGGGCGGGAGCAAAGTAATATCCGGGCTCGTAACTCCCTTCTCCCACTTGCTGACTGCAGGCGTCGATACGCCAAGATACTCCGCCACCTGTTCCTGGGTAAGCCCCAGTTCTTTTCTTCTCTTCTGAATCGTTTCATTCATCGCCATCTCTTTCACATCCCCTTTTTATGCAAAC
>SVFE01000095.1 GCA_015057055.1 Lachnospiraceae bacterium | reverse complement strand
CCGCAAAAAGTACATAAAGAAGTTGTCGGAAGCGGGAATCCCCTTTATTTTTCAGGATTTTTATGATGAGGATCTGGATGCGGACTCCGTAGTCAGTGACAACGTGTACGGTTCCTATCAGTTGACGAAATACCTGATCGACAAGGGCTTTACCAATATCGGCTTTGTGGGTGAAATCTACGCCACCAGCAGTATTATGGACCGGTATTTAGGTTATTATAAAGCGATTTTACAGGCTAAATTACCTTTACGTCAGGAGTGGATTATACCGGATCGTGATGAAAATGACAATTTCGAAAAAATGGATATGCCCGCAGAAATGCCGGAGGCGTTTGTCTGCAACTGCGATGAAACGGCGTTTCGCCTGGTAAATCAGCTGAAAGAACAGGGTTACAAGATTCCGGAGGATATTTCCATCATCGGTTTTGATGATTTTATCTTTGCTACATTCTGCGATCCCAAGCTTACCACCTACCGCGTAGGGTTAGAGCAAATGAGCGAAACAACGGTGGATGCCATAATTAAAAAGGTAAAGGACGAGAATTACCGTATCGGGCGAAAGGTCATCGGCGGAGATATTGTAATTCGAGATTCCGTAAAAGACCGTAGTAATTTTTCATAAAAGACAAAATTGAAAATATACAAATCTAACAAAATGCACAAATAAAGCAATTTATAATTGACATCGTTTTGGTAAAATATATAATTAAATTAAGAGTTAACGATAACTTAAATTAACCAAGACGGAGGAAAAACAGATGTCAAAAGTGGATTTCGTGAATGTAGATTCGTTGCCTAACATCCCCTGGCAGGAAAAGCCGGAAGGATTAAAAGGAGCTCCTGTATGGAGATATACGGAAAACCCGATTATCGGAAGAAACCCGGTAGAAGGTGTTGCAAGAATTTTTAACAGTGCGGTAATGCCTTATGAAGACGGTTTCATCGGCGTGTTCCGCGGGGAACAGACCAACGGAATCCCTTACATATACCTTGGAAGAAGTAAAGATGCAATCCACTGGGAATTTGATAAAGAGAAGATTCCTTTTGAAGATGAAGAGGGAAATCCTTTCATGCCGGTGTATGCATACGACCCCAGATTGGTTAAGGTAGAAGATACTTATTACATCATCTGGTGCGGTGATTTCTACGGCGCAGCAATCGGAATGGCAAAAACCACGGACTTCAAGAAATTCGTAAGAATTGAAAATCCGTTCCTTCCCTTTAACCGTAACGCCGTTCTCTTCCCCAGAAAAATTAACGGCAATTTCGTATTGTTCTCAAGACCGTCCGACAGCGGCCATACACCCTTCGGTGATGTGTTTATTTCCGAAAGTCCGGACCTTGTATATTGGGGCAAACATCGTCACGTAATGGGACGCGGAAACGAATGGTGGGAATCCGTGAAAATCGGCGGAGGCGCAGCCCCCATCGAAACCAGTGAAGGATGGCTTGTGTTCTACCACGGTGTAAGCGGAACCTGCAACGGATTTGTTTATTCCATCGGCGGAGCAATTCTTGACATCGATAATCCTTCCATCGTGAAATATCGATGCACCAACTTCCTTTTGACTCCGGAAGAATGGTACGAGGAAAGAGGATTCGTTCCCAATGTATGTTTCCCTTGTGCAACACTTCAGGATAAGGATACCGGAAGAATTGCAATTTATTACGGTGCAGCAGACAGTTATGTCGGTCTTGCCTTCACCAAGTTGGATGAAATCGTAGATTACATCAAAAATAACAGCGTTCTGTGTGATGCAGACACAGAAATCGGAAAAAGATAGTTTACCCATATCCCTTTCATAAAAATTCAGAAAGACTTTGCCCCCTCCCGGCTTAGTCTTTCTGAGATTTTTCAATAAGACGGAGATTTAAAATAAAGAGTTATAAAGTTATAAGACAAAGCCCTTCCGGGCAGAGTTAGTTATTTTAGGAAGGAAAAAGCTATGGCAAAAGCATTGCATCCTCAGTATTTGAAAGAACAGGAAAAATACGAGGCAATCATTAATCGGAAAAATGAGAAAGAGGATTCTTTCTACAACGGAATATACGACAGATACAAGTACCCGGTATTAACAGACAAACATATCCCCCTTGCGTGGAAATACGATTTGAACCCTGAGACCAATCCGTATTTCATGGAGCGCCTGGGTGTGAATGCTGTTTTTAATTCGGGTGCTATTGAATTAAACGGGAAATTTTATTTGGTGGCCCGGGTGGAAGGAAACGACCGGAAATCCTTTTTTGCAGTAGCGGAAAGTGATAACGGAATCGATGGCTTCCGTTTCTGGGATTACCCGATTTTGTTGGAAGATACCTGTCCGGAAGAAACGAATGTCTATGATATGCGACTGACCAAGCATGAGGACGGATACATTTACGGCGTATTCTGTTCGGAAAGCAAGGACACTTCCGTGAACGATTTATCGGCAGCAGTGGCAGCCGCAGGCATCGTAAGGACAAAGGATTTAAAGACCTGGGAAAGACTTCCGAATTTGAAGACCTTGAATTCTCCCCAGCAGAGAAATGTGGTGCTTCATCCCGAGTTTGTAAACGGCAAATATGCTTTTTATACCCGTCCCATGGATGACTTTATTGATACGGGAAGCGGCGGCGGAATCGGCTTCGGTCTTTGCGATGACATTACCAATGCGGTGATTGATGAGGAAATCATCACCAGCACCAGAAAATACCACACCATTACGGAAGCCAAAAACGGTGCCGGTGCAGTCCCCATTAAAACGGATAAGGGCTGGCTTCATGTAGCACACGGTGTAAGAAATACGGCAGCAGGACTTCGATATGTATTGTATGCATTTGCCACTTCTTTGGAGGACCCCACCAAAGTGATAGCCGAACCCGGCGGAATGCTTATGGGACCGAAGGGAGAAGAGCGGGTAGGTGATGTATCCAACGTGGTATTTACCAATGGTGCCATTGCAAGAGACAACGGAGAAGTTTACATCTACTATGCTTCCTCCGACACCAGACTTCACGTGGCAACCACAACCGTGGAAAAACTGACGGACTACATATTTAACACGCCCGAAGATCCTTTGCGGAGCGTGGAATGCGTAGCTCAGAGATGTGATTATATCCGCAAAAACTTAGCATATTTAAATGATTAAACAGGATAGAAAATGAGAAAAAAAACAGTAGGAATTATTGCAGTCACAGCCCTTGCGGTTCTGGCCCTTACGGGTTGCAAAAACGAAGAACCGGCGCTTTTGACCTATTCCTGGGATGAAGCGGTCGTTTACGAAGCAGAAAGCGGAACTCTTCTTGGCAATGCCGTAACGGATTCTTCCCGGAGCGGTTATCAGGGAGACGGTTATGTAAGAGGACTTGCAGAGGACGGGGACGGTGTTTCCGTGGAAATTACCGTACCGGAAACCGGATTTTACGACTTTAAGTTCCGGA
>SVFE01000038.1 GCA_015057055.1 Lachnospiraceae bacterium | reverse complement strand
GCCGTAAGGCATATCCATTATAACAGATTTCGTTTAAAAATAATCAAAATTAACATCCTTTACCTGATTTTTTTCTGCTTCTGCGCAGTATGCTTCCCGGCTCTTATTGCCGTCATGCAAAATCGCCACTACGCGTTTTCCTTCCTGCCTCCACAATTTCATTTTTTCAAAGGCTTTCTCCGTCTGTTCTTTCCGATAAACAACCCAGGTTTCATCAAAAGAAACAGAAGAAGAAATTTTCTGTGCTTTATATGCATTCAAAATATCATCCACCAGGAAAACAAAACCAACTGCAGGGGATTCTTTTCCGAAGCTTCCCAGCAAATTGTCATATCTACCGCCCTTAACAATGGCATCTCCAACACCGTAGGTGTATGCCTTGAAAAGAACACCGGTATAATAATGGAATTTACTGAGCATGCCTAAGTCAAAAGAAACATACTTTGCCAATCCGTAGCCTTCGATAATCTTATATATCGACTCCAAACGTTCAATCGCCGCCAGAGACTTTGCATTATCTACCAATTCTTTACGTTCCTGCAACTCCTGCAGAGAACTCATTTCATTACCCGTCAACAAGATATCATAATACCGTTTCGGAACCTCTTTTCTTGCCAGCATCTCTTCTGCTCCGAAATAATTTTTTGCAGAAATATATTCCCGAAGTTCCATCATCGTTTCTTCCGAAAGACATGCCTCTTCACAGATTCCTTTGAAATAGTCAATTTCTCCGATGCTGACCTGAAATTCTTTAAATCCGCAGGCATTTAGCGCATCAATGACCATACAAATCATTTCCGCATCTGCCATTGCAGACGAATCCCCAATCAGCTCCGCCCCCATCTGGGTGGTCTCTTTTAATTTCCCCTGCAATTCCGATGTATTGGAAAAAGTGTTTCCCTCATAACAAAGACGCACCGGCACAAAAGATTCCATAAAATATTTCGATGCGCAACGTGCAATGGAAGGCGTAAAATCAGGACGCAGTGCCATCATATTTCCTTCTTTGTCAAAAAAACGATACAATTCATTTTCCGGCGTGGTTCCAACTTCGTTACCAAAAACATCCGCAAATTCAAATAACGGCGTCTGAATATCACGATAACCGTACATTCTTAATGTACTATGCAAATGTTTCTTAATCTCTTTTTTTTGCAAATATTCTTTACCGTATATATCACGAACACCTTCCGGTGTATGAATTCTGTTTATAGCCATAATTAAATCCCTTTCCTTTGCTTTATCGTAGTAAAGTGGTAGCGTGCTAATTCGCTACTATTCGAAAGTATAGTCTATTTTATGTCATCTGTCAACCAAAAACCCTTCGGAACCTTTGCCGCAATTGCTTTCCCTTGTAAATTTCCAAGTTCTTCTTTTCCTTCGGGAAATTCCATTCGGTAGGCCAAAAGCGCCTGTCCCTTTGAGCCGGGATATTTTTTGCCGCCATATTTTACATCTCCCGCAAGCGGATGCCCCACGGATGCAAGATGTGCCCTGATTTGATGCGATTTTCCGGTTAAAAGTTCCACTTCCACAAGAGAATATCCTTCCCGAAAATCCAATGTACGAAATCTTGTTTCAATGGGAACTGCAGATTTTAAGTTCCCCGGAACCAATTGCAAATCATCATAAACCAGTACCTTATTTTCGGATTCATTTTTCACAAGATAACCAGCCAAATGACCGTTTTGGGGAGTTTTTCCTTCCGCAACAGCAAGATAAAACTTCCGAATGCTACGGTCTTTTATGCAATCCGAAAAAACACGACTGCCTCGATAAGTTTTTGCACCCAAAACAATACCCGTGGTATTACGGTCAATTCGATTTACTGCCCCCGGGCGAAACACATTAAAATCCGGCTTTTGTCCGGTTTCAATCAAATAACCGATAATCCAGTCATTCAAAGAAATATCCTCGTTCGAAGATTTTTGCGTCAATATTCCTTCCGGTTTAAACAAAATCAAAAAGTCCTCATCTTCATATAAAACATCAACGCCGGAAATCGCCCTGTAGGCATTGGTATAATCCTGAATATTCTCTGCCTGATTGGAAGACGAAAATTTTGCAAATGTTTCTTCCGAAAAAAACACACCAATGACGTCACCGTGTTTGAGCAATTCATTTCCGGATGCCTTTTTTCCGTTTAAAACAATATTCTTTTTCCGTAACATTTTATACAAAAAACTGCTTCCCGCATTGCAAAAATATTTTTTAAGATATTTATCCATACGTTGTCCGCTGTCTTTTGCATCAATAATCAGTTCTTTCATTCCGCTTTATAATCTGCTCCCGTATTTTTATATTATAGCTTTTATAGCGAAATATTCTCCATTAAATGCAGAATTTCTAAATCTTTCCCCGTATTTTCATTTTCTGAAAGCGACATGGCTTTCAGTCTTTCCAGAAACTTTTCTTTCTTGTCAAAAATTTTAACCGTTATATTTTTAAACCCGTTTTGGGAAAGCAAAAGCATAATATGTTTTGTTGCCTCTTCATAATCAAAATCAGGCACATCCGAAAAACCGATTAACTCTCCTGCTTTACAGGTCATGGCATAAATCGGGAAGTTTTTCTGATAAGCCGTCATATACAAATCATAACGAATTATCTTCGATTTTTCATAATCTCCGGTTGCTAAAATCTCCTCATGAAGTGACTCGCTGCATGCATACTTTTTGGCCCTTAAAAACATAACGGTAATAATAAGTTCCTTGGAAGCCGGCAAAAGTCCCAGTACCGCGACAATAGTAAGAAGATTGTTCTTGGTTCCGTTGATACATATACCCAAAAACAAAATCCCCAAAGAAATAACAAACAAAAGAATCGTCATTATAATCTCTTTTTTGCATTGGTAATTCAGATAACCAAAATCACACTTATTTACTTTCTTTTTCATATTAAGAACTTATCCTTTCCTAAACACAAAGAATCGGGATGAATCATCGAAAATCGTCACATGAATTTTAATAACAGGCCTGTCGGCAAATACTTACATACATAGTAAAAGAGTTTCATATAGGTTCCGTGAATCGAAATACGTTTTTTCTTCTTCGCATCCACAAGTGCAGTTTTAACCACAGCTTTATCTTTAGACATAAAAAATGATTTATAGGATTTCATTTCCTGGTATTTTTGTGCCACATCAAAAAACGGCGTATCTACGCATCCAGGACAAACTGCGGTAACATAAATTTTATCCTTACGCAGTTCTTTGTATAATGCTTGCGAAAAGCTTAGAACATAACTTTTGGTAGCCGCATAAACCGCAAATTCCGGTTGCGGTACAAAAGCCGCTGCGGAAGCCAGGTTGATTATGTGGGATTCTTCGGCCATAAAAGGAATACAAAGTTTCGCAACCTTTGTCAGGGATTTGCAGTTCAAATCAATCATTTCCTCCAGTTCCTCTGCAGGAACATCTGCTACCGCACCGATTTTTCCAAGTCCGGCACTTTGAACCAACAGATTAATCCGAACATTTTCTTTGCTTAAATTTGAGGCCAACACTTCCATTCCCGCGGCAGTTGTCAAATCCGCCGGAATCACTTTGGTGGGGATTTTTGTTTTCCGACTCACCTGCTCCAAACGCTTAACGTTTCTTCCCGTAATCCATAATTCATCAATCTCCGGGAAATAAAAAGGTGCGTAGAATGCAAACCATTTTCCCATTCCGGAAGAAGCACCTGTAATAATTCCAATATTCATATCATTCCTCGCTCTATTTTTTCTTGGGTCTTACATTACGTATCGTTTTTTTCTTTTTCGGCTTTGCACTGCCAAAGCCTTGTTTCGAGGTGGTTTTTTCTTTCTTTCTCACAAAAGGTTCATCGGGGCGAATTAAACATTCTTTTCCGTATCCGATCAAATCCTCTCTGCCTGCTTTTTTCAAAGCTTCTATCACCAGTTTTTTGTTTGCCGGATTTTTGTACTGCATAAGTGCACGCTGCATAGCTTTTTCATGAGGATTTTTCGCAACATAAATTTTTTCCATGGTATAAGGGTCTCTTTCGGTATAATACATAACCGTAGACAAGGTAGACGGCGTCGGATAGTAATCCTGCACCTGGCGGGGCATTACCCCTGTTTCCTTGATATAAAGAGCCAGTTCCACAGCATCATTCAAATCACATCCTGGATGGGAACTCATGTAATAGGGAACCAAAAACTGATTTTTATCAAATTTTTTATTAATACGTTCATACTGTTTCTTAAATTCAACATAAACCTTATGCTCCGGTTTTCCCATCTTTTCCAAAACACGGTTACTGACATGTTCCGGGGCCACTTTTAACTGACCGCTGATATGGTGCTGCACAAGTTCATTAAAAAACTCCTTGTTTTTATCTGCCAGCAAATAATCAAAACGGATACCGGAACGGATAAATACTTTTTTGATGCCAGGCAACTCTCGAAGTTTTCGAAGAAGTTTTAAATAATCTACATGGCTAGAATCCATATTCTTACAAGGGGAAGGCACCAGACATTCCCGCTCCTTGCAGGCACCGTAACACAATTGTTTCTTACAGGCCGGATGACGGAAATTAGCCGTGGGGCCGCCCACATCATGGATATATCCCTTAAAGTCCTTTTCTTTCGTCATACGACGAGCTTCGTTAATAATGGATTCGTGACTGCGAACCTGCACGATTCTGCCTTGATGAAAAGCAAGCGCACAAAAATTACAACTGCCAAAACACCCGCGATTGCTGACGATGGAAAATTTCACCTCTTCGATGGCAGGAATTCCACCGTCTTTTTCATACATAGGATGGTAGGTATTTTGAAAAGGAAGACGGTAAACATCATCCATCTCTGTTACAGACAGGGGCGGCTGCGGAGGATTTTGAATCACAAAAACATCCTCGTAAGCTTCCGCCAACTTTTCCCCGTGAAAAGGGTCATTATTTTGCTTTTGTATTAAAAAACTTTTCGCATATTGATTTTTATCTTTTTTTAATTCCGCAAAGGAAGGAAGCATTCTTGCATCTTCTGCCATAGAGGCATCCTTTGTGGCAAAAACAGTCCCTTTGATAAATGTAATATCTTTTATGGCTAACCCGCTGTTTAATGCATCCGCAATTTCAACCAGGCACTTTTCTCCCATACCGTAAGAAATCAAATCCGCTTTGGAATCCAAAAGAAGGGATGGTTTCAGCGAATCAGACCAATAGTCATAGTGAGCCATACGCCGAAGAGATGCTTCAATTCCGCCAATAACAATAGGAATGTCCTTTTGTCTTTGACGTATAAAATTGCAGTAAGTTTTCACCGCATAGTCCGGGCGTTTTCCCATAACACCGCCGGGAGAATAGGAATCCTTTTCCCTACGTTTTTTGGAAACATAATAATGATTTACCATGGAGTCCATATTGCCGCTGCTGACAAGATAGGCCAGACGGGGAATCCCTAATTGTTCCATACACAATGGGTCTTTCAAATCCGGTTGCGGAATTATTCCGACTTTATAACCGTGCAATTCAAGAATTCGGCAAATAATGGCCGCGCCAAAAGAAGGGTGATCAACGTAAGCATCACCGCATACATAAACAAAATCCAGCTGTTTTATTCCCCGTTGCGCAAGATCCTCTTTGCACACCGGCAAAAAATTATTTGTCATTTTTTAATCCTTCTATTTCCTCCTCTGTCAAAGGACGATAATCGCCAAGCTTTAATGTTTCCTCCAAACAGAGATTTTTCATTTTCGTTCGTCGCAGATATAATACTTCGTTATTCCGGGCTGCAAACATCCTTTTAATCTGGTGAAATCTGCCTTCCCTTATTGTAACCATACAGGATTTATCTCCTATCGGTTTAAGAACTGCCGGCATCGTCAACTTATCATCACCGATATCAATTCCTTCTTCAAAAGCCGTAATATCTTCCCTTGTAATACATTCTTTTATTTCAACATAATACGTTTTATCTACATGTTTCACCGGGGATAAAAGTTCATGAGACAGTTTGCCGTCATTCGTAAGAAGCAAAAGACCTTCCGTATCTTTATCCAATCGTCCTACCGGGAATAATTTGTCCGCATAGGATTCCTTAATCAAAGACAGCACAGAAATTTGTCCTTTTTCATGAGCCGAGCAAACATAACCTGACGGTTTGTTTAACAAAATATAATAGAATTTCTGAAATACCAGTTCCTGCCCGTCCAGAGTGATCAAATCAATTTCTTCCGAAATCTTTTTTTCCGGCAAATGAACAATTTCTCCATTTACTTTTACCCTGCCGTTTTTTATTATTTTTTTCACGTCCTGTCTGGAACCGACACCAAGATTTCCCAAAAATTTATCCAAACGCATAATTCATATTCCCATTTACTTTTACATATAAAATACTAACTTAAAAAAGTGTATATTTTATGATGCTGCTTTCTCTTTTTCTATTTTTCTTACTTTTTTTTAATACAGAAAACTTTCTCCTCTTATGTAGGGAAAGCATCCTTCTATGGTATGACAAATTATTACCCACCTTATTCCCGGCCATGATTGCATCCAATTTGATTTTGTATCATTTGCAAGGAAAATCAAAGTTTGAAAAATATGTTATTCCCATTGGATTTCTTGCCGGATTTCCCATGGGAAGTTACCTGGTGGGAAAATTAACCAAGGAAAATAAAATCAGTGAATTAAAAGGCAGTTGGCTACTTTCCTTTTGCAACAACATCGGGCCGGTATTTTTTATCAATATTTTTCTTCAACCCGTTTCCGCAAAAAATAAAATAACCGCTTTTGCTATTTTTTACGGTATTCCTCTTCTTTACGGCCTGATTACCTCCGTGCATGCATATGAAACAAAAGTACCCAATATTTTGCAAAAGGAAACCTTTCATTTCCCGGAAATGCTGGATTATGCCATATCGGATGCCATTCATTCTATCGTTAAACTTTGCGGATATCTCATTGTTTTTCGAAGTTTTTTACTGATTCCGGAATATGTAACCCAAAACACCTACCAAACCTTATGCTTTTACGGCATAACAGAAATCACTTCCGCGGTGGACTTTTTGCAAACGAACGGGTTTCACGAGAATACCTATCTCATCTTAGGTCTTCCCATTTTAACTTTGGGCGGCCTATGCGGAATCATGCAAACCGAATGCATGTTATCGGGTAGTTCCATAAAACTAAAAAATTATGTTTTTCATAAAACCCTTCAAGCAATGATGGTATTTGGGGCATCTCTTTTGTTTTTCCGGTTTTAGTCTTACAATATTCATAAAAGAACCGGTCTGTTCGGCCGGTTCTTTGCAATTTGTATTCTAAATTATTGTAACTTCAAATCCACATTCAGCACATCCGCAGAAACCTCTTCCGGCACAACCTCTTCTTCAATCATTTCTTCCGTGCCGTTTAATTCATCCAGGTTATCCTTTACGGTAGCACCAACCTGATTTAAGGAATCCAAAAACTTATTGGTGTTTCTTGTGGTGGAATCAATACAATCATAAATCATGGAATGTAAGTTATCCAACATATCACACAAATACTGCTGGGCAGATTCCTTGTATGCATTTCCTTGAATATGAGCATCATCTACAATGGCCTGAGCCTGTTCAATGGCAAGCTGAACGATTTCATCCGCCTTCTGTCTTGCCTGCATCATAATCTCATTCTCGCTGAGAAGCTCATTGGTACGGTCTGCCGCCATTTGAACAAGTTCATTTGCACGGTTTTGCGCTTCTCTTTCAATCGCTTCTTTGTTGCTGATAATCTTCCGATAGCGCTCCAACTCTTCCGGAAGATTCTTTTTCATATCATGAATGATATCTTCAATTTCTTCACGATTCACAATAATTTTACTGGATGAAAAAGCCTGGGGTTTGCAATTATCAATATAAATTTCCAATTCTTCGATTAAATTCTCAATTTTACTGGTTGACTTAGCCATGGCTTATTATTCTCCTTTCAAATTCCCATTCATTTTCGCCAAAACAGTTGCCGGTACATCAAGTCCGAATTTCCTGTATATTTCTTCAATCATAAATTCAGGCACGCACTGCGAAATATCGCCGCCAAAACTGGCAATTTCCTTTACTGAGGAAGAACTCAGGTACGCATATTCCAAACTGGTGGTCAAAAATATCGTATCCAACTCTCCGTCGGACAGTTTGCGATTGGTCTGCGCAATCTGTAATTCATATTCAAAATCCGTAATCGCTCGAAGTCCCCGGATTGCCACATGGATATCTTTTTCTTTCGCATAATTGATTAACAAGCCGGAAAAAGAATCTACCTTTACATTTGGAAGATGCTTTGTCGCTTCCTTTAACATTTTAACACGGTCTTCTACAGAAAACAACGGGCTTTTTCCTTTATTATTCAGCACGCTTACAATGATTTCATCAAACATTTCCGATGCTCTTTCGATAACATCCAAATGACCGAAGGTCACCGGGTCGAAACTACCGGGATAAATCGCTCTTTTCATACGTCATTTCCGCCTTTCCGTAAAAAAACATGTTTATTACTTTTGTATATTTTTTCTTTGATAATAACAAAGCCGAATTCACTGCAATAAGAAAAATCCGCATCCTTAGCCTCTTCAATGATAAGCAGGGTATCCTCCGAAACAGCTTCGCTTCTGCACGCTGCTTCCAAAAGCATCCGGTCATATCCTTTGCCGTAGGGGGGATCTGCAAAAATCACATCCGCCGTCTCATGGATACTGTATCCGAGAGCCAAAACCGCATCCTGCTTTAAGACAACCGCTTTGTCATCCAAATGCGTATGTTTCAGATTGCATTCAATACATTCCAGTGCTCGTCTATCATTTTCGATAAAATATGCCTTTTTTGCGCCGCGACTCAGTGCTTCAATCCCGATTCCGCCGCTCCCGGCAAATAAATCCACAAACACACCGCCGGGAAAATCATTTTGAATCACATTAAACAAGGTTTCCTTGATACGGTCCGAAGTCGGCCGCGTATGTTCCCCTTCCGGTGTCATCAAAAGCAAACTTCTTGCTGTTCCGGCAACCACTCTCATTCCAATACCTCCGACAAATTCATGTTACTTCCTGATTTTTGTTCCTTTACCATCTCTTTTTCCGGTCTTCATTTTAGATAAATTCACCTTACGCTCCGCGTAATCAATCTCGGTTTCCTCTGTACCGGAAAGGTAATACACTTCTTCAATGTAATCCCCTGCCGATAATTTCATGCCGCGGACACCCACCGCCGTTTTCTTTTTCTGGGGAATATCTTCCATGGCCATTTTGAGGAAAAATCCTTCTTTTGTACGAAGAACCAGATGCTTCTGCTCTTTGAAGGCGCATACATTAACGACTTCATCTTCATCTACCAGTTTCGTTGCCGCCACAACACGCTTAGCAACGTCAAACTCTCCGCCGTCTACAATCTTCATGTTGGCCTGCTTGGTAACAAAAATCATTCGGTAGAGATTGCACTCTGTCTGACTGGTAACATAAACTATATTTTCTTCCGACGAATTATAACCGCTTACATTATCAATGGGGATCCCTTTATCCCGGAATTTTCCGAAGGGCAAATCCGCTACTTTTATGGTGTGCAGATTTCCTTTGTCCGTAAATGCGCAAATTCTTCCGGAGTTTTTGCATACAAATACATATTTATTTTCCGTATCGGCTGCCTCTTTGTTTCTTTCATAAGTAGGTAAATCAATCGTTTTACAGTAGCCGAACCGGTCCATAAGGAAGATGACATCCATCTCTTCCACCTTTTTGGCCTCAAACACAGCTTCCTTACCATTTTCAATAACCGTACGTCGCTCGCGCTTAAATTCCTTCTTAATCGTTTCCAGCTCATTGCTGATAACCTGCGCCATGGAATCCCTGCGGTCAAGAATATCTTCATAACGATAGATATTTTCTGTCGTAGTCTTATAATCATTGCGAAGAGCATCAATTTCAAGGCCAATCAAACGATACAATTTTAATTCCAGAATCGCATCCGCCTGACGCTCCGTAAATTTTAGCATCTGGGCCATGATTTCAGATTCTTTACTCTTAAATTTGATTCCTTTGGTTTCCCCTTCCACCAGACAGGCCTTCGCCATGGCCTTATCCTTGGAACCTCGGAGAATTTCAATGATTAAGTCAATGACATTACATGCCTTTATCAGACCTTCCTGGACTTCTTTCCTTTCCCGCTCTTTATTTAATAAAGTCGTATATTTCCGTTTGGCAACTTCAAATTGAAACTCCACATTGTGGCGGATAATATCCCGAAGTCCCATAGTTTCCGGTCTGCCGCCGGCAATGGCCAGCATGTTTACCCCGAAGGTATCTTCCAAACGAGTCTTTTTAAAAAGCATGTTGGTAAAATTATCAACATCCGTATCCTTTTTCAGTTCAATCACGATACGGATTCCCTCTTTGGAGGACTGATTGGAAATGTCCACTACATCGGTTGTGGTTTTATTTTCCACAAGGGTTGCAACATCCTGCAAAAACTTAGAAATATTAGCTCCAATCATTGTGTAGGGAATTTCGGTAATCACCAGCAAAAGTTTGCCGCCTTTTCCCCGTTCCACTTCCACTTTTCCGCGAATCTTTACTTTCCCCATACCGGTTCTGTAAATCTCCGGCAACTCGTCTTTATTGATGATAATTCCGCCGGTAGGGAAATCCGGACCCTTTACGTATTTCATCAGTTCTTCGGTGGTGATGGTCGAATCCTTTAAATATGCTTTCGTTGCATCAATCACTTCCGCCAGATTGTGGGGCGGAATGTTGGTAGCCATACCAACCGCAATACCTTCCGTTCCGTTTACCAAAAGATTGGGGAATTTTGCAGGCAAAACAGAGGGCTCTTTTTCCGTTTCATCAAAGTTCGGTACGAAATCCACCACATCTTTGTCCAAATCCGCAAGCAACCCTTCCTGGGCTACTTTTTGAAGTCTCGCCTCCGTATATCGCATCGCAGCGGCGCCGTCACCTTCAATATTTCCAAAATTACCGTGACCGTCAATCAGGGGAAGCCCTTTCTTGAAATCCTGGCTCATTACCACAAGGGCATCATAAATGGAACTGTCACCGTGAGGATGGTATTTACCCATCGTATCACCGACAATTCTCGCACTTTTTCTGTACGGTTTATCATAACGAATTCCCAGCTCATGCATGTCATACAGGGTCCTTCGCTGCACGGGCTTTAAACCGTCACGGACATCCGGAAGTGCACGAGCCACGATAACACTCATGGCATAGTCAATATAGGATTTTTGCATTACTTCCGAATATTCGGTCCTGATAATTCGGTCTTCCATCTTTTTAACCTAACCTTTCGTAATTAAACATCCAATTCCGCATCGGTTGCGTTGGCGTGAATAAATGCTTTTCTGGGCGGAACATCGTTTCCCATAAGCAGCTCCGTCATATTGCTGGCAATCACCGGGTCATCAATGTTTACCTGCTTTAAGAATCGGGTCTCGGGATTTAACGTAGTTTCCCACAACTGCTCTGCATCCATCTCACCCAAACCTTTGTAGCGCTGAAGGGTAAACGGACCTTTGTGGGTCTTACGATATTTGGCTAATGCCGCATCGTTATACAAATACTCTTCCTTACCCTTGGAGGGAATTGCCTTATACAGGGGCGGCATAGCAATATAAACATGCCCTTCCTGAATCAGTTCCGGCATAAAACGGTAAAACAACGTTAATAAAAGCGTACAAATATGGGCACCATCCACATCCGCATCCGCCATTATAATAATTTTGTCATAACGAAGTTTTGAAATATCAAAATCATTTCCGTATCCTTCGGAAAAGCCGCATCCGAAGGCATTAATCATGGTTTTAATCTCTGCATTTGCAAGGACTTTATCCATGCTGGCTTTTTCCACGTTCAAAATCTTACCGCGGATTGGCAAAATTGCCTGAAATTCACGATTTCTTGCGGTTTTTGCACTTCCTCCCGCGGAATCTCCTTCCACGATAAAAATCTCACATTTAGAAGCATCCTTGGAACCGCAATTGGCAAGTTTTCCGTTGGAATCAAAGGAAAACTTGGATTTCGTAAGCAAATTAGTCTTTGCTTTTTCTTCGCTCTTGCGAATTTTGGCGGATTTTTCCGCACAACCGATTACGCCCTTTAAAACTTCCAAATTACGATCAAAAAACCGAACCAGTTCATCGCCGGTCACCTTACTCACCGACTTCGCTGCATCCTGATTATCCAGCTTAGTTTTGGTCTGCCCTTCAAACCTGGGATCGGGATGCTTTACGCTGACAATGGCCGTCATACCGTTTCGAACATCCGGGCCGGTATAATTGGCGTCTTTTTCTTTCAATATATTAAGGGTTCTGGCATAGGAATTGATAATGGTTGTAAAAATCGTTTTAAATCCGGTAATATGGGTTCCGCCTTCGGCATTATAAATGTTATTACAAAAGCCCAAAACAATTTCATGGAATTCATTTACGTACTGAAATGCACATTCCACTTCCACGCCGTCCATATCACCCTTGAAATAAACCACATCATGTATTGCTTCTTTACCCTGATTAATTGCTTTTACAAAGCCGCGGATACCTTCTTCTTCATGAAATTCGACGGCATCCACCTCTGCCCCGCGCCGGTCCTCAAAAGATATGGTTAGGGCGGGATTCAAATAGGCCGTTTCATGCAATCTGCTTTTCACATCTTCTGCTTTAAAATAAGTTTTATCAAAAATCTCATCATCCGGTGTGAAATTGACCGAAGTACCGGTAGTTTTGGATTTTCCGATTTCCGGAAGCAAACCATCCACCAAATCTTTTACCGGTATGCCGCGCTCATATTCATCTTCATATATATGGCCGTTTCTTCGTACCGTTACCTTCATATGCTTTGAAAGTGCGTTAACAACCGATGAACCGACACCATGAAGTCCTCCGCTGGTCTTATACGCAGAATCGTCGAATTTACCTCCCGCATGAAGGGTTGTAAAAACCAAACGTTCTGCACTCATTCCTTTTTCATGCATTTCCACCGGAATACCACGTCCGTTATCGGAAATGGTAGCGGAACCGTCTTTTTCCAGATATACCCAAATATGGTCGCAAAATCCCGCCAGATGTTCGTCTACGGAGTTGTCCACAATTTCATAAATCAAATGATTGAGTCCCTTTGTGGATACACTTCCGATATACATACCGGGACGTTTACGGACTGCTTCAAGCCCTTCTAAAACGGTAATATTTTCTGCACCATAATTATTCTTAGCAGGCATAACTTCCTCCATCTTCGTCTAGCTTTGCATAAATATTCCAAATTAACACAATTTACATTATAACATCATAAAAATTGATACGCAATAAAAAATACACGATATAGTGAGCATATTATTTTTTCTCACAACATCGTGTATTTATATATTCATAATACTTTAACTTATTCTTAAGGTATTTCTATTCTCCCCGTATCCGGCTGGCTGCTACCGCCAATGCTCCCGGGCCGATATGACAGGATACGCTGAGGGATAACGGGTTAATAATTATCTCTCCTGCATCCGGGAACAGTTCCTGCAACTCATCTTTGAACACCAGTGCAGCCTCTTCATTTTGCGTATGGGCAATGGAAATGACATATTTATATTTGCCGCCTTCCGAAATTCTTCCTTCAATATCATTTTTTAAGGCCGTTATCATAGTGGATTTTGCTGCCGCAATGGTTCTAGCCTTTGCAAAGGCATCCAGTTTTTCTCCCTGTATCTGTAAAACCGGTTTAATTTTCAAAAGCGTTCCGAGAGCCGCTGCAGCAGGAGTAATTCGCCCACCTTTTTTCAAATAATAAAGCGTATCCAACGTGATATAGATAGTAGAATTCAGTTTATCTTCTTCCAACATTTCGCGAATGGTTTTCGCATCTTTACCCTGCGCAATCAAATTCTTTGCATCTTCTATTGCATGACGCATGGTCACCGAAATCCGCTGATTATTAACAACCTCGACTTTTCCGTCATAATCCTCTGAGAGCATTTTTGCAGTCTCAAAGGAACTGCTAAGCCCACTGGACATGGGAATATACACGATCTGCTCATATTCCTTCAATAGTTCATCCCATTTATCAAGAACATTCTGGGGCGAAGGCTGGGACGTATGTATATCTGCTCCGTCTTTTAACTTCTGATAGAACTCTTCCTGCGAAAGTGAAATATCCTCAAGATACTCTTCCTCGTTAATATAAAAAGGCATGGGAAGCACATAAACGCCAACTTTCTCCGCTTCCGCCTGGGTAATTCCGCTATTAGAATCTGTAAGAATCGCAATGCCCGACATATCTTTCCCTCCTAAGTACGTCATCTTACTCAATAATCCATTAGTACTATTTTATAAACAGATTGCATGAAAGTCAACCAAACTTGCATTTTCTTTTTCAAACAAAGAATAAAACTCTTCAAATGTCCGAAATTGAAGTTCATTTTCCACATATTCTTTTGCCATAAGCAAAATTTTGGCATCCGTAAATATATCTGCAATTTTAAACCCGGGAAGACCGGATTGACGCAATCCGAAAAAATCACCGGGCCCTCTTTGCTTCAAATCTTCGCTTGCAATTTCAAATCCGTCATTCGATCGATTCAGAATTTCCAACCGTTCTTTTGCTTTTTTACCGTCATTTCCAAGCATAAACACCGCATAAGACTGATGCTCACCTCGTCCAACGCGTCCCCTGAGCTGATGGAGCTGCGCAAGTCCGAACCGTTCCGCATTTTCAATCATCATAACCGTTGCATTCGGCACATTTACACCAACTTCCACAACTGTGGTCGATACCAAAATATCCGTTCTGTGTTCCTTAAAATCCTGCATAATTTTTTCTTTTTCCGCCGGTTTCATTTTTCCGTGCAGGCAGGCAATTTTCGCATAATCCCGATAGATTTCCTTTAACTTATCCGTATAATCCGTTACATTTTCTACGCCGTCCAAATCCCCTTCTTCTACCATGGGACATATAACATAGGCCTGACGTCCTTCCGCAATGCGCTTCGCAATGAATTGGTACATTTTTTCGCGGTAATCCGGACCCAGCACGGAATTCTTTATGGGCATTCGCTTCGCAGGGAGTTCATCCACCACAGAAACATCCAAATCCCCGTATAAAACCAGCGCCAGGGTTCTTGGAATGGGCGTTGCACTCATAACAAGTACATGAACCATTTCCCCTTTTTCCATAAGGGCGCTTCTTTGCTTAACGCCAAAACGGTGTTGCTCATCTGTTATCACCAAAGCAAGATTGTGGTAGTTTACCTTTTCCTGAATTAAAGCATGGGTTCCGATAATCAGATTTACCTCGCCGCTTTCTATTTCGGAATAAATTTTCTTTTTTTCTGTCGTTTTTACGCTTCCGGTAAGAAGCGCAGCATGAATTCCCAACCCTCTGCTACTTTCCATTTTAATAATGTCTTCATAGTGCTGAGATGCTAAAACTTCCGTAGGTGCCATAAGAGCAACCTGAAAACCGCTCTTTATCAAATAAAGCGCAGATAAAAAGGCTAAAACCGTTTTACCGCAACCTACATCCCCCTGCACCAAACGATTCATCTGGTAGCCGGAGGACAAATCCCGTTCAATTTCTTCCAGAACCTTGGTTTGAGCAGCTGTTAAAGCAAAAGAAAGACCTTTCAAAAAAGACTTTTTTGCTTCACAAATCTCTTCCGCGGCAAAATCAACAACAAATTGGCTCTCTTTTTTTTCATTTCCTTCCTTTAATTTTTCAAGTTTAAGCAAAAAGAAAACAAATTCATCAAAGGCCAGACGCTTTCTCGCATCGTAAACTTCTTCCATTTCCTTCGGAAAATGCATTTTATAAAGTGCGTCAGAAACATTCAAAAGTCCCAGATTTTTTCTGTTTTTTTCCGAAAGATAGTCTTTAATTTCAGAAAAACAATCGTAGCAGGCACGAACCGCTTTCCTGACCTTTTCATTCCCCAATCCTTCCGTCAAAGGATAAACCGGCCAAAGACAATTTTTCATCTCTTCATACTCATCCGCTTTCAAAACCTTGGGCTGGTCAAAAACGAATTTAACACCCAACTTTCGGACAACACCATAAAGCAACAATTCTTTGCCGGGAACCATCGTCTTTTTCAAATAAGGCATTCCAAAAAAAGTAACGCCCACCGTCCCGGTAGCATCTTTTACGTCAAAGGATAAAAAAGTACGTTTATTCCGCGAAAAAATCGAGGGCGAAGAAACAATTTTTCCGCGTACAACAACAAGACTTTTTTCCTGCAAATCACAAATCGGAAGGATCTCGGGAATCCGTCTGTAATCCCGCGGAAAATGATGGAGCAAATCATTTATGGTAACTATATTTTGTTTTTGAAACAGCAATGCCGTTTTTTCCCCGACACCCGATAGTCTGGTAATAGGGTCCGATAAATAAAGCATTTTCGTCTCCTTTTTTGAAAAAAACGGCTGCATTCGCAACCGTTTTTTCATAAATCATTATTATTCTACGGAAACAATGTAGTAATAAATCGGCTGGCCGCCGTTTTGGAATTCCACATCACAATCAGGGAACGCGGCAACAATCTTATCCTGTAATTTTGTTACATCTTCTTCCTTAACGTCACTTCCGTAATATACGCTAATCAATTCCGACGCATCATCCACCATCTTTTCAATCATACCGATTGTGACAGCCTCCAAATCCTTACCATTCGCAAGAATTCCGCTATCACCGATGCCCATATAATCATCCTGATGAATTTCTACGCCTTCAATCACCGTATCACGGACAGCATAGGTAACCTGACCGGTTTTTACATTCTGAATTTCTTCCAGCATTGCGGCTTCGTTATCTTCTGCAGATGTTCCTGGCATATAACCGATTAAAGCAGAAATACCTTGGGGAACCGTCTTTGTGGGAATAACGATAACGTTCTTATCTTCCGTCAAATCACGGGCCTGGTTGGCAGCCATAATAATGTTCTTATTGTTCGGCAAAATATAAATTGTATCCGCATTGGTCTTTTCAATCGCCGTAAGCATATCTTCTGTACTGGGATTCATGGTCTGACCACCTTCAATCAGGTAATCAACGCCAAGATTTTTAAAGATTTCACCAATACCGTCACCAACGGATACAGAGATAAAGCCAACCTCTTTTTTCTCCATAGCAGGCTCTTCTTTTGTAGTCTCCCCTGCCTGTTCCGACATTTTAATCAGTTTTTCCTGGTGTTCCAAACGCATGTTATCAATCTTCATGTTGGATAATGAGCCGTATTTTAACGCTCTCTGGATGGCAAGACCGGGGTCATTTGTGTGAACGTGAACCTTAACAATCTCATCATCCGCAACCACAACGATGGAATCACCGATACTTTCCAGATAATCCTTGAAATCCATCTCATGTTTTACATTAAATGTCTTATTCAGCATAATGATAAACTCGGTACAGTAACCAAATTTAATCTCCATGTCTGCCTGAACTTCCATATTAAGTTTTCTGGTTTCACCGGCTTTCTGGGAAGTTGCCTGATCCATGGTAAATTCAATTTCTTTACCGCAAAAAGCATCATAAGCACCCTGTAATACTTCAATCAATCCCTGTCCGCCGGAATCCACAACCCCGGCCTCTTTTAAAACAGGAAGCATTTCCGGTGTTTTTAAGAGAACTTCATTGGCATAATCCAAAACACCTCGGAAAAATACATCCAAATCTTCCTCACCGTTTTCAAACAGTTCATTTGCCTTCTCAGCAGCACCCTTTGCCACCGTAAGAATAGTACCCTCTTTCGGTTTCATAACCGCTTTATAAGCAGTTTCCACTGCTTTATCAAATCCGGCAGATATAACCGCCACATCAATTTCCTCGTACTCTTTTACTACCTTCGTAAAACCGCGAAGCAACTGGCTGAGAATTACACCGGAGTTACCTCTTGCGCCACGCAAGGAGCCGGAAGAAATCGCCTTACATAAGTTTTCCATGGAAAGTTCATCCAAAGAATTCACATCTTTTGCTGCCGACATAATTGTCAACGTCATATTGGTACCGGTATCACCATCCGGAACAGGGAATACGTTTAATTCATTAATGTATTCTTTCTTGCTTTCAAGATTCTTTGCTCCGGTCAAAAACATTTTTGACAAAAGCTTAGCATCTATTGTTTTTACTGACACAATTGTTTCCTCCTTAATCGATTACACGCACACCCTCGATGTAAACATTTATTTTCTCAACTTCCATTCCGGTAAAGCTTTCCACCTTATACTTAACATTGCTGATTAAATTATCGGTAACTGCAAGAATGCTCACACCGTACGCAACAATAATATGGAAATCCAAACTGAGTTTATTGGCATTTCCGCGAACAACAATCCCATGATTCACGCTATCTTTCTTTAAAAGACGAACCAAACCGTCTTTCACATTAACCGTTGCCATACCAACAATACCAAAGCACTCGGTTGCAACTGTTCCGGCATACTGCGCAATGACTTCATTATCAATCTGTATGTGTCCCAAATGGGTATCCATCGAACTGTTCATAGTCATCCTCCTTATCCCATCAGAATATATTTTCTCTTAATAGAGTATAACCGATTTTAAAGGAAAATGGAATAATAAAATGTATTTTTTCAGAAATTGCTTGCATTCATTGTTTCTATCTGTTAAAATACCTATGTTGTGAGTCAACGACGAAGCGTATGACTCAATATGGTATAAGGAGGTGTCGTCATGGCAAAATGTGATATTTGTGGCAAAGGTGCTCATTTCGGTAACAACGTAAGCCATTCTCATAGAAGATCAAACAGAATTTGGAATTCCAATATTAAAAACGTAAAATGTTCTGTAAACGGAGCTTCCAAAAGACTTCATGTATGTACTTCTTGTTTGAAATCCGGCAAAGTTGAAAGAGCATAAGATGAAACTGACTAATAAAAAACACGTAACAGAAATGTTACGTGTTTTTTTACTTTCTAAAATTCCATCGCCCGTTTATGCTTGACGGCTGTAATCGAACTTCGCTTTCAATTCTTCATATTCCCGATTGATTTTCAACAAAATTTCATTATCACCGCAAATATTATCCGGATGATATATTTTAAGCAATTCTTTATAGCGTTTTTTTAATGCAATCGTATTATTTACACCACGGAAGAAAATCCCGGTGGCATACACTTCTTTTTCGGCAGCAGCACGAGTTCTGCGCAAATACTCCCGCTCTCGCTGTACCTTTTCAAATTCCTCACGCAAATGACGCTTATCCTGTTCCAACAGTTCAAAAGAATGTTCCACGATTTTCTGCTTTTTATCCAAAAACAATTCGTCTTCTTTTAAACGCTTACGCTCAAACTGGACTTCTTCACGAAGCTGGTTCATTTCAATCGAAAGCTGCTTCTTTTCTCTTTGGAGCTGCTTCTTTTCCATTGCAACGCTCTTCTTTTCCTTACGCAGGACTTCATATTCACTTTCAATTTGAGATTTTTCGGTCTGAATCCTCACATTTTCCAAAAACAACTGGTGTTTCACTTTTTCCAATTCTTCTTTGGTTTTATAGGAGGATAACCGGTCCATAAAGTGTTCCATAACCCGTCACCTGTCTTTTATTCTTCCTCTTTCGGAAAAGCTGCATCCAATGCTTCGTCATCATCCACCATTCCGTCTTTCTTTTCCTTTATTTTATCAATCACTTCCGGAATAAAATCAAGGACTTTGCTGATGGTATCCTGATTCTTCACACTTACCACTTTCGCATGTCCGTTTTGAATAACCAAAACAGCAGAGGGAGACATTTTGGCATTCATACCACCGGCACCCCCGTTACGTTTATCATTGGAAGTTGCCCCGGCACCCACACCGAAAGATACATCCACAAGGGGAACAATAATTGCATCTCCCACCTGGGTAACTTCTCCGATTACCGTCTTGGTTGCCACCAAATGTTCCATATTCTTCATCAGAGAATCTACGACATTATTAATATTGTTCTCAGCCATTACATATCCTCCCGTTTAACAAGTTTTATAAACTTCTTTACCTTTTTATTTAAAATTAACTTCAATACATGGAACACAAGATAGAAAAGAAAGAAACGTCCTTTCATCTTCACCCCGAATTCCATTTTGTCTTCTCCAAAATCAGATGCAAATTGCGTATCTTTCGGTAAAAAAGGCAATGCCATTCCGTAATATTGATACATTTTCGCAACCTTTTCCGGATCCTCTGCAGCATGAGCCAGATCAATCTTTACTTTATAGGGTTTTAAATGCTTTAAAATAAGAAAAATCTCTTTTTTGCAAAATTCAATAACCCAGGCCGTTCCTTTTTTTGATAACAAACAATCATAATAAGCGATTGTCTCGGC
>SVFE01000001.1 GCA_015057055.1 Lachnospiraceae bacterium | reverse complement strand
CATACCTAAAGTACGGGATGTGCTCTTTAGAGAATGCACTTCAATTGCATAGTTTTCCCAATCTTCCTTTTCAAAACAACTTTGCAAAATGCCTTTTCTTCCCTTTTCCACGTACTGTTTCAAACAATCCGTATACAGTTCTTCGCTGCCGCCGCAATAATGAAGCGCTTTTCTTATATCCAATCCCGGCAACACTTTCTTCAATGCAAACAACGCTTTGGCATTCTTAGGTTCCGAAGCCGGCTCCGCCTCCGTACTTTGCGTTCTTTCCACTTTATCCCCGGGAAGATATTCCGCAATTTTTTCTTCCAGTAGTTCTGCATCCAGCGGCTTTGTTAAATAATCCGCAAAACCGTTTTGCAGATAAACTTCCTTCATTCCCGCCATAACATTGGCCGTCAGCATAATGAAAGGTGTTACGGCATTACAATTGTCCGCCATCTCCTGCAATTTCTTTAAGGTATCAATTCCGTTCATCTTCGGCATCATGTGGTCCATAAAAACAATGTCATACTCATTTTTACAACACAGCCGAATACATTCTTCACCACTGAGCGCCGTATCCACTTGAACCCCGGTTTCCCTAACTAAATTGATGAATACACGAAGATTAATTTCCACGTCATCAACCACCAGGATGCGTGCCGAAGGCGCATGGAATTTGCATTCATATTTTTCGTCATGGCGTCGACGAACATTGGCCCTTAAATCAATTTCACCGATGGGTGTCTCATCCACACACTTTTGGGGGATTCGGACAGAAAAAACAGAACCTTTTCCGTACTCACTTTCCACATGAACACTGCCGCCCATGTACTCCACCAGTTCCCGTACGATATGTAGCCCCAGACCGGTTCCTTCAATGTTCCGGTTCTTCTTTAAATCCAACCGTTCAAATTGCCCGAACAATTTATCCAAATCTTCTTTTGCAATTCCTCTTCCGGTATCCTTTACAGAAATTAGCAAATCCACCACATCAGTTTTTCGCTCCATGGCAACGTCAAGGCGGACCGAACCATTATCCGTATATTTCACCGCATTCGTAAGCAAATTCAATATAATCTGCCTTACTCTTGTCATATCGCCGCACAACAAATTCGGAATCTTTTTGTCATACTGTATTTCAAACTGCAAATCCTTTTTCCTTGCCCTGTCAAAAATCAAATTATGACAATCCATTAAAAGCGAAGACAATTCATAATTCTCTTCCGTAATCTCAATTTTTCCGGATTCAATTTTGGTAATATCCAAAATATCATTTACCAAAGACAACAGGGTTACGGATGAACTGTTTACCGCGTCTGCATATTCCGCAATTCTTTCATCGTGGTTTTCCCGGAGAATCATTTCATTCATACCGATTATTGCGTTAATCGGTGTACGGATTTCATGACTCATATTGGACAAAAACTCACTTTTTGCCTGATTGGCTTTCAAAATCTGTTCTTTTTGTTTTTCATATACGTAGGTCTGATATTTAAATACCGCACCGAAGGCACAGGTAACAACAATAATCGACTGAATTGCATCAAAATACTCAATCTCCCTTGTCGCCATGGGGGTTGTAAGCCCGGGATAGTAAAGGTCAATCAGAAAGCAGGCCGTCATCGCCGTGGCACTGATAATATACATTACAAAACTCTTTTTGCCGGGAACCACCAGCCAGGCAAAGGTCAGTCCCAAAAGCATCCAGGCCGGCATACCGGATTCCATGCCACCGCTCCAAAAATACATAACCGGGAATACAAAAACATTGGCCGCGACAATCACAACCATGGCAGATGCCAGGGGATGCTTCCCCCAATTCGCCAGCCAAAGGCAAAAGATAAGAATTACGTCACCTAATAAGATAAGTATATTCGAACCGGAATTCGCGCCGATTGCAACACTGGCAATAAGCGAAATTAAGCCGCCAATCAGTGCTACCGACAAAATCAGATTTAATAATTTGTGTTGAATTTTTAATTCTTCTCCGAAGAGAAAAGAACCAATCTCCTTGAGTCGCTTCATAAGACGATCCTCTCATTTGTAATATCGTTTCCCCTTATTATAGCAAATCTTATCGTCTGTGTCCTTATTATTTTTCTTTCTCTGCTTCCATTTTTGCAGCATGCGCAAGTATTGCAAAATCGCCTCCGTCTCCTCATCGGTCCGATCGCAGTGAAAACCCAGATGATTGCAAAAAAAGCCACTACAAAGTTGCTCCTTCGTAATGGCCTCTTTACTTACCCATATTTCAAATTAGTTCTCGCCGGACTTCCATAATCCGTGCAAATTGCAGTACTCGTATGCAGCGACAAAGGTTTCCCCTTCTGCCAGTTTGAATTCTGCTTTGGGCTTGTCGGTATGTTCCAACTTCACTCTCTGGCTTCCGCGATTGGTTTCAATTGCAATCCACTGAATATAATGCGCTTCCACCATGGGATGTTCTACGGCCCCTACTTCCACCGTAACCGTATCTCCGTTAATTGTAACCACCGGCACATGCTTTTCATGCGCACCGTCAGAAGTTCCCGGAATCAGCTCCGTCATTTTCTGGCCGCAACACATAACCGGCACCGCAGTCTGTTTTACATACTCAATAATATTGCCGCACGTCTCACATAAATAAAATTTCATTTTGTAACCTCCTTTATGTTTTCTTAGTATTATTTTATATTTTACTACTTATTCCACTTATTTCAATGTATTTTTTTCCATGGCCGTTCTTTTCCCAGCCATCCGTTTTGTTCCCAATAGGCTCTATCCGCCTCGCCGGAGCCAAAGTTGGCTTTCTGCATCATCCGCATCAGCATAAACATAGCCTTTGTTTTAAGTCCGACGTTGACATGCTTTTTCTTTAACACTTTATTCGCAATCTTTGCGGCATCTTTTTCAATTTTTTGTTTTTTCTTATCGGCAACGCCGTCCCAATTCATAGCCTGAATACAAATTCCATAGGACAATATGTAGGGAATTCCCCAATAAAACAACGCATCGGCAACATCTTTAACCGCATTCTTCGCACCCGTTCCTGCCGCGGTGGATATTACAATGGCCTTTTTACCAAACATACATTTTCTCGGTCTGTGGGACATCCAATAGTTAAAGGTCAAATCAATAAAACTCTTCATGGGTGCCGACGCCCTCATGCAGTAGGTCGGCGTCGTAAAAATCAGCACATCCGCATCTTCTACCGCAGTCATAATCTTATTCTTATCTTCATGAAAAGGACATTTCGTAACGTCCTCTATGCAGGCATAACATCCAATGCAAAAATGTTCCAAATCCCTAGGCAGAAAAAACTCTGTAATCGTTTCCTCGGGACTGATTTTGTCTGCAATCAACCTGCCGATATGATATGTACTCCCTTTGTGGTTTTGACCGTGTATCATCACTATTTTCATTTTTATCCCTCCTTGTACATTCTGCTAAACTGTCTGATATGCTTTTCCAGACTTTGCAACGCTTCTGCTTCTCTATTAGGCTCCCGGTCACATACCGTCATCAACAGATAAATCGGTGCAAAAAATTGCAACGCCATCACATCCGCATCTTCGTTTTTCATATAGCCTCCCGAAATTAACAACCGAAGCAATCCGGCCTGGTACTTTAGCGGTTCATTAAAATATTGCTGCGAAAACAGTTCCGCTAATTCTTTATTGGAAAACTGTTCTATGGTCAGCATTTTTCTGAATTTGCATTCGTATTCATCATGTATAAAGAACGAAAAAAGGCCGATTCCGATTTTGACCAGTTCATCCTCTGAAATATTTTGATATAACGCAGAATCGGTTTGAACATCATTTCCCGTCATATTTAGGTGGGCCGCCTGCTTATCGTAGCGCCTTCGCATCTCCTCTAAAATTGCTTCAAAGATATCCTTCTTGCTTTTGTAATGCTTATATAACGACGGTGCCTTAATCCCTACTCCTTCTGCAATCTGCCCCACATAAACATTTCCATATCCTTTTTCCGAAAATAGGGTTAATGCAACATCCAAAATTTTTTTCTTCGTATCCATTTCTTCTCCTCGGCTAATTGTAATTAGCCTAATTATAAGCTAATTCCAATTAGCTGTCAATCCTATACTCTTTTTCTTTAAAATTAATTGCAATGAGCAGATAATACAACGGCATGGAACGCCTTGTAAAATCTGCTCATTTCTTAACCATAAAGGAATCTCTTCCCTATATCCTTATTATTTTATACAGTATTTTTATCCCTTCTATAACAAGCGCAGTTTCCTCTTTCGAGCATGTTTATAGTATATTATTGTTTTGCTATTTCTTATATGTTGCTATAATTCCAACTACACAGGCCAAAAAAGCAAGCGGTGCAAATCTTACAAATAGGAATTCAAATCCGTGCATGATTGTTCCCGCCACTGCCAACTCCGGATTATTGTAATCCCAATCCAAATAAGAACTATTCATAGATATAAGAGCAAAAAATATTATCAAGATAACCGCACACAATGAAATAAGAATCCAGCGAATTGTTTTGACCTTTGCTAAACTCCTTTTTGCAAGCTGTAAATTAATAACTTCCAATTTTTCTGAAATGGTCCGCAAATCATCGGCAGTGGGTTCTGCTACAGTTTCTCCAAGTAATTCGCTTACCGTAGTGTCCAATTCATCCGCCAACCGAATCAGCATATTGGAATCCGGAACCGACATACCATTCTCCCATTTTGAAACAGTCTGTCTTACTACATTCAGTTTAATTGCAAGTTCTTCTTGCGATAGCCCTTTTGACTTTCTAATTCTTTTGATGTTTTCATTAAGCATAATCTGTGCCTCCTTGTTTTTGATGGCTCAATTTTATATGCAAAAGAGCCGTTGCCACAAGCAACGCATATTAACATCTGCTTATTTACGGACTTTTCCAAGACATATTAAAAAATATATCTAATTTAATAGACATCTTTTTCTTGTCATGGCATATTCGCCGGCAAGAAATCCCCGATAGAATATTACTCCGACTACACTGGTAAGAACTTCTGTAACAGGAAACGTCAGCCAAAACCAATTTAATCCCATTCTTGAAAACAAAAAGCCCAACGGAACGAACAATATTACCGTGCGAACTATCGTCAAAAAAGAACTTTTCATACTTGAACCTACTGCCTGAAAGAACACCGGAAAAATCAATGACGTTACCATAGGGATAAAACTGATTCCTACAATGTGAAAACCAAAGCTTCCAATTTCAATCACTAACGCATCCGAAGTAAATACCTGTAACATCTGCGTAGGGATTACATTAAAACATAATGTTCCCATGCTCATCAAAGCCACACCAAATCCTATCGCTGTAGTCAGCGTCCTCCTGCATCTGTCAATTTTTCCTGCCGCATAATTAAAACTGATCACCGGAACAATGCAGGTCTGCATTGCGCCAAGCGGGATAAAGAAAAACGTCTGCCACTTATAATACAACCCCAAAGCGGTAACTGCTTGATCCGAAAAAGTAGCCAGTATCATATTCAGTCCGAGAATGTAAAAGGTATAAGCGGACTGCATTAAAATATTAGGAAAGCCCATTTTAAAAATCTTTGCTATATGATGCGGATATACTTCTTTTTCGGGGGCCTTCCGGAAACCATTTCTAAACACAACCAACGCTGCCACCATCTGCCCGGCAACTGTTGCAATGGCAGCTCCCGCAATCCCGAATTCAGGAAGTCCGAACCTACCAAATATCAGCAATGGGTCAAGTATAATATTCGTAACTGCTCCCAGAATCTGTGCAATCATAGGTGTTTTCATATCACCATTTGCCTGAAGGACTTTCGTCCAAATGCTTTCAAGAAATAGTCCGATACTTGCTACGCATACAATCCTTCCATATATTACAACATCTTTTATAACATCCGCAGATTCTGTTGACATCTTTGCATACGCAGGCATGATAAACCATCCGATTACTGCAAATAAAAACCATATACCAACAGCAATTGGTGTTCCTATTCCGGCATACGCATCCGCTTCTTTGTCTTTTCCGACCCCCAGTTTTGCAGCCATAATAGTATTCATGCCAACACCGGTTCCAACTGCCAGAGCAATCATTAAAAGCTGCATCGGATAGATAATGGATAAAGCCGTAAGCCCGGACTCCGAATATCTTCCTACAAACAGGCTGTCCACAATATTGTAAAGAGCCTGAATTAATTGTGCCAGCATAACCGGCGGTGCAAGTTTTAATAGAATTTTGCTTATCTTCTCTGTGCCGAAAAACTCTGTGTTTTCCATCACTCCTGCCTCTTTTCTTCCAGTGCTTTTGTTGAAGCCTATCATATTCAAGTAATAGCTTCATATTCTTTTCTTACAAAACAAAAATTTAAATCTTGAAAGGCTATATTTTATGTAATTTTAAAATCCAGCATGTTTTCATTAAAAATTCCGTAACCCCTTGTTGGATCTTTTCTAGAAATCTTCCTTTTCTAACATTTCTGCCTTATCCCAATCGGAACCAAACATACTTGAAAACGAAACCAAATGTGCTGCAAACTCTCTATCTTCTTCGTTTTCTGAAAAATACCAATTCAGTAGCGTATAAATTCTATTATTCACTTCCTTATTAATTATTTTCATTGTTTCATCATCAAGACAAGCACCTTCTGCATGTAAATCTTCTACAATTGTATTTCTGTAGACTAGATGTGTTAATGCCCTTGATATTGTTTGTAATAACTCTTCATCCATATTATAATCCCCTTTCGCAACAATAATTTAATATAATTCATTCTTATTTCTTCAAATATTTATCCAAAACATACAACGGCACATTTACCATCCATTCCTGCTCTCTATAATTTGACATGGATGTACGAATTGCCGTTTTGGGCTTAAACTTATCACAATATACTCTCAAACTTTTGGCTTTCAAATTTTCCTCAGCTTTAACCTCAATTGGTACTATGTCTGTTCCTTTTTGTATCAGAAAATCAATTTCTCCTTCTGACTTTGTTTCAGAATAATAATAAGGCGTATACTCGGTACCGGCTATCAACTGTTGTAATACATACTGCTCTGTCAGAGCACCCTTAAACTCTACAAATATCAAATTGCCATCCAAAATGGATTTGGCATCCAATTCACTCATAGCTGCAAGCAGTCCAACATCCAACAGATACAATTTAAAGGCTGAAAACTCTGTATATGCCTTTAGAGGCATTGCAGGTTTACTAACATTGTAGACCTTTTTTATCAATCCACAATCCAAAAGCCATTCAATTGCGATTTCAAAATCCTTTGCTCTGGCGCCTTCCTTAATTTTCCCAAAGAAAAACTTTTTATTTTCCTTCGCCAACTGCATCGGAATGGAATTCCACACCATTCGTATTCTGGGTAATTCATTCGAGGAGGTATGCTTGCTAAAATCAGCTTCATACATTTCAATAATTCTCTTTTGAAGACGCCGCACCTCTGTAAAATCTCTTTCTGACACAAATGATGATACCACTTCCGGCATCCCGCCTATATAATAGTACTTTTTTAACCAGTCAATATATTTTTCACGAAAGCTTTCAATTAACGATATATTCATTTCGTCAATTAATCTTACAAGACCTTCTTCTCCTATTGCCTGCAGAAATTCCCTAAAACTTAGTGGATTAAGTTCTAACGTATCTACTTTTCCTACCGGAAAAGAAACGCCTTTATGAACGGCAACTCCTAGCAACGAACCAGCTGCTATGATAGCATATTCCGGAGTTTCTTCACAAAAATATTTCAAGGATGCAATTGCTCTTGGATTTTCTTGTATTTCATCAAAAATAATCAAGGTTTCTTCCGGATGTATTTTCACTCCAGTCTCAATGTTTATGGCCATTAGAATCCGTTCAATATCATAATCACCATCAAATACATTTGCCATATTTTTGTTATTGTCAAAATTTACATAGGCAGTATATTTGAAATGAGTTCTTCCAAATTCTTTCATTAACCACGTTTTACCCACTTGTCTGGCACCTTTTAATATTAATGGCTTCCTATTTTTTCTATTATACCATTCCTCTAATTGCTTCATCGCATAGCGTTCCATAATTGTCACCTCACACTATATAATATACACATTCTCTTTTATTATACATTTTTTCTGACGAATTTCAATTATTGTTTTACATTTTTTCCGACGAATAATTCACGCAAGACAACATTTTTTCTGACATAATATTTTCAGTACACTTTCAAGGTGGCATACTCTTCAATTCTTACATTTTTAAGGCAATAATCCCTAATATCTTTCTCAGCTATTAAATTTATTTTAGTTATCACCAAATTGTCCACTCAAAACCCGTGCGACATTCGCAATCCGCTTCGTTACTTGCTCATGTACGGCTTTCGCCGTATGTTGGTACATAATACGTCCAAGCCACTTCGAAAAAGCTTCGCTTTTCCTCAGTGTTTGGCTTTCGCCAAATTATCCACTCGTAAAAAAGAGGCTCATACAAGCAAGCTTGCATCGCCTCTTTTTACTCCTGTCCAGCTTGGACTCAATGCTCCAGCATATTTTCGATAAAAATCCCATACCCTTTCGTCGGATCATTTACCAACACATGTGTTACAGCACCAACCAACTTTCCGTCCTGGACAATGGGCGAGCCGCTCATTCCCTGCACAATTCCTCCGGTTTGCGCCAGTAAATCTTCATCTACAATCTTAATCACCAGGCCCCGGTTATCGGTACTGCTTAGATTTATTTCCAAAATTTCAATATCATAATACTCCGGCGTACCGCTTACATTGCAAAGTATTTGCGCATCGCCCTTTTGAATTTCCTGTTTAAAGGCAATAGGAAGCGCCTCACCAATCACATCCGCACCCAGACCGTAACAGTTTCCGTAGACGCCGCAAGACGTATTTTCATAAATATCTCCTAAAATATTATCCTGTACATAATGTATCATGCCCGTTATCTCACCGGGTTCTCCCGTCTCCCCTTTTTGTATGGAAACTATGTCGGATACATAAATCTGACCGTTCTCCATTTCCATCAATTCTCCGATATCATAATCTGTAATCCCGTGCCCAAGGGCACCGAAATTACCCTCTGCATCCAAATAAGTCATCGTACCGATGCCCTGTGCGCTGTCCCTCACCCAAATACCGACCTTATACTCGCCATTTACATTTTCCGTCGGTTGTAAAATAACATCCATGGTTTCATTTTCTCTTCGCAGCGTTACGGTCAAGGCCTCTCCGGCGCAATTTTCTACCTGATTCATAAAATCGGTTTTTCCGCTTAGGGCAACACCATTCACCGCCAGTAAATAGTCACCTGCCATAATTACATCTGCCGCCGGCGCATGCATTGCACCGTCTGCTCCCTCGAATTCACCGGTATCAATCACCAAAACACCATCGGTACGCACGTAGATTCCTACGGTTATTCCCACGGGAATCAACATTTCTTCTTCTAAAACCCTGATTTCCACAGATTTATACGGCAAAAATCCAAAAAGTTTTAATCGCGCCGTGTAAGTACTGCTGTCTCCCGTTACTATCGTAAATGGTTTTGAAAAATCCACTGCCAGACTGCTGTCCCGGTCTGAATAAGCGTAGCCCGCCACCGCTATACTTTCCGGCATAATGGTTCCGCTGACCGGCACACAAAATTCAATGGTCTGCTCGCTTCCGGCCTTCAGATTTATGGCATCCGGAATCTGCTCCCAATAATATTTATACACCCCAAACAATCCGACAAGGGCAATCACCAAAAATAATAAAATAACTATACTTTTCATTTTTCGACTCTTCATATCCATTCTCCATACTTTCACTTCCATACTTCTTTCATACAAATGCTCAGTCAGTAAAAAAAGAAGAACCGGGAATTTATTCCCATGTCCTTCTTAGTATGTTGCAAATATTATTTTTTAAATCTTTTTTTCTTTGGTCATTTTTGCCATTGATATCAATTCTTTGGCATTTTCCAAAACGGCATCCGTCACCATGTCGCTTCCCAGAAGTCTTGCCACCTCTTCTACGCTTTCTCCGGCATCTAATTCCCGGATTTCGGTCTTCGTGACTCCTTCTTCTTCTTTTTTATCAATAAGATAATGCCGGTCTGCCATAGCTGCAATCTGGGGCAGATGGGTAATGCATAAAATCTGATGTCCTTTTCCCAGTGCATCCATCCGCTCCGAAACTCTCCATGCCGTTTTTCCGCTGATTCCGGCATCAATTTCATCAAAAATCAGTGTTTCCATCCGGTCTTTTCGAGCAAATACCGTTTTCAGCGCAAGCATAATTCTTGACAATTCACCGCCACTGGCCACTTCCGCCACCGGTTTCTTTGCTTCCCCGGGATTTAACGAAATCAGGAAACAAACCTCATCCGCACCGTTTTCACCAAAGGAATCTTTTTCCGTAACCGCAATTTCAAACGTCACCCGCAAAAAATTCAAGTCTTCCAGTACCGCCGTAATTTCCTCGGACAAAGCAGTTGCCTGTATGCTTCGAAGTTCATGCAGTTGACGGCAGATTTTCCGAATCTCTTCCTCTTTTTGAGAAAGCCGGTTCTTAAGGTTCATTTGCACATTGGCCAAATCCATTAATTGGTCCAACTCTTTCCGGCGCTTTTCCCCATATGCAAGAATTTTCTCGGTGCTGTTGCCGTATTTCGTCATAAGATGATTCAGAATGTCCAGTCGTTTTTCTGTTTCATCAAATTCTTCTTCCGAAAAAGAAAAATCCTCCGCATAGTTTTTAATGTCCCTTGAAACATCCGCAAGCAACGATTCCACATCACGCAAACGCTCTTCCATAGGGGTTAGTTCCTCGTCCATACCGGCCGCATTCGACAGTTCCCGCAACGCATATCCGGTAAATTCCACGGCATTTCCGTCCCCGGCATCCAGATACATGGATACTTTTTGCAAGGCATCCACAATCTTTTTCCCGTTCTGCATTTTCCGATACTTGTTTTGGAGTTCTATTTCTTCTCCCGGACATATTCCTGCGCCTTCAATTTCATCCACTTCATAGCGTGCCAGGGACACTTCCCTTTCTCTTGCCCCTTCATCCATGTCCAGCGCATCCAATTCTGCCAGCAAATCCTTATACTCTTTATATTCTTTTGCAACAGAAGCCTTCCATTCCATGGCTTTCTCACCGGCAAAATCATCCAGCAAATCCAGCTGCTTTTTGGGCTTTAGAAGCGATTGATGCTCATGCTGGCCGTGAATGTCAATTAAAATATTCGCAAGTTCTTTTACCTGCTTGACCGTCACCGTTTCGCCGCCCACCCTGATAATGCTTCTGCCCGGCATAATTTTTCTGCTTATAATCAGGGTTCCGTCTTCTTCCAGCGCAAAATCCATTTCGCGGACAAGGCGTCTTTTTTCTTCCTGCTCCAGATAAAAAACCAATTCCACCAGCGCATATTCTGCTCCGCTCCGGATAACATCTGCGTCTGCTTTTGCACCCAAAGCATAATTCACGGAACCGATAATTATAGATTTCCCGGCTCCGGTTTCTCCGGTAAGAATATTAAGTCCTTCCCGGAAATTCACTTCGGCTTCTTCAATCAGAGCCAAATTTTTTACGTGTAAACGTTCTAACATATCCTCACTCCTTTACATAAGCACTTCTCCAGCCCATGCAATCTATCCGACATGTATACCCATACCAATTAACTACTTTTACTCACTCATTTTTTTCTGCAAGACTTCCAAAAAACCTACATCACTCAATTTCAATATTTTGGTAACTTCCTTTGAACGGGATACCGCAACCCGGTTTCCTGCTTCTAAAATCTCGCAACTGCCACCGTCAAAATACACGCCCACTTCCACCTGCTTTTCACCCTTAGGAGGCAACAATTCCACTTCCACATTGTCCTCCGGCGAAAGCATAATACTTCTGGTATTCAGTGTATGCGGGCATACCGGCGTAAGCACCATCAGATTTGCTTTCGGCTCCACGATGGAACCTCCGGCCGAAAGATTATACCCGGTAGATCCGGTGGGCGTACTGATGATAATACCGTCCGCATAAAAGTCATTTAAAAACAATCCGTTTACATACACGCGGTATCCTACAATCTGCAAATCGCCCCGGCGGGATAACACCACGTCATTTAACGCAATATCTTCCTTGGCGCAAATACCGCCTTTCATTACGCTTCCCTGCAACATCATCCGTTCTTCTATCACATACCGGTCAGCAATCAACTGCTCTGCCGCGGTAGGAATTCCGGCCGGTTCTATCTCTGCCAGATACCCCAGCGTTCCTAAATTGATTCCCAAAAGGGGAATCCCAAGGTGCACAGTCTCTTTGGCGGTCTGAAGCAAAGTTCCGTCACCGCCCAAAACCAAAATGCATTCCGTATCGGCCGGAATACATCTATGTAACTCTTTTCCGTATTGCGCCGAATCGCAAATTACAACGCTTACTTCTTCACTTTTGCTCTCAAATTCTCTTTTAATCTCATTGGCAATTTCCAAATTCACGTCTTTGCTGCGATTCGGAATAATATAGAAATGCTTCATTTTCATCCTCCATACAAAATGTACGGTTACTGTGACAGCGTCGTATGCGCCCGGCTTACGACATCATCCACCAGCGTTTCCGTTACAAGCGAGGCTCCTTCTTCTTTTGCAATATGTACCAAATACTCAATATTTCCTTCCGGCCCGCGTACCGGAGAAAAATCCAGCGCCAGCGCACGGAATCCGTTTTCAGAAATGTATCCGAGGACATTCATAATAACTTCTTTATGAATTTCCGGTTCCCTTACAACACCCTTTTTTCCGACCTTATCCCGACCTGCTTCAAATTGCGGTTTAATCAGGCAGACCATTTGCCCGCCCTCACATAGCAAAGGGTACGCCGCCGGTAATATCTTGGACAATGAAATAAAGGAAACATCCACGGAAGCAAACCGAATCTGTTCACCGATATCCTCCGGAGTTACATAACGGAAATTCGTCCGCTCCATGCAAACCACTCTCTCGTCCTGACGTAATTTCCACGCAAGCTGCCCGTGTCCCACATCAATGGAAAAAACCTTAGCAGCTCCGTTTTGTAACATACAATCCGTAAAACCACCGGTAGATGCTCCGATGTCCATACACACATAGCCGTCCAGCGACAGCGAAAAGGACTCCATCGCTTTCTCCAATTTCAATCCGCCCCGACTTACGTATTTCAATGTGCTTCCTTTAACTTCAATAGTTATCTTTTCTTCATCAAACGTGGTACCGGCTTTATCCTCCCGCTGCCCGTTTACAAAGACATTTCCTGTCATAATAAGTGTTTTTGCTTTTTCTCTGGACTCCGCAAATCCCTGTTTAAAAAGCAACACATCCAATCGTTCTTTCACTTTTCTCTCCGTTTCGGTCTATCTTGTGAACTGCAAATCCGTTCAACAATACTTTCTTCATCTATGCCGACTTCTTTTTTCAAAATATCTACATTGCCGTGTTCTACATATTCATCCGGAAGAGCAATCGGCATAACCTTGCAGGGCAGATTTTCCGCCCGAACAAATTCCATAACCTTTTCGCCAAAACCTCCGCTAAGGACGTTTTCTTCCATCGTCACCAAAAGGTCATGCTCTTTTGCCAATCGACGTATCATTTCTTCATCAATCGGCTTAACAAAACGGGCATTCACTAAACTGCAATCCATTCCTTCTGCTTTTAATGCATCCCGTACTCCTACTGCAGTCTGCACCATGCTTCCTACCGCCAACAATGCGGTATTCCGTTCTTCGTATATCATTTCACTCTTGCCGAAAGAAATCGCCTCCCGGTATTCTGAAAGTCCATCGTAAGCAGTTCCCCTGGGATAGCGGATTGCAATGGGCCCTTCAAAATCCACGGCAAACTTCAGCATATCCGACAATTCCCACTTATTCTTCGGCGCCATAATCTGCATATTTGGAATCGAAGATAGGAAGGACAAGTCAAAAATACCCTGGTGGGTCTCACCATCACTTCCCACCAATCCGGCTCTGTCAATTGCAAAAATAACCGGCATATTCTGAATACAAACATCATGCAAAATCTGATCGTAGGCCCGTTGCAAAAAGGAAGAATAAATTGCCACAATGGGCTTCATTCCGCCGGCCGCCAGTCCGGCAGCAAACGTTACCGCGTGCTCCTCTGCAATACCCACGTCAAAGAACCTCTCCGGAAACATATTATGAAATCGCTTTAATCCGGTTCCGTCCGGCATCGCTGCCGTAATTGCCACAATCTTATCATTCCGTTGTCCCAACTTACACATAACGGTAGAAAAGACATCGGTATAGTTGGCTTTTTCCCTTGTTTTTTTCGGAAGTCCCGTTTCGATTTCAAAGGGTTCCGCTCCGTGAAAACGCGCCGGATGCCGTTCTGCCGGGGCATATCCTTTTCCTTTCTGCGTCATCACATGAACAATAACAGCCCCTTTACAACGCTTCGCTTCCTTCATAACCTTAAGCATTGCAGGCACATCATGTCCGTCCACGGGACCAAGATAGGTCAGTCCCATATCTTCAAAAAACATTCCCGGAATAACCAAGTGTTTTACACTGCTTTTTGCCCTACGGATAGTTTCCACCAGGCCTTCACCCGTTTTGGAGCGCATCAGCCGGTTATACACCCCTTCTTTGATATCCAAATAGGTTTCTGCCGTCCGGATATTATTAAGATATTGGCTTACGCCGCCCACATTCTCCGAAATCGACATATTGTTATCGTTCAGGATAATGATAAAATTAGTATCCAGTTTAGACGCATTGTTCATGGCTTCATAAGCCATACCGCCGGTGAGAGAACCATCTCCGATTACCGAAACAATGGTATGCTTTTCCTTCCGGATATCCCGCGCCATAACCATTCCGAGTCCTGCGGAAATAGAAGTCGAACTGTGTCCGGTATCAAAACAGTCACAGTCACTCTCTTTTCGTTTCGGGAAACCGCTCATCCCTCCGTATTTACGTAGGTTATCAAAGCCTTCCCTGCGGCCGGTCAAAAGTTTGTGGGTATAGGATTGATGACCTACATCCCAAATAATCTTATCTTTCGGCAATTGCAAACTAAGATGCAACGCCATTGTCAACTCCACTGCTCCCAAATTGGAACCGAGATGGCCACCCGTCACACTGATATGCTCCAATAAAAACCGGCGGATTTCTTCCGCCAATTCATCATACTTTTCAGCCGGAATCTTTTTTATGTCATTTTCTTTTTCTATCTGTCTCAAAAGTTCAAAGGTGCTTTCCATATCCCTTCATCCCTTTCACAAATTGTTTTACATCTTCCGATGAACCAAAGATAAAATCAACTCTTCCATAAAAGACGCTTCTTTGCCAAGTCCCCGTAAAAGCGTTACCGCTTCGTCGGAAAGACTCTTTTGTTTTTCTTCGGCTGCCTCCATTCCCATCAGGGAGACATAGGTTACTTTACTGTTTTTCTCATCACTTCCCACCGGTTTTCCAAGGACTTCCGTGGAACTTGTGATATCCAAAATATCATCCTGAATCTGGAACGCCACACCTACATTATATCCTATGGTTTCCATCGCATGCACTTCTTCTTCTCCGGCACCGGCCAGGATTGCGCCAATCATAAGGGACGCTTGCAAAAGTGCTGCCGTCTTATGTTCATCAATAAATGACACCTCCGGCAAACCGAGCCCGATTCCTTTCTTTTCCGCTTCCACATCCAAGGTCTGGCCGCCAATCATTCCATAAACCCCGGCTTTCCTTGCCAGCACTTTCATGGCATGAACCACACGGGAAAATTCCTTTTCGCCGGCAACATCAAATGCCTGGAGCGCCGTTTCAAACGCATAATTCAGCAGTCCGTCGCCGGCCAGAACTGCCATATCTACGCCATACTTTACATGGGTCGTGGGCATCCCTCGTCTTAGTTCGTCGTTATCCATCTCCGGTAAATCGTCATGTACCAGTGAATAGGTGTGAATCATTTCGATGGCTGCCATAAAGGGATTGCACAAATCACCTTCCCCGCCAAACAGCGCAAAGCTTTCTTTCATCAATAAGGGACGAAGCCGTTTTCCGCCAACTAAAAAGCTATAATTCATTGCCTCCAAAACAGTCTTCTGATAGCCCTCTTCTGCCGGCAGATAAGCCTTAATCACAGCCTCTGTTTCCGTTGTTTTTTGTGTCAGATTATCCTTAAAATTCATTTGTCTCCCCACTCTCGTTTAATAACAAAACTTTTTTCTCTATCCGGTCAATTTCTTCATTGCACTCTTTTAACATCACTACACCCTGCTTGTACAATGCAAACGATTCCTCCATGGAAATCTCTTCCGCTTCCATTTTAGAAATGGTTTCTTCCAAAATATCCAACTTATTTTCCAGCGATAAATCATTTTTAACTTCCTGCTTTTTCGCCATAGATATCTCCTCTCTGAATTGACGCCACCACTGCTTCGGCCACGCCGTCCTTTAACGTTATTTCCACATAATCGCCTGTCTTTATATCCGTCGCCGACTTAATTGTTTTTCCGCTTTTGTCCGCGATATGGGCATAGCCACGGTTTAATTTTGCCAGGGGCGAATTCCCTTCCAACCGCACCCCCAGCAGTTGCATCCGGTGCCGCGTTTTCATTATCTTCTCTTTTACTAATGCGTTTAGACGCTCTTCTATGGCATCTGCCTGCATTCTTTTTTCATTGATTTTCTTTTCCGGAGACTGCAATTTCAGCCGCCTCTCCAAGTGTTCCAGACGCATCTGCCGCCGCCGCATCTGCTCCCGAAGAAGTTTTTGCATTCTTTGCCTTTTTAATTCCAGACTTTCCTCAAAATCCCGATAATCAAACACTGCCAATTCCGCGGCTGCCGAAGGCGTCGGAGCACGTAAATCCGCCACAAAATCCGCAATGGTAAAATCCGTCTCATGACCTACCGCGGAAATTACCGGTACCATACAGTCAAAGATTGCCTGGGCAACTTTTTCATCGTTAAAGCAAAATAAATCCTCCATGGAACCACCGCCGCGTCCCACAATCATCACATCCACACCATAGGCTTCCAGACTTTGAATGCCTCTTACGATGCTGTCTGCCGCCGCATCGCCCTGCACAATGGCCGGATAAAGGATGATTTGAATATAGGGATTCCGCCTGGTCGCTACATTGATGATATCCCGGATGGCCGCTCCCGTAGAAGCCGTAACAACCCCCAGAGTCCTTACGTATTTAGGGATGGGCTGCTTGTACTGCGCATCAAACATTCCCATCTCTTCCAGTTTTAATTTCAAAGCCTCAAAACGTTCTGCCAGGTCACCCTTGCCTTCCCGGCGAATTTCTTTTACATATAACTGATACTTACCATCCCGTTCATACACTTCGATGCTTCCGCCGGCTACAACCTGCATCCCTTCCTCCAGTCGAAAATCCAACCCTTTCCGGTACCCGCTGAAGCACACGCAGGCAATGGAGGATTTTTCATCCTTGAGGGTAAAATAAATATGCCCCGAGGAATGATACTTTACATTGCTGGTTTCTCCTCTAACATAAACAAGCCCAAGCATATAATCCTGGGCAAACATGTTCTTTATATAGGAATTTACCTGACATACGGAATAGATATTTCTCTGCATAACTGCAATTCCTTTATTTGTCCTATGCCTTGGCTAATTTTGCCAACACACCGTTTACAAAGGATGACGAATCATTCTGTCCGTATTTTTTTGCCAATTCAACCGCTTCATTGATTGCAACGGAAACAGGAACCTCATCATCGTATTTTATTTCAAACACTGCCAAACGCAGAATCGTCAACTCCACCTTGCCGATTCTTTCGATGGTCCAACCGGTAATATTCTCTGTAATACAGGAATCCAATTCCTCCAAACAGTCCAAAATTTTATTCAGTTTGGCGGTAACTTCTTCCCGTTGCTCATCGCCGGTAGCATTTTCTTCTTCGCCATAGAAAAAGTCCGTCTGACTTTCCATTTCTTCAATTTCATTAAACTCCACGCGAAACAGCAATTTGAAAACCTGTTCCCGGATATCTCGTCTGCTCATAGTCTCTCCTCATAAGTGGAAAAAAGTCTCCCCCGCAGAGGAGACCTGATTTCTCACAAATCCGATATAATTATTTTGCGGTGCTGACACCTGCAATACGGATATTAACATCCGATACCGTAAGACCGGTCATGGTTTCAATCGCTGTTTTCACCTTTTCCTGTACCTTCTGACAGGTTTTCGGAATATTGAATCCGTACTCTAAAACAACTGCCAAGTCAACCGTTACTACGTTTTCCAAAATATCTACTTTGACACCTTTGGTCAGTTTCTTCATGCCAACCTTGCTCATAAGCTCGTTTGTAATATTTCCTACCATAGAAGAAACGCCTTCAATTTCCGTTGCTGCCAGGGACGCAATCATTGCCACCACATCATCCGCAATCTGCACGGTTCCAATTCCACGCTCTTCCTTTGAAATGATAATATTGTCTGAATCCATAATGAACCTCCGATCCGATACCTGACAGGAGTCAATGCACCTGACAGTAACACTCTTTCTATCACAATGATTATACCAAAGCCTTTGTGTTTTGACTAGTCCGCGAAGCGAAAAAATCGCATTTACAGCCAAAAACTGAGGGTTAATTGTTCTTCTGAAACAGAGTAAACAACCGATGTCGTTTCGCTGTGAAGGAAGTTGAAAATCTGCTGATTTCCGATTAACTCATCACACACAAAGGAAAATACATTGCTATCCGCGCATTTAAACGTCACGCTGTCCGCCCCCTCTGCGTAGGCAGTATCAAACATATTTCCCAGCACCGCCGTGTCGTATGCCGTCAAATACAAATTTTCTCTTACATAATAGTTGTTGGCCGTCTCCATACAATGGGGCATGGGCACCACGTTTTCAATCACATGGGTAAGTTGCAGTTGCTCTGTCGTAATATTCAGATATTCATAACTTACCGGCATCGCAGCTTCAGACGCGGCTTCCCCTTCGATGATATAACTGGCATCACCCCAGGTAGTATCCACATAATAGTATGCCCCGTCAATCTGAACCAAATTCCAGGCATGTCCTTCACCACTGTGGACGCGGCCCACCACCATGGTACAGGCGACTCCCAGTTCATTCAAAAGATACTGGGTTGCTTTGGCATATCCCTGACATACGGATTCCCCATACAAAAACACAGATAAAATATTTTGATTGTCACGTGCGGAAATAACGTAATCCGTATTTTCAATAATGTACTCGTATACGTGTTTTACTTTTTCGTATTCACTTGCATTATTCGGAATATAAGCAAAACAGGTTGCTTTGTATTGGTCAATATAAATCTGATTCACCCGGATTTCTTCCAAAGAGTAGGTGTATTTTCCGGTGAACGTCAAATACAGGATTTCGTCCCCCCGGGTATGCCTTACATACGAATAGCCGTCTACCCAGTAGATTTCCGGATGATCATTATACACACATTGAAAAACATACTGCAAAATATCCGAATCGTTGGTGGATACTTTAATGTTTTCCCCCTGCTTTTGCATAATCAAAAGCAGTTCCGCATACAACAAACGATAGGATTCATCCATGGTTTCATAGGCGTATTTCCCTGCCTGCTCCGCCATGGTTTGTTCCAATTGTTCCTGCGTGATGCCGATTGCCTCCCGGGCGGCTTCCAGCTGCGTTTCTTCATCATCGGCCGTTGCCACCGCATCCGCACTGTTTACCTCCGGTGCACGGTATCCCGTAACCTCGGAAGAAGTAACCGACGGCTGAATCGGGGCGGCCGGCAAATCATCCTGCCCGGCACTGCAACCTGCTAAAATGCCGGCTACCAGCATGCTAAAGAGTCCAATTACAAATCTTTGTTTTCTATCTGTCACGTTCTTATTCCCTTCCAAATTCGCTGAGCTTCAGCCCCGGATTACGTTCCAGCGTCATACCTACGCTCCAGGCATTGATAAACAAAAGAAGCGGATTACCTTTCAAATCCTGAATTTTTTTCATATCGGAGGTACCGCTTAATTTCTTAACATCCACCTCTTCTTTGTTTTCAATCCAACGGATATGCTCATAGGGGAGCGGGTCCATACGGATTTCTACATTGTATTCATTTTCCAGACGATACTTCAACACTTCAAACTGAAGTACACCAACCACGCCCACGATAATTTCTTCCATACCGGAAGCAATTTCCTGGAAAATCTGAATCGCACCCTCCTGGGCAATCTGGGTAATACCCTTTACAAACTGCTTTCTCTTCATGGTATCCACCTGACGCACTCTTGCAAAATGCTCCGGCGCAAAGGTCGGAATACCTTCATATACCACCGTATCCTTCGGGCTGCAGATGGTATCACCAATGGAAAAAATACCCGGATCAAATACCCCGATAATATCTCCGGCATAGGCTTCCTCCAAAATCTTACGCTCGCTGGCCATTAATTGCTGCGGTTGCTGCAAGCGGAGATTTCTTCCGCCCTGCACATGCTTTACTTCCATGGAAGCATCAAAATGTCCGGAGCAGATTCGCATAAAAGCAATTCTGTCACGGTGCGCTTTATTCATATTGGCCTGAATTTTAAAGACAAAAGCCGAAAAATCATTTTCCACCGGGTCAATCATTCCGCCCTCCGACTTTCTGGGAAGCGGTGTGGTAGTCATTTTCAAGAAGTTCTGCAGGAAAATTTCAACACCGAAATTAGTCAATGCAGAACCAAAAAATACCGGTGTTAATTTTCCGCACCGTACCTGCTCCAAATCAAACTCCGCACTGGCTATATCCAAAAGTTCAATATCATCATTCAGTTTATCCATTGCGGCTTCTCCGATAAGCGATAAAACCGTTTCTTTATCCTCCACAGGGATACGTTTGGTCTCGCCTTCTTTCGTACCCTTCTGGGTATCGGAAAAGGTTACTACACACTTCTCTTCCCGGTCATAAACACCCTTAAAATTTTTACCGGAACCAATGGGCCAGTTCATGGGGCAGGTTTCAATCCCCAATTCTTTTTCAATTTCATCCAAAAGGTCCAAGGTTTCATTGGCATCCCTGTCCAACTTGTTGATAAACGTAAAAATCGGAATTCCCCGCATACCGCATACCTTGAACAATTTTCTGGTCTGGGCTTCCACGCCCTTCGATGCGTCAATTACCATCACGGCAGAGTCTGCAGCCATCAGGGTACGATACGTATCCTCCGAGAAGTCCTGATGTCCCGGCGTATCCAAAATATTGATGCAGAAGCCGTCGTATTCAAACTGCAGTACCGATGAAGTTACGGAAATACCTCTTTCCTTTTCAATCTCCATCCAGTCGGATACGGCGTGTCTTGCCGTTGCCTTTCCCTTTACACTACCTGCCAGATTAATGGCACCTCCGTACAACAGAAGTTTTTCGGTCAATGTGGTTTTTCCCGCATCCGGGTGGGAAATAATGGCAAACGTACGTCGCCGGTTTATTTCATTTGCATATTCTTTCACTTTTTCCTCCATTCCAAGATACAAATGTAACGTATCCTTGTTAAATTACCGGCGTTCCGCTGATTTTTTGCGAAATACCAAAGTATTTTAATATCGTCGCACCGATATCGGCAAAGGTTTCCCTGGTACCGCCATTCCCCGGGGCAACATTTTTTCCGTAAATCAAAAACGGTGTATGCTCTCTGGAATGATCCGTCGATTCCGTATAGCCCGGGTCACATCCATGGTCCGCCGTAATCATTAGCAAATCTTCATCGCCAAGAAGGGCAAGAATTTCCGGCAACCGTTCATCAAAATACGTCAGAGCTTTAGCGTATCCGTCAATATCGTTCCGGTGTCCGTAAAGCATATCGTAGTCCACAAGATTCACAAAGCAAAGACCTTCAAAATCTTTTTTCATATATTCCAATGTTTTTTCAATGCCGTCCTGATTTCCCGTGGTATAAGTATATTCTCCGATTCCCTTGCCTGCAAAAATATCCTTAATCTTACCTACACCGATAACCGTAAGTCCTGCTTCGGTAAGCTGATCCAGCATGGTTACTCCGGGCGGTTCCAGAGAGAAATCGTGGCGGTTGGTTGTCCTTGTATAATTGCCGTCTGCACCTACGAAGGGTCTGGCAATTACTCTTCCCACACCGTGTTCCCCGGTCAAAATTATCCGGGCAGCTCGGCAGTATTCATACAAGGTTTCTACCGGCACCACTTCTTCATGGGCTGCAATTTGAAATACGCTGTCTGCAGAGGTATATACAATCAAATCTCCGGTCTTAACATGTTCATCCCCGTAATCCTTGATTACCTCTGTACCGGAATAGGGTTTGTTGCAAAGCACGCCCCTACCGGTGGCTTTGGAAAATGCATCCAGAACCTCCTTCGGAAAACCTTCCGGATAAACAGGCAAAGGGGCTTTTGAAATATGTCCCGCAATTTCCCAATGTCCTATGGTTGTATCTTTTCCTTTGGACGCCTCTTTCATACGCGCAAAAAAAGCCTCCGGAGCATCTGTTCCTTCCGCCCAGTCAACGCCTTCAATATTAAACAATCCCAGTTTTTTCATATTCGGCATATGAAAATAAGGGCTGGTTGCAGCCGACTTCAGGGTATTGGTACCTTCATCACCATACTCCTTGGCATCCGGCAATGCACCGATTCCGACACTGTCCAAAACAATCAAAAATACTCTCTTCATCTGTCCTCTTTTCCGCCGCTTTCTTTAAGCTTTTACTGTTATCAGGACTTCTCCAAATCCATTTGAAGAAGCCCTGCTTTCCCTTTTATTCCTGACAATTATATCACTTCTTATTCAATTATTCAATCAGCGGTTACGGGGGTAATAATGACATTTGCCGCATCAATTTCAGCCTTTCTTGATACGATATCGATAATCTGTGCACACTGACTGTCCGTCAATTCCGATAAGCCTACCACAACATCCGCGCTGTCACCGGTAATACTCACCACCGTCTCCGTATACCCTCTGGCTTCCAATAATATTTCCGCTGCCGTTTCCCGCTCAGCCACATCCGTAAGTGCAATCATACTTGCAGTTGCTTCCTGAATGGATGCCTCATCCGCGGTTTCGCTGTTAATGATTTCCATCAGGCTTTCCCGGTTCTGTGCTCTGGTCTGCTCCTTTGCCAATCTGGCGGACGAAAGGCTGGTCACGCTGACCCCGGAAGTAAATACGGCTTCTCCGGGAATTTCTTCAATGGTCAGGTCTTCTTCTATGTAGTTTTCCGTAAGCTGCATGCCGTCATCATCCATGCTTTCAATCGTTACCAGTTCACCATTTTCCAAATCTTCCTCTGAAATGTCCAAAAGAGCCGTCACATCTTCTCCGGTTTCCGTAATGACATCTTCCGGAATCTGCGCAATTACTTCTTCCTCCGTCACCTGTTCCCCGGTAAAATGCAAGTACCCCGCAACTGCAATCATAACTGCAAGCGTTCCGATAACAATCTGGTTTTTCTTAAATATTTTCTTCACGTTGTCCTCCTATATAATTAAATTTTCATTTTTACTACTCTAATCTTATGTGCCTCAATTCCAAATAATGCCTGAATTGCATCCGTAATATTAATCACGGTTTCCGCATCACCTGCGCCCTGCGCTACTACCACCACGCCTTCCACCTCGGGATATATGGTTTGAACACAATACGGCACCTCATTTCCCTCCGCATCGGTATAAAAAACAGTGGTTGTCAAATCCGCCTCTTCCGATTCATGATGCGTCTCTTCTCCGCCGGAATCTTCACTTTCCCGGGAAGAAGAATCCGTATCCCGAAGCACAATGCTCTCATAGGATGTTGCCAGGGTAATCATGACCCTGCATTCTCCGACACCTTCCATAGAAGATAATATTTCTTCAAGCCGTTCTTCCGTTTCCCTTTGGTAGTTTTCAAGCTCCGTTGCAGCAGACATAACATTTTCTCTGCCTACAACGTCTGCTTCTGCCATGACATTTTCCGCCTCCGCATCCGGCAACGGCCAGGCAACGACCAAAATCAATATACCTGCCAACATCAGAAGAAACAGGTTCTCTTTTTTCAGTACTTTTTCCAAAAAAACTTTTTTCTTTTCCAGAAAATCTAAATTCATTCCGCCGTTCCTTCCCCATTCATTTTTTTCGCAATATTTTCCTGAATATTCTGCAAATGCACATTGTAATTTTCCTCAAAATCATTGACCTCTTCCGCCAGCACCGATTCTACCTGCAAGGAAGCGTCTCTTGCATTACCGGTCCCCGGTAATCCTCCTGCCAGTAGCGGGACAAAAATGATCGCTACCGCGGACAAATCCAGAATGAAGCGGAAGTACTTCTCATATTCTTTTCCCGGTACAAGATGCAGCAGCATTTCACCCAAAATTATATATACGCCCACACATTTTATTTGTTCTATCCATTCATCCAAGTTCTATATCCCCCTACTGGCTGCAGCAATTGCGATACACACAAAATTAAGCGTAAATGCAGTCACTAAAAGTTTCAGCAATTGCATACTTCCGGTACCAACCCGGTCCGTACATTTTACAATTCTAAAATCCGTAACCAGTGCCATCAACGCACTCCCGACCTTTAAAATCAGTACAATGGTAAATACCCGTACCGCAGGCACCAGGCATAAAAAAAGCAAAAAAACCAAAATCGTAACACCGATTCCGTTCTTAATCAAAAGAAGGGCCCCGGAAATCAGTTGCAGTGAAGAATCCGTAATATTCCCCACCCCGGGCAACGCCCCCAGAACCTTTTTTGCCGCACCGTAACTAACCCCGTCCACCATAGGCGAAATACACATTTGCACTGCACTCAAGCCCCCTACGATGGCAAGGGAAGTTTTTTGTACATATCCGATTAGTTTAAAAAGAAGGCCCAATATTCCGGCCATCCGGTCTTCTCCGGACAAACCGCTGATGACCGACAAAAACATGTAAAGAAGGCAGGCCGGCAAAAGAAGCAGTAAAAAAACATATTGCACGCCGCAGATAACCACAAGGGCAATCTGATAAAAGCCGGCCGCCGTCGTAGTCCCTACTGCCATTCCTACCGCCAGAAAATAACTCGGCAATAATGCCGATAAAAAAGCGGTTATGTTTTCAAGACACTCCCGGACAATGTCCGCTGCATCAGTAAATGCCTCAAACAAAAAAACGGCTAGCAGCAGATAGATAAAGTAGTATCCCAAATCTATAATTTGTTTGTTTTCACAAAGACCCGCGATATTTTTACAAAAAGAAGCCAATATACCGCAAAGCAAAAGCACGGCAAACAATTCCTTCCTCTCCCACCATTCCGCCTGCATTGCCGCTAAAATTTGATTACAACATTCCGAAAAAGACAGCACATTTTCTCCGGAAATGATTCCTGCCAAAAGTTCATCAACGGACATCGTAAAATCCGGAAGTGCTTCATCAATAAGCTCCTGCGCCTCAGAAAAATCATATTCCGCCAGAAACTCGTCCATATAGTTTTCCCCTTCTTCACCGCCGTCAGCCAAAGTGGCGGCATTGCATTTACCAATAATCCACAGCATTTTTCTTACCCTTCCCGGCCTCATCCGATTAAAGCGAAAATGACAGAATGACTTCCAAGAGACTTGCCATAATGGGAATCCCCAAAAGCAGCACGGAGATTTTCCCGAAAATACGTACCAGATCTCCCATTGCCACAAGACCGTTTTCCTTGCAGATACCGGCTGAAAATTCCGTCAGCATGGTGATTCCCACCGCCTTAAGGAGCAACAATAAATATGCCCTTTGCTCCCCCAATAGTTCCATTAAATCCTCCAGGAGAATGACCACTGCCGATACTCTTGAAATAATAGCTCCAAACACAAGGAAACATCCCGCCAGCGACAAAAGCGTGCCGAACACCGGCTCTTTTTGTCGTACCACGATGGCAAGAAGCACTACAACGATTCCCAATAATGCAATCTTTATCGCTTCCATACACAGCCCTTACAATTCAAATAAATCCCGAATGGTCTCAAACAGGGTTGCAATGTAGGGTACAATCCAGGTCAGTACCAATACCAGACCGGCAAGACTAAGCAAAAATGCCTGTTCATCCCGCCCGCTGTGTTTCAATATTTGATTTAACACAGCGATAAGAATTCCTACCGCTGCTATTTTAAAAATTAACCCTTCGTTCATAATTCCCCCTTATTACAGAAAAATGATTACTCCCATTGCTCCGCCGGCAATCCCGAGATAGAAATAGGCTTTTCCCTTTTTTTCATGCTCTTTTTTTAATAAACGAATCCGTTCCTCCAGCTGCTCCGTTGCATACCGAATCATTCTCTCCTGCAAGGAAATGTCATATATACCTACCGCATCCGAAAAAGAAAATGCGCCCCTTAAATCTTCTTCTGTCAAACCGTTGTCGTTACCCCATTTTTTCAAATATTCGCACCAAACGTCCTCAAAATTTCTTCCCTGTACTTCCATTCCTTCAAAAACATCCTTTAAAAACGAACCCTCCATGCCTTGCTTTCTTTCAGACAGTTCCCAAAACGCTTCACCCAATGTTGCGTTTTTATATGTAATTTCGCTTTCCAGCAACAGTAATAATTCCTTCAATTTCAGTAAGAACGTAATTCGCCGCTTCAATCCGTATTCCGCCAGATAGCCAAGGCCGCCGGCACCGGTAATCAAAAGTAATGCTCCCAGCAGTTTCATTGCGCTTCGTCTCTCCTAACGAGTCTTTTTCTGTCCATGAGCCGCCCCTCCCCGTTATAGATTTCGGAAGAAAAAATTCCATCCTTTTTATATAGCCGAAGAATTCGACAAAACGCTTTTTCTTCCTGCAAATGCCTAAGAGAAGGTTTCCTGTCGATATCGCTCAAATCATTTCCGTGGACGGTTGCCAGTATTTTACAGCCGCAATACAGGGCGGTCTTAAGCGCCGTCACATCTTCTTCTCCGCCCAGTTCATCGACTGCCAAAACAGAAGGATTCATGCTTCGTACCAACATCATCATTCCTTCCGATTTCGGACACCGATCCAGTACATCCGTGCGGATTCCCAAATCCAGAAAAGCCTCACCCAGATAACCGCCGGAAAGCTCCGAACGCTCATCAACGACCCCCACAGTCTGTCCCGGCGCAAAGGGATTTCCGTTTGATATTTGCCGAATCAAATCCCGTAGCAGCGTTGTTTTTCCGCATCCTGGCGGAGATAACACCAAGGTATTGCAAAATACGCCGTTCTCGTACAGATAAGGCAGAAGAGAATCCGCTGCTCCGTTCACCATACCGGCAATTCGTATATTCATTCCGGATATATACCGTATATTTTTTACCTTTCCTTTCTCCCGGATAACCTGTCCCGCAATCCCTACGCGGTGCCCGCCGGGAATCGTTACAAAGCCTTGCCGAAGTTCCTCTTCATATGCATAAACCGACTGTCTGCACAGAAAAGAAAGCATCTGCTCCAAGTCTTCCCCACTGCAATGATATGCCTCTTCCAAAGAAAACACCCGCCGGCCGTTTTTTGAAATCCAATATTCTGCGCCGCCGGCATAAACAATCACCGGACAGTTTCGTCTGATGCGTATTTCTTCCACCCCTGGCAAATCACAGATTCGATTTGCCATCTCTCTAAGAGCGGGCGGAAATATACTGCTGATTCCCTTCCGGTCCACGTCCGTTTTCTTCACGAAGCATCTCCTTTTGCAAACGTTTCATAATCTTTTTTTCCAATCTGGAAATATAGGATTGGGATATCCCCAGCAAATCCGCCACTTCCTTTTGCGTCATTTCTTTTCCGTCCGAGCGGTTAATACCAAACCGAAGCATAACGATTGTTTTTTCACGTTCTTTTAGCCGTTCAATCGCCTTTGACAGCATTTTTTGTTCCGCCTCCGTCTCAATATCCCGATAGATAATGTCCTCCTCCGTACCCAAAATATCAGAAAGGAGAAGTTCATTACCGTCCCAGTCCACATTCAACGGCTCATCAATGGAAACCTCCATTTTCGTCTTGTTATTTCGCCGAAGATACATCAGAATTTCATTTTCAATGCATCTGGAAGCATAAGTTGCCAGTTTGATATTTTTGTCGGAACGAAATGTATTAATGGCCTTAATTAAGCCAATGGTTCCGATGGATATTAAATCCTCTACACCGATTCCCGTATTATCAAATTTTTTGGCAATATAAACCACCAAACGTAAATTGTGCTCAATCAAACTGTTTTTGGCCGAAACGCTTCCTTCGTTTTCCATGTGAGAAATCATCTCCGTCTCTTCTTCCGGCGAAAGCGGCGCCGGCAAAATGTCTGCACCGCCTATGTAATGAATTTCTCCTCCCCGGTTAAAAATAGAGTTGCCTCGTCCCACAATAAAATTCCACTTTACGGGTAAAACCATTTGCAACATAACATTCCTTTCCTTTCTAAAAACTAATCCGGCCGGTAGTCCTCGTGTAAGAGCATCCGGTAAGCCCCATTTTTTGACAATTTCTGTTCACAAAGGGCAACCATCATCTCTTTGCACAGCATCGTTTTATTATCGGCCTTGACCTTGGCATTTTTAAAACAAATGCCCTGCAGAAGGCCTTCCTCCGTGCCAACTGCCCGATAAGGAATTAAAAAAATTCCGGGACTGCAATAAGGTTCTTCCGGCTGCCAGTTTTCCGGCAGGCAATCTTTCTCCAACACGCACGCCGGCTTTCCGCTTAACGGTTCCGAGAGAGAATTTCCGGAATCCACCAGCGCTTTTATTTCCAAAGTCTCATCTCCGGTATGCAGAGATACGGTTACATACTTGTTTTCCCTTCCTCTTTTCAATGAAAACGCAAAAATCACCAAGGCAATCGAAAGTATACACAGCTGCGCCCCGGTCTTTCCAAGCATGGGCTGCAACCAATCCAGCATCCGGAATATCCCGGAGTAATACAATGCAATAAAAACAAAGGAAATCCAATTCGTTTTTCCAAATACCAGCGTCAGAACTACCAGCCCCAGGAAACACTGCAACATAAATCCTGCTACAAGCCTGATTTCCTGCGGAAGCATAAGACATGCAATGGATATAATGCTCCAGACAGCGGCACCGATGGAAATTTTCCAAAGTTTCATTGATGCCCGGTTCCACATTCCCGCCGACCAAAGCAATACAAAACTAAGGATAAACAGTTTATAAAAGAGAACATCTATGTATATGGTGTACTGCACATTTCATCCGCCTGCCCTTATCTTTTTTTCAATTATAAAATAGTAGCCGCGCATAATTTGCCGAAATAAATCCTCTGATTCACATAACTTTTTTTCGAAAAACGACAAAAAAAGAGTTCCCACTCCTGCGAAACGACTTCGCTAAGTGAAAACTCTTCTGATTTTACATTTTATTCGTTCGGTTAATATTCCTGTTTATGAGTCGGATTTTCTCATAAAAGAAGGAAGCTGATAAGTCTTATCTTCAATCTTGCTGTTGAATCTTCCGTTAAATGTAGGAATATTGGTGGTACCTACCATAGGACTTACCGGTTTTACCGGTCTTTCTGCTACCGGTTCTTCTGCTACCGGTGCTGTTACAGGTACTGCCGCCGGCTTATTCTGAACCGGAACACCGGGTGCTACTGCGCGGGGCTTATAAGGTGCCGATGCAGGCTTATAAGAACTTGCGCTGGTAATCCGTGCAGAAGGAACGTTGGGCATTTCAATACCGGTTGCAATAACAGTAACCACACAGGTATCTGTCATGGACTCGTCCACTCTTGCACCGAAAATAACGTTAACATCATTTCCGGTAATGCCTTCGATAAACTCTGCAGCTGCTGCAGGATCGTAAAGTGTAATATCACCGGTCACATTGATGATAATATCCGTTGCATCTGCAATGGAAGTTTCCAAAAGCGGGCTCTGAACAGCCATCTGCACTGCTTCTAACGCCTTATCATCTCCCTTTCCGATACCGATACCCACATGGGCAACACCCTTGTCCTTCATAACCGTCTGCACATCCGCAAAGTCAAGGTTAATATCGGAAGGAACATTAATCAAATCAGTGATTCCCTGTACTGCCTGCTGAAGTACTTCATCCGCCTTGCAGAATGCTTCCCGAAGGGAAGTTCTCTTATCTACGATTCCCAAAAGCTTTTCATTGGGAATTACAATCATGGTATCTACACAGCCTTTTAAATTCTCGATTCCGTAGAGGGCATTGTCCATACGCTTTCTCTGCTCAAATGCAAAGGGCTTGGTTACAACAGCAACGGTAAGTGCGCCCATTTCTTTCGCAATCTTAGCTACTACGGATGCTGCACCAGTACCGGTACCGCCACCCATTCCGGCAGTAACGAATACCATATCGCTGCCTTTCATAACTTCTGCCAACTCTTCCGCACTTTCCTCTGCAGCCTGCTGACCGATTTCCGGTTTTGCTCCGGCGCCGAGACCTTTGGTAAGTTTTTCACCAATCTGTACCAAACGTGCCGCTTTGCACTTCTGCAATGCCTGAACATCCGTATTAACACCTATGTACTCTACACCGATTATATTTTCATCAATCATTCGGTTGACTGCATTATTCCCCGCTCCGCCGACTCCGACTACCAGAATCTTTGCAGCAACTTCTGACTCTTTACTTGTAATTTCCAGCAAGGCTCTGTTCCTCCTATACACTTCATTTTTGTATGCTTCTTTCTATATTTTGTATGTCCAATATCACTCAAACACAAGAAGTCTAGAAACATCATATAATTATTTTCCCGATTTCGCAACCACTTTTCCCAAATTATTTCAGCAAAATTAGGGCTCGTTGACTACTTTAGTCAACCGTAAACGTAATATCTCCGTGTTCCGAATCATAATTGTTCATATGAAGGATACCGCTGCGCCCCTCCAATTGAGGCAGAATCGCATCCAAACGCTGTATTTTTTCTTCCAGCAAATCCATGGAACCCATATCCACCCGCACATCGCCAAAATACAGTACCATGTTGTACGAATCATCAAAATAAATCTTGTCCGTTACTATTTCGTATTTGTTCAGCATTTGCGTGACATTCAGTATCGTTTGGAAAATCTCTTCATTTTCCACCGGCAGAGGCTCGTACATTACAAAATGGTCGAAGGAAAGTCCGGTAACCAGCGGAATCCCGTAGGTCCGCATGGATGAACTTTCCACAATCACCCCATCCTTGTCAAAATACATGTAGGTACCCAGATATTCCACATACCCTGCCAGAGCTTTTTCGTAAACGGTAATCTTGATGGTGTTCCTATCCAAAACATCCACATCCATTGTTTCAATGAAGGGAATGTCCGTAATGCTGCGATTGCTGTATCGCATGGATAAATACAGGGAATTATCTCCAAATCGTCCTTCCTGCACCATCTCCCGGATTTCCTGCGCCGAGTAATGCTCATTTCCCTCAACATAGACCGTTGTTACCTGAAACAATTCCAAAATCAAATCAAAGGCAAGAAGAACCACGGTAATGATTCCAAGCACAATACAAATCTTTATTTTCTTTTGTATGATAAGGTCATAATCTGCCTGTTTCAATCTGTGTACCTGCTCTCCGTTCTAAGTTTCACTTGTAATTTTTGCCCCGAGTTTTCGCAAATCCCGGACGATATCCTCATAGCCCCGTTCGATAAAATGTGCATTTTCCACCTTGGTTCGACCCTCGGCAATAAGTCCTGCCAAAACCAAGGCCGCCCCGCCTCGTAAATCTGCCGCCTGCACACATGCACCATGCAGATAAGCGGGATAAACCGATAACCGCCGATTGTCCGTCCGGAATTTTCCGCCCATTTTTTCCAATTCCGAAACATAACAAAAACGATTCTCAAACACCGTCTCTTCAATAATGCTTTCGCCGTCCGCTTTACTGAGGGTTGCCGCCAAAATCGGCTGCATATCGGTAGGAAATTCCGGATAAGGTCCGGTCACAATCTTCTCCGGTGCTTTCAGGTTCTTTTCTGCTTTTAAAAAAATACCCCCAGGCAAATCCGTTTTGCTACCCTCTACGCGACTCCCCAGTTGCCTCGTCACGGCAAGTAAGGCTTCCATTTCCTGCGATTGCCCGTTCTCCAAGTAAATCTCTCCTCCGCAGGCCGCCGCCATAAGCAGATAAGTACCTGCCACAATCCGGTCTGCCGGTATGGTATATTGTATTTCCCCGGGATAATTCTTTGCAAAAGATTGCCCCGTAATCCGCAAATGTTTGCATCCGATTCCCTGAATCTCAATCCCCGCAGAGTGCAAAAACCGGCATAAATGAACCACTTCCGGCTCCGTTGCCGCATTGTACAAATCCGTAATGCCCTGCGCACCGCAGGCCGCCAATATCGCCTGCTCCGTTGCACCGACACTGGATATCGGGAATTGTATTTTACATCCCTTCAGATTGGTTGCCTTCGCAATGATGCACTCACCTTCTATGTGAATTTCGGCCCCCAATTTTTCTAACGCCATAATATGTAAATCAATGGGACGCTCTCCGATTACACATCCGCCGGGATAACAAATCACTGCCGAATGAAATCTTGCCAGCATTGCTCCCAAAAGCAGTATGGAAGAACGCATACCGCCTACCCACCGGGCAGGAAGATTATTTACTTTCGCTTCACCGGCCTCCACGCTAAGACAGTTTTCCCGGCTGCTAACCTCACACCCCAGACACTCCAGTAGGTTTTTCATCAATTCCACATCCCGGATTTGCGGACATTCCTGTAACACCGTTTTTCCCGGAAACAGAAGAGATGCTGCTATTATGGGAAGTGCTGCATTTTTGGAACCCTGCACTTTTATCTGTCCGTTAAGCACACAACCGCCGTCTATCAACAATGATTTCATTTTACACCTTCCGACTTCTACCAATTTGGGAATACTCCTTTGCTAGTATATGCCGTTCAATGTAAAATAGTTCTTTTTTACTCGTCTTTCATTTCAATGGAACGTGCGACGCCCAGCACCAATCCGACTTCCATCAGCAAAAATACCACGGAAGAACCGCCGTAACTGATAAAGGGAAGGGAAATACCGGTATTGGGAATCGTGTTAGTAACAACCGCGATATTCAAAATCACCTGAATTGCAATGTGAGCCATAACCCCCACCACCAGCATTGCTCCAAACAAATCTTTTGCATTGGTGGCAATATAAAGACACCGGTACAAAAGAGCAATAAACAATACAATAATTACCGTTGCACCCAAAAGACCCAACTCTTCACATATAATCGAAAAAATCATGTCATTTTGTGCTTCAGGGATAAATCCCAGTTTCTGGACACTTTCGCCCAGTCCTTTTCCCCAAAAACCACCGGAACCGATAGCATAAAGGGACTGCAACGTCTGATATCCTTTGGAATCAGCATACGCTTCCGGATCTACCCAGGCACGGATACGGTCTCCGCGGTATCCCAGCTGCGAAGTCGCCGGATCCTGATTCAAAACAAATGCAACCACTGCTGCAGCCACAAGCAAAACCACCAAAACAATCAATATGTATCTCTTATATTGCGGAGTTGCCACAAACAACATAACCGCCGCAATTCCCACTACGATAATCGCACTGGACAAATTGGAAGAAATACCGTAAATCATTACGGCCAAAACAAGAGGCCAGAACATAAAGTGCAGCATCCCTTTGGCGGTCTGAATCGCCTTGGGATAACGGGTGGTATACGCAGCCAGATAGACAATAACCGCAAGTTTTGCAATTTCCGCCGGTTGCACGCTCACACCCAAATCCAACCATCTGGTTGCACCGTTTGCCGAATAAGCCAAGGGGGTTAACAACAAAAGCAGGAAAAACATCGCCACATAAATTGGCAATCTATGTAATTTCTCCGGAAGGAAATCCAACCGGTATACGCGATACGGAATTACCGCAACCAAAATCATAAATAAAAGTCCGACAACGGTTGCGCCGAGCTGCTTACGAAAATAAAACGCCGCATCGCCGAATTCCATATTTGCTTCGTAGGAACTGGTGGAATAAATCATCAACAATCCAAATACCAGCAAACTGATTACAATAAACAAAAAGTTTATATCAAAATAGTAATACTTTTTCTTTGCTCCTCTTCGTGCCAAAGTAAGTCATCCTTTCTTACACTCTCATCCGGTTACTTCATCGCCCGGACCAACTCTTTAAAACGCTGCCCCCGCACTTCATAGTTCGGGAACATCCCCCAGCTTGCACAAGCCGGTGACAGCAAAACCGCTTCTCCCGGCAATGCCTTTTCTTTTGCAATTTCCATTGCTTCCTCGAAGGAATCTGCCAATATGGTACTGGTAAATCCGTGGGCCTTGGCACAGGCTTCAATTTTCTCTCGAGTCTGACCGATTAGAATAAGGTAGGTAACTTTGCCTTCAAAGCTTTCAATCCACTCATCGTAGGTGCTGTCCTTATCATATCCGCCGCCAATCAATACGGTTTTTCTGTTCATCGCCTGAATCCCTTTGATTGCCGCATCCGGATTAGTGCCCTTCGAATCATTGTAATAATCAACGCCGTCAACGGTATCCACGTATTCAATGCGGTGTTCTACTGCGTTAAATTCCTTTACGGATTTTAAGATACTCTCCAGCGGAATTCCAAATCCTCTGGTCATGGCAATTGCAGCCATCACATTTTCCACATTATGAATCCCCAAAAGCTTCATTTCGTGAATGTTCATAATCTTTTGGGAAGTACCGTTTTCAGCCAGATAAATATCATCCTCTTTAAGGTATAATCCTTCTTCTAACTCTCTTGCCGACGAGAAAAAGCACACTTTAGCCGGACATTTTTTTGCAAATGCACGCGTTGTCTCATCTTCATAATTTAACACACACAAATCCTCCGGCGTTTGATTTTGGGCAACCGCCTCCTTGCATGCAATGTAATTCTCCATGGTATGATGCCGATTTAAATGATCCGGCGTAATATTCAAAATAGCCGAAACCTTGGGGTGAAAACGATGAATCGTCTCCAACTGAAAACTGCTGACCTCGGCCACAACCACATCCTTTTCTCCGATGGAAATGGCTGCTTCCGTATACGGATTTCCGATATTTCCTACCACAAACGCCTTACCGAAATAGTCCTCTGCAATTTTACCTGTCAATGCCGTTGTGGTGGTTTTTCCGTTGGTACCGGTAATGGCAATAACCGGACCTTTTGCAAAGGTATATGCCAATTCAATTTCACCGTATACGGGAATATTGTTTGCACGAAATGACTCAACAAAAGGCGTATCCACCGGAATTCCGGGACTCATCACAAGGAGACTTACCCCCTTCATTTCCGCTTCCGGCCACGCACCGGCAATGCACCGGCAGGCAGTATCTCCTACCTTTTCCAAAAGCGCCGCCTTATCCAAATTTTCATTTTCGTCATAAATTACCACATCCGCACCGTGATACAGCAAAAGACGCGCTGCAGCCACGCCGCTCTTTCCTGCGCCCATTACAACAACCTTTTTCCCTCGAATATCCATAACATTCTCCTTGTGTCAAATTTACCAAACACCCAGCATTGCCACCAGACAAAGGAGCGCCGTCACAATGGAAAAGACTGCAACAATCCTTGTCTCTGACCATCCGCACATCTCAAAATGATGGTGAATCGGCGCCATCTTAAAGATGCGCTTTCCGTGGGTCAATTTGAAATAGGTAACCTGAATCATTACTGACAACACTTCGATTACATAGATCAAAGCAATTAAAAGCAAAAATAAAGGCATTTGCAGCACATACGCGGTGGCTGCCACAAAACCGCCCAGGGCCAAAGCACCGGTATCCCCCATAAACACGCTGGCCGGATGCACATTATAAAGCAAAAAGCCCAAAAGAGCACCCACTGCCGCACAGGTGATAGGCGCAATTCCGCTCTCCATACCAATGGCCACAACAGAGAAAAATACGGCAATCATAACCGTTACGCTGCTGGCAAGTCCGTCCAAGCCGTCCGTAAAATTAGCTCCGGTATCCGTACCGATAACTACGATAAACAAAAGCGGAATATTCCAAATTCCAAAATCCAGATAATGATCCGGAAGGAAAGGAATTTTCATTGCCAAATCCATCTCCAGAACATTTTGCAGATAAAACGCAAAAATACCGGTTACCACCAACTGCAGCGCCATCTTTTGCCACGCCCGAAGTCCCATGGAACGTTTTAGCACTACTTTAATGTAATCGTCCAAAAATCCAATGAGTCCAAAACCCAGCGTCAAAAAGAGGATGGGAACGATTCCCGGATACCTTTCCATATATACCAATGATGTAATCACAATTGCCGTGAGAATCATCAGTCCTCCCATAGTGGGGGTTCCGGATTTTTTCAGATGACTCTGGGGGCCCTCTTCTCTTACGGTTTGACCAACCTTTAATCTCCGCAAAAACGGTATCACAAACGGACCGAGCACTACGCTGATTCCAAACGACATCAAAACCGGTATTATCACATCATATTTCATGTTTTTTGTTCCCTTTCTTTTCGGTATCCATCGGTTGCCTTCCCAAGGTCAAGCATACCGTTTCTATTATAAATCTATTCCGCCAGATACGGAAGGATATTTTCAAATAATTGCCGTACGATAGGCGCTGCCACCTGACTGCCGTAGTACACCCCCTGTGGATGGTCCACAATGGCGATTGCCAAAACCGTCGGATTCTCTGCCGGTGCAAATCCAAGGAAAGAGGAGATATAAACTCCGTTGTTTCGGGGTAAGGTCTGGCTGGTAGCGGTCTTTCCTCCGATTCGAAAGCCTTCAATATAGGCATTATGCCCGCCGCCGACTGCCACTACCTGTTCTAAAAGCATGCGCATGGTTTCCGAGGTTTCCGTACTTACAATTCCCTCCGTCACCGGATAATCAAAAATATTGGTGATTTCTCCTGCCGCCGATCTGGTGTACAAACCAAAATGCGGTGTCACGCGCCTTCCGCCGTTAATAATGGAGGAAACGGTAGTTGCCAGCTGAATGGGTGTAATCTGAAAGGATTGGCCAAAGGAAATGGTTGCCAGTTCCGTCGGCCCTATATTTTCCTCGGCATGCATAATCGTACCGGCCTCTCCCGGCAAATCGATGCCCGTACGTTCCAACAGCCGAAACTGCTGAAAATAATCATAATAAGTCTCCACGCCAAGACGGTGTCCGATATTTACAAAGGCCGGATTACAGGAATTGCAGATGGCTTCCGTAAATGTCTGGGAACCGTGACCGTCCGTCTCATGACAGCGTATTCTTCGGTCCTCCACAATGACATAGCCGGGACAATGAAAACTGTCCTCCAGGCTCACCACGCCCTCTTCCAATGCTGCGGCCGCCGTTATAATCTTAAAAATCGAACCCGGCTCGTAGGTGTCACTGACGCAGTCGTTTCTCCACATTTCGTTTAACGCATCCTGGCGTTCTTCTTCCGACAGTTCCGCCGCATTTCCGCTGACCAGCATAAACGGTTCATTCAGATGAAACTCCGGTACGCTGACCATTGCCAGAATTTCTCCGTTTTGGGGATTCATGACCAAAATGGAGACCCCTTCCGCGCCTTTCGCTTCCAGCGCCTGATACGCAAGCTGCTGCGCATAGCATTGGATATTATAATCCAAGCTGATAATCAAATCATCCCCGGGAATCGGCTCAATTCTCCGCTCCCCTTCTGACGCCAATTCCAAGCCGGAGGCGTCCGTAACCGTCAGAATCTGTCCCGGAGTACCACGCAAATACTCCTCATACATTACTTCCAATCCGATAATTCCCTGATTGTCGCCTCCCGTAAATCCCAGTACCTTCGCCGCCAGGTCATCATAAGGATAATACCTGCGGTAGTCCTCATCCACTTTGACTCCGGCCATCTGATAGCTGCGAATCCGGTCTCCTGTTTCCTTATCTACATTGCTTAGAATTCTTTCGATTGATGTATATTTTTCCACTCTTTCCCGAACATATTCCTCGGAAAGAGATAATTCTCTGCAAAGCATTTCAATAACAGCTTCCGGGTCCTCTATTTGGCTGTGAATCACAGAAATGGTACAAACAGTTGTATTATCTGCAAGTACCACTCCGTTTACGTCTATAATTCTGCCTCTGGCCGCTTTAATGTCTCTTTCACGCTCATGTACTTCAATTGCCCGTTCCTCATAATAGGCTGAGGCAAATATCATAAGATATCCGAGACGCAGTACCAGCATAACGGTAATTCCCAGTGCCGCTGCGCCAAAGACAATCATCTTCTTACGATGATAAAATCGGTTACTGTTTTCCCACTGTTCCATATCGGCAACCTTTTTCTTTCCTTAGTAAAATCTATTACCGTGAGAAAAAGGTTATTCATTTTATTCACTCACCGTCGCATCTTCTCCGGAGGTATCCTCCGTTCCCTCAGCGTTTCCATCCTCATCACCGTATTGGAAAATGGATGAATTCGGGTCAATGGGGACGCCCGTTTCCGGATCCAGATATTCCCCGTTTAAAGGATCAATGGCGTATCCGGTCTCTGGGTCAATAATGACTTCTATCTCCGGCCCGGTTCCCTGCGAATCTTCGCTGCCCGGGATATCTAATTCAATATATTCCGGCTCTTCACCGGTTCCTTCTCCGGCTTCATTTCCGGATACGGCATTTTCCGAAACAGCATTTTCCGAAGCAGAGGGCTGGGTAAGAATTGCCGTATTATGACCGGCCTCTTCCAATTCCTCAATTTCACTTTCCGACAATTCTTCCGTCATAAAAATGTGCAGATAGGGCAGCACATCCGTCAAAATATCCCTGCATAGGAGACATGCATAACGAGTTGCCAAATCCTGTTCCGGTGCATTCGGTCTGTCGATAACCACGTAAATTGCAATCTGCGGATCATCTGCAGGCGCAAATCCCATAAAGGAAACAACGTAATCCTGCTTACCGTCACCGGAATGCTCTGCCGTACCGGTCTTTCCGCCGATGCGATATCCTGCCGGTCTTGCATACGTACCGGTTCCCTCTTCTACTACGCCGATACAATAATCAATCATAATATCCGACACCGTCTCCGATACCGTCTGACGCAAAAGAACCGGTTCCACATTCTCTACCGTAGCGCCTTCGTCATCAACGATACGGCTGACCATGTGCGGCTGGTAATAATATCCACCGTTCACCAGAGAACAAAATGCTGAAATGGTCTGTATCATGGTAACATTATAACCCTGTCCAAAGGTCGATGTTGCAAGTTCGGTAGGTCCCATGGTATCCAGATTAAACACCAGGGAATCCGTTCTCATCTCGCCCGCCAGGTCCACATTCGTTTTTAAACCAAAATTGAAATTCCGGAAATATTCAAGGTACGTTGCCGCGCCCATACGCTGACCGATTTGCATAAGGCATACGTTACAGGATTCTCCAAGGGCCTGGCGCAGGGTAAGTTCCCCTTCTCCGTACCGGTTATGACAACGGATGGTAACCATATCATCCCCTTGTCCGAATTGCAAAAATCCGCCGCAGAAAAAAGTGTCCGTAGGCAAAATGGCACCGCAATCCAAAGCAGAAGCCATGGTAAATGTCTTGCAGACGCTTCCCGGTTCATAGGACTCGGAAATACAGTAATTCTTCCATAACTGGTTCAGTGTAGAGTAATAGGTTTCCTCTTCCTGCATCAAAGCAATCTGTTCTTCCGAATAATAAGTACTGATATCATAAGGATTGTTCAAATCGTAATTCGGGAAACTGGCCATCGCCAGAATTTCCCCCGTATCCACTTCCATGATAATGACGCCGGTATTATCCGAACCCCATTCGCCTTCACGGTACTCGCCGTAATGTTCTTCATTAAATTCCAAAATACTGTTTTCCACCACGGTCTGGATATAAGTATCCAATGTCGTTACGATGGTATTTCCGTTTTCTGCCGGAATAATCGTCCGCTCCAAAGCGTTTTCATCCGAAAGATAACCGTATTCCCGACCGTTCCTTCCGGACAAAATATCGTTATAATATTCTTCCAGACCATACTGTCCGCCTTCCATGGTAGTAAAGCCCAGTGCATCGCAAGCCAATGAACCGTACGGATACACCCGCTTGTACTCTTCCTCAAACCAAATACCGGAAGCATTAATCTGGCTGTCTTCCGCATCCCGAAGCTCTGTATATTCCCGAATCTGATCATAGGTCAGCTGCTTGAGCAAAATATGGTATCCCGAGTCCGGATTCTCGGAAATGTAGGTTCTGACTTCCGAAGGATTGATTCCAAAGCAGGTCTGCAATGCTACCAAAGTAGGCTCTAATGCATCCGCATCCGACCGCATGAGCTTAGAATCCAAAATCACATTATACACGATTTCACTGTATGCCAAAACGGTACCGTTTCGGTCTACGATGGCTCCGCGCTGATAAGGCAGCGTCACACTGTCATAGGCCTGCTGGGACAAAATCTGGCGTTTGTATTGATCCCCGTTATCACTGGTAATCGATACCAATCTTGCCATTAACACAGCAAAAACCAGTAGCACTAAAACGTATAGTACTACCAGTTTTCTCTTGGTATAATCTCTTATTTCATTCTTACGAACCGGTCTCTGTTCTCTGTTATTTTTCACTTTATTCACTCCTAGATTCAAGTCCTACGACTCTATTCCGGGATATCTTCATACTGCCTTACATAATCCTCTATATCGCCGGAATAGGTGATAATCTGGCCTTCTCCGGCAAGATGCATTCCCAATTCTTCTACTGCGATACGCTCGATTTCACGAATATCCACAGAACTCATAATGCTGTCATAATACAAATCATTGGATAAACGAAGATCTTCATATTCATTCTGCAAAGAAGCGCAGTGTTTCCGATTGCTGATGATATCCGACTGCAACTGTACGTATTGCACCAAAATAGCTGCTGCAAAAATTAAAGCCGCTACTAAAAAGATACCATATGGAAGGGACATATGTACAGCCTTTTGTGTATTGTTTCTTACCTGTACTCTTTCTACCGCTTCTTTTTTCGGTGCCGGTGCATACTGCCGCGCTGCGGATCCATATACATATTCTGCTCTTCTTGCCATTTCTACTCCGTTCCGAAGCCTTTCTTTTCGCTTCCTTGCTTATATTTCTGATGCCCTCGTTCCGTCTTGGGCCTTTTCAAACACTCTCAATTTTGCCGATTTGGACCGACGGTTTCGCTCAATTTCCTCATCTGACGGTAAAATCGGTTTTCTTGTAACTACCCATCCTTTGGACTGTTTTCCGCATACACACATAGGCAGGGATGCCGGACAGGTACAGGGATTTTGCATGTCCCGGAACATATTTTTTACAATGCGGTCCTCCAAAGACTGGAATGTAATAATTGCGATTCGACCTCCGGGATTCAAAAAATCCACCATTGCTTCCAAGGAATTGCGAAGCACTTCCAATTCCCGGTTACATTCAATTCGAATTGCCTGAAATGTTCTCTTGGAAGGATGTCCGCCTTCCGCTCGCATCTTTGCAGGAATCGCCGCTTTAATAATTTCATTTAATTCAAAGGTTGTTTCAATCGGTTTCTCACTTCTTGCTCGTACAATATGCTTTGCAATGTTTTTCGCAAACTTGTCCTCGCCGTAATCCCGAATCATGCGAAACAACTGCATTTCGTCATAGGTATTAACAATTTCTTTTGCCGTCAGGGATTGTCTTGTGTCCATCCGCATATCCAAAACCGTATCCGTGTGATAGGAAAATCCTCGTTCTGCGGTATCCAACTGGTAAGATGACACCCCAAGGTCCAACAGGATTCCATCTAAACCGCTCACGCCCCGGCTTTTCAACTGTTCTACCGCTTCCTGGTAGTTGCAGCGGATTATCGTCACCTGCTCCTGATAAGGTTTTAAACGTTCCGATGCAACCGCGATTGCATCGCCGTCCTGGTCGGTTCCGTACAAATGTCCGTTCTTTGTCAAACGTTTTACAATTTCTCCGGAGTGGCCTGCGCCACCCAAAGTTCCGTCCAAATATGCGCCATCCGGCTTAATGTTCAGTGCCTCTATCGTCTCCTCTAAAAGCACGGAAATGTGTGCAAACTCCATCTCATTCCTCCTGTGCTGCTCCCGGATTACAACCGAAATCCCAAATCAATCAGTTTCTCAGCAATCATATCCATATCTTCATAATCCGTAATCGCGTTGTATCTTTCTTTCGACCAGATTTCCACGCGGCTTCCGACACCGGAGAGAACGACCTCTTTGTCCAGTTGTGCATATTCACGCAAATTGGGGGGAACCAAGATACGTCCCTGCTTGTCCAATTCGCCATCCGATGCACCGGCAATCATAAATCTTGCCAAAATACGGGCTTCTTTCAAAGTAAAGGGCATTGCCTGAATTTCTTTTTCCACACTTTCCCAGGCTGCATTATCGAACATCCAAAGGCATCCGTCCAAACCTTTCGTCACAACAAAACTATCCCCGAGGGCTTCTCTAAGCTTCACGGGAACAATAATACGGCCTTTGGTATCAATTGTGTGACTATACTCGCCTTTAAACATGTTCCACCCTTTCCTGGAAATGTAGTGAAATTTTTTCTAATTCTCCACTTTTTACCACCTTTACTCCACTTTTCACCACTTAGTCATCATTTTATACCCATTTTTTAGCTTTGACAAGGTTTTTTTGAAAAAATGTACAAAAAAAATACGCTTAAAAAGCGTATTTTTATCACTTTCACTATATCTTGTGTTTTTATAAAATATGACCACTATTTTGTAGCCATTTTCTGCTTTTTTCGTACGATAATATCGGTAAGCAATGCCGCCGTAAACAGGATAATTCCAAGCATTTGGGATACCGGAAGATGGGTTCCCGGAAGCAGAAGCTGGTCCGTACGTAGGCCTTCAATAAAGAAACGCCCGATTCCGTAGCCGCCGATATACCACAATGCAACTTCCCCTTCAAACCGTTTCTTTCCCTGCAGGAAGTATATCAATATAAGCAACGCCAGATTATACATACTTTCATATAAAAAGGTGGGATGCACCTGAATGTAATTAGACCCTTCCGTCATATGGGCCCGCATGGTATCGGTAATTTCACCGCTGCGCACCGCCGCTACCGGAAGACGCATGGCAAACAAGCCGTCCGAATAATCCCCGAAGGCTTCCCGGTTCATAAAATTGCCCCAGCGTCCGAGAATCTGTCCTACCAAAACGCCCAAAACGCCTACATCCATCATGGCAAACATATTTTTCTTTTTCCGGATACAATATATAATCATGGTTGCAAAACCGGCAATCAGACCGCCGTAAATGGCAAGACCGCCCTGGCGGATATTAAAAATACTCGACAGATTATCTTTATAATAATCCCACGAGAAAATGACATAATAAAGCCGGGCACCCAAAATTCCGAAAATCAAAATATAAAGTCCCACATCATAAAAATCATCCGGATTCATTTTCTGTTTTTTTGCCACATGACTGATTAGTACAAAAGCCAAAAGCATTCCAATCCCAATCAATACGCCGTACCAGGCAATGGTTACCCCGAAGATTTCAAATGTTTTCGGCACGTTTTCAAGATAAATCCCAAGTCCCGGAAATGCAATGTCCGTATCGCCCATCCAGTCCGGAAACGTTCCTTCCGTATCACTCATTCCAATCGACATCTTTATACCTTCCTTCTTACAAAACACTGCCGGCAGAACCGGCAGTCAGTTTTATCGTATACTAATTTTATCTCATACAAATAGGATACCTACTTCATATTATACAGTAAAAGGTTACACATTAAAGCGGAACAAAATAACGTCTCCGTCCTGCACCACGTATTCCTTACCTTCCAATCCCACGAGGCCCTTTTCCTTGGCCGCCGCCAAAGAACCAAGTTCCAGCAAATCTTTGTAATTTACAACTTCTGCCCGGATAAATCCACGCTCGAAATCAGAATGAATCTTTCCTGCTGCCTGGGGTGCTTTCGTTCCCACCTTGATGGTCCATGCTCTGGTCTCATCCTCTCCGGCGGTCAGATAACTAATCAGTCCAAGCAAGGAATAGCTTGCTGCAATCAGTTTGTCCAATCCGGACTCTTTTAATCCCAAATCCTCCAAGAACATCATCTTCTCGTCGTCATCCAACTCTGCGATTTCCTGTTCAATCTGGGCGCAGATAACAAACACTTCACTGCCTTCGTTTTTGGCATATTCACGAACCGCCTTTACCTGCTCATTATTTACGCCGTCATCCGCCAAATCATCCTCTGCCACATTGGCTGCATAAATCACCGGCTTTGCGGTCAATAAATTGTAGGACGCAAACCAGGCCTCCTCATCTTCGTCCTTGGGCTCATAGGTCTTTGCCATCGCCCCTTCTTCCATGTGAGTCTTTAACGCTTCCAAAAGCACGAGCTCTTTCGCCTGGGTTTTATCGTTCTTTGCACCCTTGGATGTCTTGGCAATTCTTCGTTCCAAAATCTCAAGGTCCGAGAATAAAAGTTCTAAATTGATGGTTTCAATGTCTCTTAAGGGATTGATGTTACCATCTACGTGCACGATATTGGCATCTTCAAAACAACGAACCACATGCACAATGGCATCCACTTCACGAATGTTGGCAAGGAACTGATTTCCGAGACCTTCTCCCTTGGATGCGCCTTTTACCAAGCCTGCAATATCCACAAATTCAATCACCGCAGGAGTCACCTTCTTGGACTGGTACATATTGCCCAAAAGTTTGATTCTCTCATCCGGCACTGCCACCACGCCTACATTGGGGTCAATGGTACAGAACGGGTAGTTGGCAGATTCTGCCCCTGCCTTGGTAAGCGAATTAAATAAAGTTGATTTTCCTACGTTGGGTAATCCCACGATTCCGAGCTTCATGGCTTCTATTTCCTCCTTAAAAACCGCTGCTTTACGGCTTTTTTATTTTCCTTTGTTGGTTTCATTTCATGACGTGCACCGGGTTCTTTCCATAAAAATAAGCCCGCACAACAGTATCAATATACCATGTTCGGGCTTAAAAGTAAATTATTAGATTGTGACATCAATTTTTACCGTCTTTTTTAATTCTCCAAAATGCTTTTTCTCCAACGCAAGCATTTCTTTCAATACCTCCGTCGAAATGTTATTATCGTTATCACTACCTGAAGCACCATCTGAAGTAACCTCTGCATATTCATCCGTTTCTACCGGCGGTTGCTCTTCTTGCAGATTCGCCTCTTCCCGGCTGTTTTCCGCCGCTTCTTCTTCCGTGGGCAGTTTCTTAAACTCCTCACTTTTTGTAAATATCTGAAAAATCTGCGCCGTTTTCGTAGTGTCTCCCAGAATTCTCTGTGACTCTTTTATTTTTTCACTTTTAGGGATATTCGGATTATTTACAATTGATTTTAATTCAGACAGCTTGCCGTTCATTCGGTTTACATGAAGTTTTTCCGCTTCTTCCTTTGTCTTACAATTTTTCAACTCTTTCTCGTAGGCTTCCTGTTCCATTCGATCCGCCTTATACTCCATGTACAGTTTAGGGTCTCTCTCACGAAGGATTCCCTCTTCTTCCGGACTCAGTTCCTGACCGCTTTGAAGTTTTGCATATATGGCACTGACTTCGTTTCCCTCCCGCATACTCGCAAGCTGTTCCTGATACATTTTGAGTTGTTGTTCTTCCGGTGACAATTCCTTTTTCTCTTTTCCGAGGATATTACCGGATGCTTTCTTTTGCTCCCACTTTTGTGTCATTTCCAGCATTTTCCCCGCATTATAGATGGTTCCCGTAATCATGACGTGCCTCCTAACCCTTGAAATCGATATGCGTTCCAAGATATCTTTCAGAATCCGTCTTTACGGTGTCCGCCATATGTTCAAAAATATAATCCTCTACTTTCAGTTTTAACTCTTCGAACGAATCTGCATATATTACCGTTTCCGATTCTTCGCCTTTCGAAAGGCGTTTCTCCTTAAGTTGTTCCTCCCGTTTTGCTTTCTCCGCTTTTTTCTCTGCCGCTTTCTTTTCTTCTTTTTTCTCGGCTCTTTGTTTTTCCAATCGTTTGGCCTGGGACTTAAATGCGTTATCCATCACGGCAAAAAACGAAGCTGCTCCATTGTCATTAATCTGCATGCCGAAGGCTTTCACCTTCCCGGATTTTTCCAGCGTTTTTTGTAGCTGCGGTAATTTGTTTCCCGCGGAAGCAATAATGCCTTCGTATTGCTTGCGATACTGCTCGTCCGTCGCCATACGTTCAATTTTTTCTTCGTCAATCAAAACAACCATTTTATGAGGATTAGCAAAACTTCCGGCATTCGCTTTGGCCATTTCCTTCATATCCTTGCTCACCAGAATAAAATCCATATTTTGAAATTTAGACTTTAATTCCTCATAATACTTCTTTGCATTTTCACTAAGTTTCGGTTGCCCTACTGTCCTACCGGAAACACCGTATTTTTTAACTTCCTCGGTAGGTTTGTTTTCTTTCGCCGGCTTTGTCTCTTTCGTTTGCTTTGCTTCTTTCGCAGCATATGCCTCTGACGATGCATGAATACTGCTATTCATTATACCAACATCCATCCTGCTACCTCCTTGTATTTTGCGCGGTAAATCCTTTTACCCATACTATGCTACTTTGTATATCGGCATATTTGTCCTCAAATATTATAAACATCACAAGAGGATATGCAATTTTATACTTCTTTGTTCACTTTCTTTGATACAAGTTTCGACACTACGTCATTATACTTTCCGTCACTCGTATAAGTAACGCCGGCCTTTGATGATGCAGCAGAAATACTTCTTGCTTTCATGGATACCTTATCTGCAAAAGAATTATAGCCTGTAAAAAGCATTTTGAGCGTGCCGATATCCGCCTTTCTGAGGGTTTCTTCATCCAACTCCAGCTTATTTCCCTTTCCTACTTCAATCCCGATTTTTGCAAGGACCTTTTTGTTTGCATCCGTAGTATCGGTCATCCACATTGCATTTCTTAATACCTCTTTTGAATCGGAATCACCGGCCTGTTCCACGGCATCATTATAATCCTCAACAAAAGTTTTTACCGCTTTGGCAATAGCATCCCGGTCATAATCATGCACTACAGTTTCTTCTCCCGTTGCTTCATCTTTTTCCCGGGTTTCCTTCTTCTCCCAAAGAGTATCCTTTTTTAGAGCCTCCGCAGATTTCTCCAAAGCATCGGCGCCGGATTTCATAAGCAAATTCTTTTGTGCGGAATCTGCTCCGAAAGATAATTTCTCTGCATCCATTTTTTTATAATACGCTTTTAACGCTTTGCCATAACTACCGTTCTTTATTGCAGCATAATCCGAAAGGCTATAGGAGCTGCTCATTGACGGCAACTGCGCACCTCCCGAAAACAACGAATAATCCTCTGAATTATACAGATTCATATATTGATTAAATTTATTTATTCCTGCCATCGCAATCTCCTCCTATACTCTAACATCAACATGCACGGACGAAGTTGTTTCCTTTGAAAGAGGCTCCTCGGTTTCTGTCATTTCCGTACCATTTTCATTTATCACATTGTCAACATCCGAATTATCAATAGCATCCACACTAATCTTATTTTCTGTCTTTTCTTCCTTCGTATTCTTTTCGTCGACACGCTTTGTCTGCCGTTCTTCCTTCGTTGCCGCTTCCAGTTCCTTATTGGCATCTGCTAAAGTACTCAGCTGCGCAGTCTCTGCCGCAGTTGCCTTCTGTTCTACTTCTGCCAGTTCCTCTTTCTTTTTTTCCACGTCGACTCCCCGGGCAGCGTCCAACTTGATTTCTGTTTCCAATACACCGGCTTTACCTTCCATTTGCCCCGCTACGCTGCCTTGTATCTTTGCCTGCGCCATTGCAGAATCCGCAGAAATCATAGCTTTCATATTTGCCCTTGATAAACCTGCGGTTCGTTTTCCTGTTCCGGAAGCAGTCTGCTTACTTGCGCCAAGCATATCATTCATAGAAGTTTCTTTTGCCTGTTGCTCTTTTCTTTGGGTGATTTGATGTTGTCTTAGTTGGCTATTCAAATCTGCAATTTGTTGTTGTATTTCCTGTCTTTTTTTCATTTTTTCTTCAATACTCATCTCTTTGTTTGAAGAGAGATCCTGCAACTGTTTCTGCGCATTGGCAATTTTATTCTGAATATTTTTACTGACAGAATCATTTGATTGCAACATATTCATCCCTTTGATTGAAGTGTTCATTCCGTCTATACCGTTAATTTTCATACGAAACATCCTCCTTTTTCCTATCAAATTATAATAATGAAGCCAGAGTAAACATGCTCTCTTCTTCCGGCGTTGCCTCTCTATCTTCCACTTGTCCCATGCGATTCTGCGCCATAGACATAAGCATCTCCACTTTGTCCAACTCTGTCTCGTCGCACCAACCCTTTTCAATTCCTGCTTTCACGACCTGGGCATCGCTTTTAATTTCAGCCATCACCATCCGCAACTGTTCCTTTGTCTTTGCCGCCGAAATTTTTCTTGCAGTCTTGCCGACATTTACACCAACTTTACCTGATACGGTCTCACTTTCTTCATCGGAAGAAGCTTCCCTGTCTTTTGTTCCTTCCGATTCCCCGGTTTTATCATCTTCTGCCCATTTCACACTAAATCCTTTGAAACGGTCTCCAAAATGTTCTTTCAATTCTGCTTCCGCTTTTTCTCGCTCCACAAACTTTTCCTTCCGAATTTTCTCGGCACTATCTGTCATATCCTGCAAAACAGAGTTTTGATTGATTGGTCGGCCAACCGACCAGCCACCCCAATTACCATTCTCATCACAAAACCACCCCTGATTTACAATCTCACGCCCAGATGCAAGTTGCTGTTTTCGAAACCTTTCAGAAAAATCTGTCAGATATTTGACGTCTTCTTCAAACTGTTTTCTGACCGCTTCATCAGTCCCCAACTTATCAAGAAATTGGGGATTAACCACAAAATTCGTATCCATAGAATTACCATAAGTCTGTCCATAACTTACTGTTCCAACAAAGAACTTTGTACCGCCAAACTGTTTTTCCAAGCCCTGCATAAACGCAAGTCCTGCTGTTACAGAATCGGAAATCGTTTTTTCGTAACTCACACCCTCTTTTTCACGATTTCTTTCCATCCGTTTTTTTGCATTTTCTTCTGCTCCTTCTGCCCTTTGGATATCTTTCAGCCTATGTGCATTTTGAGCATTTAGTCCACTACCACTTACATTCGAAATAATTGACATCGGTAAACCTCCTTGTTTTCCTCCTTGCTTTTTGTTCAGAAATCCGTTTCTCCATATGCAAACACTTCTGCTACTTCCTATTTCGGAATAGTAAACTTCATACTAAATAGACTTGTTGTGAACCGACCTTTTTCTGTTGTGAAGCAAATAAAAAAGACACAATCCACACTTTTTTGTACAGACTGTGTCTCATATTTCTTATTCAACCATCAACATAACCGTCAATGTAAAACTGTTTTCATCCTGATGGATATCTATGTCTCCGTAATATTTCTGCGCCACCTTGCGAATATTGGCAAGTCCAAAACCGTGACTTTCCTTATCTTCCTTCGTTGTTTCCGGCAAACCGGTTTCACCATCAATCTCTACCGATTTAAGGATACTGTTTTTCACTTCCAACATATACGCATTTTTCTTACGATACGCATTTATCAAAACATAAGGATTTTCGCAGCCGCTTGCACCTCCAAAAGCATTTTCCAGCGCATTGCTTAAAATCACACTGACATCGAAAGCATTGATATTGGTATCCGTCGGATAAACGAATTCACATTTAAACCCGATTCCTTTTTCTTCTGCCTCTCTCCTCTTTTGCGCCAGAACCACATCCGTGACAGGATTGCCCGTCTTTATTTCTGTCCCGTTCTCATTCCAAGATGCTTTTAACTCGGATAAATACTTTTCCACCTCTTCGGTTTCATTTTTCATAATTAGGTTTTCCAACACCGAGATATGATTTCCCATATCATGTTTCATTGCACGCATATCTCCGTACAATTTCTCTACTTCACTGATACGCTGTTTCGTATTTTCCAGCTGCTCTGCCAATAAAATATTAACCTTATCTTCACGTTGTTTTTCCTTTATCTTTTGGTATATCACAATAGCGATAAGTATTGCCGCAAACGAAACAATCTGATAGATTACCCGCAAAAAAGTATAGCCCGGGTGCACATTCCAGATATAAACTTCCATGTCCTCCAGATATACCTTAGAAAAGAAATTGAAAGTAATATAGCCTACCATTACTGTTAACAGAGTGGCATAAAGCAGTAACAATTCTTTACCGGAAATGTCATCTTTTTTATTTATATACACTTTGTGAATCAATCGAATCACCAGATACATTACCGATAAAGCCACGGCGTAATACACCGTCTCCACAACAATATATGCGCATAATTGTTTTATCGGTCTCGTATACATATACGGCGTATTAATAAACAGGGCAAACAGTATATCTCTAAGTACCAATGTTACTCCATAGACCACCCAGCGAAACAGATACATACATGTTGCCAAAAATACTTTCTGCTTAATATTTCTTCTTTCCAACAAGCACATCGTAACACATGCTATAAGAATTGCGAAAAAATACGGATAATAAATTTCCTGCGGAACACAATAAAAAACCAGCATTGTCGCCGAATAACTTAATCCGGCGTAATATGCCCCTTTTTTCATAAACGGCTGCACAAATCGGTAAAACAACCAGCATTCCACCAAAATGTTAATTATAGATATTGAATGGTTGGCTATCGCCCAGTACATTTCCATATGACTCATAAATATTATCCCTTCCGCTGAATATACTTCATATATCTTTTGACAAACTCCGGGAATTTACCTTTTGCCATAAGAACACTTCCTTTTTCCAGATAAACTGTAGAAGCATCGTATTTTTCAACATACTTAAAATTGATGAGATACGCCCTGTGCGGTCTGAAAAAGTTCTCTCCTGCTAACGTTTCAAGATCAGACATCTTCCCGTAATACTCAATTGTCTCGTCCGTTTTATGAATAACTATCTTTCGATTGAATATCTCCGCGTAAACAATATCCTCAATCATCACTTTAATGTGTACTCCGCCGTTATTTATCATCAAACATTTATCTTCCGGCTCTTTTTCGTGCATTTTTTGAGATTTCACTTCCGACACTGCCCTGTAAAGTACATCTTCAAACTTCGCATCATCAACCGGCTTCACAATGTAATGAAAAGCACCTACATCAAATGCCTGAAAGACATAGTCCTCCACTCCGGTCACAAAAACAAGTATTACCCCCTTGTCCTTCTTACGAAGTTCCCTAGCCGCTTCCATCCCATTTCTACCTTGCATTTGAATATCCAAAAATAGAATATCTATCTGTTTGTCCGATAAAAGTAGTTCTTCCCCCGATGAAAACAATATAATATCGGCATCCGGATACTGCTTTGTCACTTTACCGGCTAATAATTCCCTTATGTTTTTTTCATCATCACAAATTCCTATATGCATGGTATCTTCCTTTGCAATTCATATTTCTTTTATACTTTCATGTCAAATCCGGACGCTTTGGGCATTACAGAACGTACCGAAGACATCTTTGCAATAAAACTGTCGGTAACACTCTTTAAATCCAGTCCTTTGAAAGTATACTCTTCTATTCTCTGCTCTGTCAGTTTTTTCTCGGCACTTCTTTTTTCGTTCCTCTTTTCCGTCGCCTTTTGTTTTTCTCTGTTCTCTTCAACTCTCTCAAGCCACTTATCAATATCTTCATCCGTACCCGGTGTATCCGTAACTGTCAGAGTGCACATAGTTGTATACTCTTCTCCAAACTCTATAGAAACCGATAACAGTTTACTCCCGCGAGCACCGGCAGACTGCTGTGCCTCTTTTATATAATCAGGTGCTTTGGCAAGTTCTCTCTCCAACCATTGCCCGGTTTTCTCATCACTCATTGCTTTTCTTAGCATTCCTGATGTAACAGACACGGCCACGTTACTTCCCGGTTTCAGGCAACTGTATTTGCCCAACAAGTAATTGGAATACTCCCGCACATTTTTATAACCACCTGCTTTACTTACCTTGTAACCACTACTGATTCCCATATTATTTCCGATTGTCATAGACACAAACATCACCGGTCCTTTCAAAAATACTAGCATACTATCCAATAGGTATATCGTCCGGTCTGTGTCTTTGCTACATTTTTTTGCGTGAAACAACCTTTTTATGTTGTGAATCGGAAAAAGCCGATGAGATTAACCCCATCGGCTCGGTTTATCAGCGATATAAAAAGATGTCTAAAAATTTGCTTCTCTTATTATTCACCATAAAAAACAAAGTTAATACTACAGCAATTGCTGCGTCCGTCATATTCTGACGAAACGGTTCCCCATGCATACTCCGCTTTCCCTATAACACCATATTTCTCCAGTATACGGTCGTGCAGTTTTTTCCTTTCCTTTTCATTTTCTTCCGAATACTGTTCTTCACAGCAAACCAGCGACAACATATATATTATTTCTAAAGAAAAGCATTGCCATATATTTATTCCCGTCGATAACTTGCTGTTTCTCCAAAATTATTATTCTAACGCCATCCTGATTCGTATAGAAAGAACTTTTCTTAAACAAATCAAATGTATAATTCGGATAAATAATTAAATCATCCGCAATTCTAATTCTGCCATTTTTCAAATCAATCATGCTCTTTATCCCTTCCAAAAATCGAAATGAATGTGTACATTCCCCTTAATTCTCATCGCTCACATCCAGCAAAAGCTTGTAAAACTCCTGTTTTCTATCATAAAAGCAACAATGCCCTGCTTTTTCCATAATAAACAACTTTTTCTTCGGTGCATTGATGTCATCTGCAATATCTTTAAGCAAACTATGCGGACAGGCGGTATCCTCCTCACCGGTTATAAAATATACCGGTACCGGAAAATTCAAATCATTTCGAAAATCAAATTCGTACAATGTTTTAAATGTCCCGGCCAGCAATTCATGAGGCACATACATAGCCTTTCTGGCCTTACGATCCATAAGCGGTGATGTCAGAAAATCTTTCCACGATAAACTCCTACTGTTCTCTGACAAATATTGGTTGCTGATTCTGACAAAAATCTGTATCTGTTTCATGAACTCGTCAGTCATATACGGTCCATCCGGCATCGAATTAAGCACTTTATGAATCTTTTCTATATCCTTTTTATTCTTCTTTTGCCCTGCACGCTCTATCACCTGTTTTCCTACCACACGGAACCCTTCCGCGTAGTTGATAAGCTGTCCCACTCCTATATAACAGTACACGTTTTCAGGATGCCTCTTTGCATATTCCGAGCCAATTACAGACCCCCAGGAAAATCCAAGCAAAATAATCTTTTCAAATTCGTATATGCCATGAAGATATTTGATAATTTCGTCGATATCCCCCATGTAATCCTCCATGGTGCCGGTTTTAGCAATCTCCATGGATTTATCCTTATTTGCAAGGTATGTCTTACAGGTATTTCTCTGGTCCCAATTTACTACGGTAAACTTTTCTTCCCACAAATCCTGCATAACATGAGCATAACCGGCCATGGACCCACCCGGACCGCCATGGATAAAAAGCAATATCGGATTCCTTTTATCCTTGCCTCTTATTTGAATATATTGTTTCATCCCGCCGATTTCTACGTATTCATACCTATAGATGCCATTTTCACACTGCGGATATAAGATACGTTCTTTTCTCTTTCTATTCATTATACTTCGCCTCCCGGTGCTGATATCATATACAGATTCCTTAACTTCTCATCGCCTGTACCTTGCTTGTTCTGATACTTATCCACAATCTGGTAAATTTCCTTCAGCATTGCAGAAAAATCCTCATCGTCCAAAGAAATATTGTAATTGAACAGAAACAATTTATCTTTTGCAACATCTGCATTCTCTTTTCGAAAATAAGTCTCATACTGTTCTATCAGCCCCATAAGACTTACCGTAACATTTCTCATATCTTCTTTATGATCACCCTTGGATGCGATATAGATATCCTTAATCCGATATACCTTTTCTATCTGTCCCCGAATCTTGTTGGTGGATGATACATACACAGCACCAACCTTTTCTATCTTCTCCATTTTCCGATAGATTGTTGCCCTGGGTATGCCAATATTGGCAGCCAGAATATCCGCTATCGTCATCTCCGCATTCACTCTTATAAGCTGTAAAATCTTGTTGGAAACCGGGTCTGTAAGTACCTTTACTAATTCTTCCATAGATTCCCTCTTTTCTAATCTCATTTATGATACTAGTCTAGCATACAAACATGTATATGGCAATAGTTGCGACAGGAGTTTTACCTCATCGATTTAAACTCACCCCTTCACTTCATAAACTACAAACATTTTTTGAACAAATAAAAAAAGCCTACCGAGACACTGCTCAATAGGCTATAACACTTTTCTTGTTCTATTCCGTTTCTATTCCGTCTCACAATTTTCTAATCCAAATTCAAGAAGCATTCCAATCAATTCGTTTCTGCTACGATCTGTCTTCATTGCCAGTTCATCGATACGCCGAATGGTTTCTTCCTTCAAACGTACCGAAAAAGTCTTGGTACCATCCTCGCCCTTCTTACGAATGACTAACTTTTTCCCTTCTGCCATTACATCACCTATTCCATCATCATTTTTGTAATTCTATTTTAAACTTGAATCGCAACATTTTATATGGTACAATCTGTAATGTTTATTGTCACACTTTTTGTGATTTTTAGACACTAAAATTTAAAAAAAACGCTGATAAACCAGCAAAAGGAGGAGAACAAAAATATGAAAAAGAAAAGCATTGCTTTTATTGCTGCCCTTTTACTTGCAGCATGTCTTACTGCTTGTGGCGAAAAACCGGAAGAGACCGAAAACACAAGCACGAATGAACCTGTTACCGAATCCAATCTTCAGGAATCACAAACATCGGAACTTGATGAGGAACCTGTTGCCGAAACACCGGAAGCCCCCCGGTCTGACGAAGACGATATAGAAGCAAAAATGGAAGCTTTCGAGATCATGATGGATGAGATTTCCAATGACCCTGACTCCCGTAAAATGGAATTATGGGAACTCATTTATGCTTATTGTTCCATGATTTATTACGAAGGGAAAACGCACGAAGAAGCACTTGCGCAGTTACAAGAATGGGAAGATTTTGGTAATGCAGCCGCACTATTAATTGATACTCACAGAGATGAAATTCAAGCAGGTTTTATTGCCGAAAATGATGTATGGTACAGCAGTGATTTTGACAGTCTGTACAATGAATTTCTGTCCTACCATCAAACTGCAACTGAAAACATTGATACAGCAGTAAAAGCTTTTACTAACCTAAACGTAACAAATAATGTTATCTTCAATGAAAACGGAGTTTCTTTAACCTTTGATTCTTTTGATGAGGCAAACACAATGTTTCTTACTTTGGAGAACAATAATGACAGCAACAAAAAAGTATTCTTATATATTAACGACATCTATGTAAATGGAATAAACATTACTCCGGAATATACCAGTTTACGTTACCTTGCAGAAAATGATATTCGCATGCCCTTCACAGAACTTGAAACCGGAAACTCAACACAATTGTGTTTTGAGAACCTGAATTATGATCTTGTTGAAGAGGTATATGGCAAACTCGGAACCGACTACAATAACTCTCCCTTTGAAACAATACAGATTGATTATCAAATCCAGATTGGCACTGGCGAAGAAGCAATTACTAATAGCATTGTAATCCAGACGGATAACTACAATAGCGATAGTTTTTCTTCTCTTTTCGGAGAGCACTTTACTACTTTGGAGATTACGGAAGAATATACCACAGATATTGTTGTTGCCGAAACCTACGGACGCTTTTCAGATACAAACGCTGTATTCTATATTGAAGGCATAACTCCCGGTACAGGCAACGGAGAAACTCGTATCGGATACTTTTTTATAAACAATGTGGAGTTGGCAAACAATACTGATTACACCATGTATTATCTTAATGATGGTCTCTTATTAATTATAAACCATTCTGAGGATGAATTACGCAGACAATGTGAAATCGGAAATGACGAGCCATTAAATGTGATTCTTGACATGAACTTTGTCCAATACACCATCTTTACAAAATAGCATAGACACATTCATAATCAAAAGGGGGAGACTATAATAGTCTCCCCCAAAAATAATTCTAATCAACTTCTGGCCATAATGCCATCCACAATGTATTTTGCTTCTATGTCATTTTGCTTTGTTATTTTAACATCTACCCTATGTTCCTGCATAGCCTGCATCAAAGCGTCATACTCTTCGCCTATAAATAGGTACCAATATGCCTGCATGGTACCGGTAAAACCGTATCTTCCGCCGGGACCAATTCCTGCCGCCAGCCGTAAAAACATCGCCAATCGGTATTTATGATTGACCATAAGTTCGGACACTTTATGCATTCCCTCAAAGTCTCTGCCCGCCTTATCTGCCTCATAGATCGTCACCATGGGTCCGGATTTCCGCAATGCTTCCGGTTCGCCGTCCTGATAAAGCATCTGCCCCGGTGAGGATACAAAATCAAATAAAACATTCATTTTAAATGTCGCTTCCTCCGGCGCTTCCGGAATATACCGAAAAACAGAAAACTTTTTATTAACCGCCATCATAATAACAATCGCAACGGAAATCAGAAACAGAGGCAACAAGACTAACCAGGAAAGCAAAAGAATAAAAATAAACGTATTCTCATCTTCGACAAACAGAGAAACTATCCCCGGAACCACAATCATAGCTAACAAAAAAAACAGCATTAAAAGAATCGGTGGCACAAGACCTTTTCTTTTGATTTTTAACGGAATTAAAATAATTGATTTAAGATTATGCATATTTCGCCCCCCTTTGCCGAATTGAAATCTGCGCTACTTTTTCAGTATATCCATAAACTCCCTTGTATTCTTCTCAATATCACCGGCAAATACCGCAGAACCTGCTACAATGACATTAGCACCGTTTTCCAGCACCATTTCCACATTATCCAGCTTCACTCCGCCGTCCACTTCCAAATCTACGGAAAGGTCCATTTCCTTAATCCACCCGGCAATCTGACTGATTTTCTCCGTACATTCCGGGATATAGGACTGTCCGCCAAAGCCGGGATGCACAGTCATAACCAGCGCCATATCAATATAAGGAAGATAGGGTTTTATTTCTTCTGCCGGTGTCTCCGGATTAATGGCAAGTCCAACTTTTACTCCCTGCGCCCGAATCTGTTCCAACACTTCTTTCGGGTTTTCTAGGGTCTCCAAATGAACCGTCACAAGATCAGCCCCGCTTTTTACAAATTCTTCCACATAACGCTCCGGCTTCGTAATCATAAGGTGCACGTCCAAAAACAAATCCGTTGCTTTCCGAATGCATTTAAGTACCGGCATACCAAAGGAAATCGACGGTACAAACACGCCATCCATCACATCCACGTGCAAATAATCCGTGCCGCCTCTTACCGTAGCGTCAATATCTTCTTTTAAATGGGCAAAATCTGCCGATAGTATGGATGGTGCAAAATGATTCATATTACCATTTCCTCTCTCATGTTTTATACTAAAATTCGTTTTGTGTAAGTGTTAATCGCACTGATCACATTGAGTACTGTCACAACCACTGCCACAGCAATCCAAAATACACTGATTTCTTCACTCATCATGCCGACGCAAAAAAGTACGATCTGCGCCTGCAACAGATATTCAATCGTCATAAGAACCCGGTAGGCCACCAGCCGGCCCTTATTTTTTTCTATCAAAAGTTTCGGAATTAAAGCAAAGGCAAATAATGCGGCCACATATCCCCCAAGCAAAATTATGATAAGAACCGCCAATCCGCCTGCAAAAAATTCCAGTATTAATAATAAACCGCCCAAAAAATGCAGATAACCCAGTATCTGTTCATCGAAAACAAGCATCGCCACAACTGCCAAAAAGGCCAGCAAAACCACAAGCCCTAAAACAGCGGTCGGTATCATTACCAAAATAAAATTTGTTTTAACTCTTTTGTTCATCTCCCTGTTTCCCCTCTAATATCGTTTTCGGTTTTTGATTTCCTCGTAAATGGCGCAATATCCGTCGTAGCGGATTTTGCTTATTTTTCCCTCCTGCACCGCTTCCTGTACGGCGCACTTCGGTTCATGAATGTGATGGCAACCGTCAAATTTACATTTTCCCTCATAGGGATAAAATTCCGGAAAATAATCCTTTACCGCTTCCTTCTCCAGTCCTTCCAGCAGTTCCAGAGCAGTAAATCCCGGGGTGTCCATAAGATAGGTATTATCTTTTACATAAAACACTTCCGAATGTCTGGTAGTATGTTTTCCCCGCTCCAGTTTTCGGCTGATGTCCCCGGTCTCCATTCCCGCATCCGGGCAGAAATAATTTAAAACCGTAGATTTTCCTACGCCGCTGGGGCCTGCCAGTGCCGTGGTCTTTCCCTCAAAAACTGCCTCTAATGAAGCCAGTCCTTCGCCTTCCAATGCGCTGATTGTAATAACTCTGCAACCGCACTTTTCGTAAATCTTCAAAAGACCTTCCCGCTGCTCCTTGGACGCCTTGTCCTGCTTATTAAAACAGAGAATGCAAGGCACGCCCTGCATCTCCATCATAATCAGAAATTTATTTAGTAAATTCAGATTCGGTTGCGGTGAAACGTGGGCAAAAATAATCAATACCTGGTCCACATTAGCAACCTCCGGACGAATCAGACGATTGGTTCTCTCTAAGATTCCCACAATACTTCCCGTCATTTTTTCTTCATCCAGAATCTCGATTTCTACAACATCTCCCACCAAAGGCTTTTTTCCTTCTTTTCGAAAAATCCCTTTGGCGTGGCATTCCACAAGTCCTACCTGCGCAACGTGCACATAGTAAAATCCGGCAATGCCTTTCATAATTTTTCCCGTTTTTGTCATTCGTCCTCCCTGCCTTACTGTGCCCGGGTAAAGTTAACGGGAATCGGCGCTGACGTTGTAAGCACCTGTACCGTCTGCACCGTTACGTTGCCCGCCGCATCCGTAACCTGTTCCTGACGATTGACATTATAGGTAATTGTAATTTCCCCTTTGGAAATCGCAAAAATATTGTACAGATTAATTTCTACCGGGAAGGATGAAGTATTGACACGGTGCAATTCCGAACCATCCACACCGGTAAGGGTAATTACCGCATCGCCTCCGGCATAATCCGCCGGTGCGTTTACCGTAGTATTACAATTATAGAAAATCTGCTCCGGACCCATACTGATACGGAACTCAATCTCTGTACCACTGTTTACCGTAAGTCCGCCGGAATAATTCTGATAAGTAACACGGCCTTCTTCCACCGTATCACTGTACTCTTCAAGTACCATAACTCCGGCAAGGCCGGCTTCCGCAAGCATCACAATCGCATCTTCTTCTGTCTGGTTCAAAATGTTTGGTACCTGAACCTCGACTTCTTCCGCGCCCAGGCTGACCGTAATTTCCACGGTGGCGCCTCTGGCAATATGAGATTCACCTTCCGGCATCTGGGAGACAACATTGTCTCTCGCTACCGTGTCAGAATTCACGTGATTTACCGTAACAACAAATCCTTCCCGTTCCAAAGCTGCCGTCGCTTCTGCCCTAGACAATCCCAAAACGGAAGGCACAGCGGCACCGTTCGCCCCGCTGCTGACCGTAAGTACCACGTTACTTCCTACGTCCACCATGGTTCCTACTGCTACGGATGCACGGATTACCTGATTTTCCGGAACCGCATCCGATTCTTCGTATTCCTTCGTAACCGTAAGGCCCATAGCGGTCAATGTACTTTCCGCAACGGCCGCATCCATATTATCCACCGCAATCATTTCGACCTGAGCAGTCTGCTCTGCCTCAGTTTCTACCGGCTCCGTAGAGAACAAATTGATTCCCAACGCCTTGGTAAAGAAATAGATAAAGATACAACCGATGATTACCGTTGCCACAACAATAAGCACCGTTGTCAAAAACTCCATCTTAGGATCATATTCTTCTTCATAGTTACTTCCGTTTTTCTTTTTCTTACCGGAAGCTGCTCCGGCCGGTTTCGCAGAAGGCTTTCCGCTCTTTGAAGCCTTAGCCGGACGGCTGGGCGCTGCATTTTTTCCGGAAGGCTTCTGGGTTTTTGCCCCGCTCTTAGGCGCACTTTCTCCGTTTCCTTTGACGGGCGTTCCGGAAGCATTCTTGGAATTCTTGCCGTTTTTGGGTTTTGCCTGGCCATTGGAGCTTGCACTTTTTGCTTCTTTGCTGCTTTCCTTTTCTTTTACCGGAACTACCGCCGGTACTGCCACGGGAGCTTCGGCAGGTACATCCATATTACCTGTACCGCTCATCTTTACATCCACGGAATTATGGCTTTGTCTCTTGATTTCCTTCAATTCCTTGCTGGTGATATTCTTGGTCACACCCTGCACGTCTTCCGTATCCAGTTTTACAAAGTTTTCATCCGGACTAATCAGCGATTTTTTCAAATCTTCAATCAGCTCCGGCGCATACTGATAACGTCTGTCCGGGCTTTTCTGCGTACATTTCATTACAATCTGTTCCACGCTGATGGGAATCTCGGGAACAAAATTTCTGGGCGAGGGCATCGGCTCCTGGATATGCTTAATCGCTACCGCAACCGTGGTTTCTCCGTTAAAGGGCACCCTTCCGGTAAGCATTTCAAACAAAGTAATACCCAAAGAATAGATATCACTCTTCTCATCGGAAAAACCGCCACGCACCTGTTCCGGAGAAGTATAATGCACACTACCCATGACACTGGAAGTAATGGTGTTGCTGGTTGCCGCCTTTGCAATACCAAAATCCGTAACCTTTACCTTTCCTTCCTTGCTGATAATAATATTCTGGGGTTTAATATCCCTGTGAATAATATGATTGTTGTGAGAAGCCTCGATACCCATAGATACCTGGATGGCAATGCTGACCGCTTCTTTTACGGACAATCTTGCCTTCTTCTCAATATATTTTTTCAGCGTGATTCCTTCTACCAGCTCCATAACGATATACTGGAAGCCGTTTTCTTCGCCTACATCATACACATTTACAATGTTCGGATGCATGAGTCCTGCTGCCGCCTGTGCCTCTACACGGAACTTGGAAACAAAATCCGTATTTTCGGAAAACTCCTGCTTAAGCACCTTCACCGCAACAAAACGGTTCAGTTTGTGACACTTTGCCCGGTATACATCGCTCATTCCGCCGGTTCCGATTTTTTCAATTATCTCATAGCGTTCTGCTATCAGCATTCCTACCTTAATCATTTACTACTCCTCATTTACCTCAAGGCGAGCCAGAATGACCGTAATATTATCCTTGCCGCCTCTTTGATTTGCCAATGCAATCATCTTTTTTGCTCTATCCTCCAGGGACGTCTCTTCTCTGACAATCTCTTCCAGCTCCGCATCGGAGATCATATTGGAAAGACCGTCGGAACACATCAGTACAATGTCTCCCGTTTTTATATCGTCCACTTCAAAGAAATCCGCATCCACTTCATCTACCACACCGACTGCCCGGGTGATGATGTTTTTATCCGGATGACTTCTTGCCTTCTCTCTGTCCAGACCACCCATACGAATCATTTCTTCCACCAGGGAATGGTCCGTTGTAATCTGCCGGATTTTATCGCTTATCAGATACAACCTGCTGTCTCCCACATTGGCAACACACAAGGTATGCCCGCTATAGGATGCCAAAACCAAGGTGGTTCCCATACCCTGATAATTTTCATCCATAGACGCTTTTTGTCTGACCTTTTCATTTGCCTTCTGAATCGCCTTACCAAGAACCTTCACCGCATTTTTTTCCTTGCTGCGGTTTACCTCATTCACAATGGTTTCTACCGCGCTCTTGGATGCAAACTCCCCTGCTTTGTGACCACCCATTCCGTCTGCCACGATAAACAGATTGGGAAGCGGGCCCACCGCAACTTCAGAAGTAAATACATAATCCTGATTCAATTGTCTTTGTCTTCCTATATCCGTTAAGGAATAAGATGTAACCGACATTGATACCCTCCATACAAATGTGTAGTCTTTTATTTTTTCTCACAAACATAACGCCTCCTAAGTTGTCCGCAGGCGCCATCGATGTCTCTACCCATTTCTCTTCTTATTGTAACGGTTATTTGTTTTTTTTCAAGTTTATTTTTAAAAGCAACAATTGCAGCCTTGGAAGATTCCGCATATCCTCTCTCTTTTACGGGATTTACGGGAATCAGATTGATATGACAATGCAACGGTCTTGCCAGTTCTGCCAACTGCGCGGCCTGCTCTATGCTGTCATTTACCCCGGCAATCAGGGCATATTCAAAAGTAATCCGCCTTCCCGTCTCCTCAAAGTAAACTTTGCAGGCATCCATTAACTGGGAAATACTGTAGGAATTGGCAATCGGCATGATTTCTTTTCGTTTTTCATCCGTTGTGGCATGTAAGGACAAAGCCAACGTTATTTGCAGTTTCTCCTTGGCCAGTTCCAGCATCTTCGGCACCAACCCGCAGGTCGATACCGTAATGTTACGCTGACTGATATTTAGACCGTTTTCATCCGAAATCATTCTAAGAAACCGTACCAGATTGTCATAATTGTCCAGGGGCTCTCCTGTTCCCATTACAACAATATTCGATACCCGCTCCCCGGTATGCCTGGTTACTTCATAAATCTGCTCCAACATCTCCGACGGCAAAAGGCAGCGTTCCAGTCCGTCCAGCGTCGACGCACAAAATTTGCATCCCATCCGGCACCCCACCTGGGAAGAAATACAAACAGAGTTTCCGTGCTTATATCGCATAAAGACGGTCTCCACCGTATTCCCATCCGGCAAAGCAAACAGGTATTTGCGCGTTCCGTCCTCGGCAGATTCCTGCATCCTAAGCATTTGCAGTTTGGTATAAGTACATGTGTTTTTCAATTTTTCTTTCAGCGCCGCGGAAATATTAGTCATTTCCTCATAATCGGATGCCAGTTTTTTATGCATCCACTCATAAATCTGTTTTGCACGAAACTCTTTTTCACCAAGGCTCCGCATCAGATCCTTTAATTCTTCCGTGGTCATTGATTTAATATCTGTCTGCATGCTCTTTTGCCCTTTTCATTTTTTCTTCCGAAACTTTGCAATGTAAAATCCGTCGCACTTATGAACCCCCGGGAGAAGTTGCAAGTGACCGTCCTTTCCGGTCCCTCCCTTTAATTCCTCCGGCAACGCATCCTCAATACTTTCTGCCGCAAACGCAGTATTATTTTCCAAAAACCATTCCCGGTTTTTTTCGTTTTCATCCGGATTTACGGTACAGGTACTGTACAGTAAAATGCCGCCTTCCTTCACGTACGAAGCGGCAACCGCCAGGATGCTCCGTTGCAGTTTTGCCACTTCCAAAAGTCCTTCTTCACTTACATGGTATCGGATATCACTTTTCCGCCCCATGACACCTAAGCCTGAGCAGGGCAAATCAGCGATTACCACATCCGCCCGGCCTTCCAGACTTTCATCCTTTATCAGCGCATCCCATTGCCGTACCTGCATCTGCGTCAGTCTCATCCGGTCTGCATTTTCCTGCATCAAATCCACTTTATAAGGAAGTAAATCCGAGGCCAGAACCCTTCCGCCTTCTCCTGTCTTTTCCGCCGCATGCATGGCTTTTCCGCCCGGTGCTGCGCACACATCCACTACAAAATCACCTTTTTTAATTCCGGCCAATTCAATCGCCAGCATGGAACTGACATCCTGCACGGCAAACAAACCTTCCCGGTAGCCCGGCAACTCTTCTATGCTGTTATTATTTTTAAGCACATAGGCATAAGAAAGATACGGATGCTCTTCGTAACAAACATCCTGTTTCTCCAAATCCTGCTGCCATCTTGCAACTTCATCCCCGCTCATGGATTCCTTCCTTCGAAGAGTCAGGTCCGATATTTCCAAAATGCCGGCCAGCATTTTCTCTGTTTGCTCTGCGCCGTATCGGTCGGTCCAACGTTTTACAATCCATTCCGGCATGGAATACATGACAGAAAGATAATACGTCCCCTGACTTTTTTCCGGCCAGGGAATCCTGTCCTTTTCCGATGCAATTTTCCGCAGCACACCATTCACAAAACCGCCCAGCCCCCGATAACCCTTTTCACCGGCCAGAAGCACAGCCTCATTGCAGGCAGAAAAATCCGGAATACTGTCCATATATAAAATTTGATATACTCCCATACGAAGGATATCGCGGATGATTGGCTTCATCTTGCCGTTTTTGGTCTTTGCATAGCATCCGATTACATAATCCAATTTAATCTGCTGTTCTACGCACCCTTCTGCCAGACGCTTAATCAGCGCCTTATCCCGGGCATCCATGTAATCGTATTTGTCCAAAACATTCCGCAGTAAAATATGCAGTTTTTCATTGGCGTCGTTGTGGATTACGGTAAGTATCTCCAAAACAACAGCGCGGGTTTTTGTACTTTTCTTACCCAAATCATTTCCTCACTTATCTTCTGCGGCCGCGAAGCGCCATCAATCTCAGCAGCTGAATCACGGAAACTGCTGCCGAGGCCACATACGTCATGGCTGCACTCTTTAATACCTTTTTACAACTCTTTCCTTCTTCTCCCTGTAAAATTCCGTAGGACTGGGTCAGTTCAATAGCTCTTGCCGATGCATCAAATTCCACCGGAAGAGTAACTACATGGAACAACACGGAAGCCGCAAATACAATGATTCCGATGTCCGCAAGGAAAATAAAACTTTCGAAAAACAGCCCCAGCAAAATCAAAGGTACTCCGAGTTTTGAACCGATATTGGCAACCGGTACCAATAAGCTTCTGAGACGAAGCGGAAAATATTCCGTATGATGCTGAATTGCATGTCCGCATTCATGGGCTGCAACACCGATTGCTGCTACGGAAGAGGAATAATACACTGCTTCCGACAGACACAACTGCTTACTTCCCGGGTTGTAATGATCGGTCAATTTCCCGGAAATGGGCTTAACCGTCACGTCATGAATGCCTGCCATCTCCAAAATCCGCTTTGCTGCTGTTTCCCCGGTCATCCCGGTGGTGCTCATTTGCTTGTTGTATTTATCAAAGGTGGAATTTACTGACGCCGAAGCAATCATCGACGCTGCTGCTGCCACCAAAAGTGCAAGGTATAAAATATCCATGTTTTTTCTCCCTTCATTTTAAAAAGCATTATCCCAATTTTTCCCCGATTTCCACGCTATAGCCCAGCAGGAAATCTTTGACTGCCATACGTTTTTTCCCTTCAGGCTGTACCGATTTCAATACCAGGCCGCCTTCGCCGCAGGCTACGGTAAATCCGTCCTTGGAAACTTCGGTTACTTCTCCCGGCATAGCCTTCGTCTCTACGCAATTCACTACGTCCGCATCCCATACTTTCAGCGTCTTTCCCCGCCACCTTGTATAGCTGCCCGGCCAGGAATTCAGTCCCCGAATCCGCTGTTCCAGTTTCACCGCCGGCAGTGAAAAATCCATCCGCCCACATTCCTTGGTAAGCATTCCCGCATAGGTGCTTAAGGAATCCTCCTGGGGAACCGGAGAAACATCACCGGATGCAATCTTTTCGAGGGCTTCCACCACAAGCCCGGCCCCTAAATCCGCCAGTTTATCAAAAAGACTTTCCCCGGTTTCCTTGGGCTCCAGTTCCACTTCTCTTTGGAACAAAATATCCCCCGTATCCAAGCCTTCGTTCATCTGCATAATGGTAACGCCGCTCACCTTTTCTCCGTTTATGACCGCCCATTGAATCGGCGCCGCCCCTCGGTATTTCGGCAAAAGCGATGCGTGAATATTGATGCAACCGTATTTAGGCATCTCCAATATTTCCTTGGATAAAATCTGTCCGAAGGCAGCTACCACAAAAATATCGGCTTCATATTGCTTCAACTGTTCTACCGCTTCCGGTGTTTTTATCCGCACCGGCTGCAGCACGGGAATCCCGTGTGCCACCGCGCACTCTTTTACCGGTGAAAACTGTACTTCTTTGCCCCGGCCTTTTTGCCGGTCCGGCTGTGTTACCACCGCCGTCACTTCATGACCGGCTGCCAAAATGGCCTCCAGTGCTCCCACGGCAAAATCCGGCGTACCCATATATACAACTTTCATTTACATCTTCCTTTCGTCTTTTTATTCCTCATCCTCGATTGGCTCTGCGTCCATCAGTTCGCCTTCCACCTTTTCCACATACAGATGCCCTTCCAGGTGATCCAACTCATGACAAATCGCTCTGGCCAACAGTTCGGTTCCCTCCACCGTAATCTCTTCCATATCTTCGTTCAGCGCCACCGCCTTCACATACATGGGACGGGTTACCGTACCGGCTTTCCCGGGCACACTAAGGCAACCTTCCGTTCCGGTCTGTTCACCGCTGCTTTCTACAATACGGGGATTGATTAGAACAATGGGGTCCTCTCCGGTAACATCAATTACCACAATCCGTTTCAAAACACCTACCTGGGGCGCTGCCAGACCTACTCCGTTGGCCTCATACATGGTATCCAGCATATCGTCGATTAACTCTCTGGTGTGCTCATTCATCCGGGTTACTTCCCGGCATACTTTCCCCAGAACTTCATCACCCATTTCCCTAATATTTCTTACTGCCATAGTTTTTCCTGCCTTTCTTATTCTCTGTATATTTCTGTGCATTCTTTTGCATTCATTACATCATATTGATGGGGTCAAAATCAAATTGGAGAACCTCCTTTTTTTCATCCCGCTCTCCCATCTTCTCTTCAATCGCATCTTTCATACGAATCAGCATCTCCATATCCGGATGCTTTATATAAATCACTACACGGAAAATATCTTTCACCTTGGACACAACCCCTTTGGCCGGTCCGATAATTCCCGCTTCCTCTCCGTATTCTTCTTTCAACCATTTTGCCAAAGATTCCCCTCGGTTCCAGATTCGCTCTTCTTCACCTGCCAGCAGTTGCACCGCAAGCATATGACATACCGGCGGATATTTCGCAAAAGTCCGATATACCATTTCCTCTTCATAAAAGGCCTTGTAATCCTGGGACGAAGCATGAAGTACGCTGTAATTGTCCGGTTGATAAGTCTGGATTACCACTTCACCCTTCTTTTCACCACGCCCGGCTCGACCCGCCGCCTGGGTAAGAAGCTGAAAGGTTCGCTCACCGCTCATATAATTGGCCGCAAACAGGGACAAATCCGCCGCCACCACGCCCACCAGCGTCACATTGGAAAAATCGTGTCCTTTTACAATCATTTGCGTTCCGATTAAAACGTCCGCTTCCCTTGCTGCGAAAGCAGACAGTATCTTTTCATAATCCTCTTTTTTCTTTGTCGTATCCGCATCCATACGCAAAATCCGTACCGACGGATATTCTGCTTTCAGGGCTTCTTCAAGCCGCTGCGTTCCCGCGCGAAAACCGGCCACCTTTTTGGATTTGCACGTCGGACACTCCGTCACCATAGGCACCGCATAACCACAGTAATGACATACCAGTGACTGGGGTGTAACCACCCCCGTATAGGGGTTTCGATTGCCCCCGTGTTGCGACAGGGAAACGTCACAATGAGGACATTTTATTACCTCTCCGCACTCTCTGCAAGAGACAAATCCGGCATAGCCCCGGCGATTGATAAACAGCATGACCTGCTCTCCCCGGACAAAACGTTCCGTCATCAATTCCTTTAATTTGCGACTGAAAAACGATTTGTTTCCCGCTTTCAGTTCCTCCCGCATATCCACGGTATGAACGCTGGGAAGCTTTGCGCTCCCGATTCTTTCGTCCAATTCGTAAAGGAGATAATCTCCTTTCTTGGCCCGGTAGTAGGAATCTACGGAAGGCGTCGCCGAGCCCAGCACCAAAAGAGCATCTTCCCGCTCACACAGATACTGCGCCACTTCTCTGGCATGATATTTAGGCATTTTTTCACTCTTATAACTGCTTTCATGTTCCTCATCAATCACAATGAGTCCCAAATTCGGAAAGGGCGCAAACAAAGCGGACCTGGGCCCTATGATAATATCCAGCATACCGTTTTTGGCCCGTTCATACTGGTCAAAACGTTCTCCGTCCGACATTTTGGAATGAAGGACCGAAACCCGGTCGCCGAATCGCATGTAAAACCGTTTTAGCGTCTGGAAGGTCAATGCGATTTCCGGAATCAATACAATTGCCTGCTTTCCGTCGCGGATGCAGGCCGCAATTGCCTCCATGTAAACCTCCGTCTTTCCGCTCCCGGTAATTCCGTGTAAAAGAACCGTTTTTTTCTCCGATCGGAAAGAATTTATTATCCCTTCCGCCGCCCTTTGCTGCAAGGGCGTCAACGCTACCGGTTCCGTTTTTTTCGCCCCGGAAAGAAACGCATTCCGATATTCCCGTTCTTTTCGAATTATCACAACGCCTTTTTCTTCCAGCGATTTAATGGTAGCAGCCGATACGCCTAATTTTCCGGTAACCAAATCAAAGGGCAGTTCCTTTAATACCAGCAGTTCCTTCAAAATCCGAAGTCTGGCTGCTTGCCGAAGCGGATTACATTTGTTTATCAATTGCAGAATTTCATCCTCAGCAGCATTTCTAACAATGGTTTTGCATTCCAAAGCCTTGATTTTTTTCTTTACCGGAAGCACCGTCTGCATGGCCGCTATCATGGTGCAGCCGTATTGCCGCTTCATCCAGTAGGCCAGCGACATCACCTTTTGCTCCATACCGATTGCCTTATCGTTAATGGATTCCACCCATTTGATTTTATCCTCCGGAAAATCCACAAAGTCCGTTATCTCCATAACATAGGCTTTCCGCATTTTATTGCCTGCGCCAAAAGGAACAACAACCTCCATCCCTTCCCGGATGCTTCCGCACAAATGCTCGGGAATCCGATAATGAAACAGGCGGTCCACCTTCTCATGGGAGATGTCAATGACAACACCGGCATATTTTTTTCCCTGTTCCAAGTCCACCCGCCTTGCTCCTTTCTTCCGTAACTACAAAATCTACTTTTCTACTTTGTTTCCGCGAGAATTTCCTGTATTAAAACTCTCTCGTCCATGGGATATTTTTTCCCTTCAATTTCCTGATAATCCTCATGTCCTTTTCCGGCCAGAACAATAATATCTCCGGCCTTTCCTTCCCGGATTGCATAGCGGATAGCCTCCTTCCGGTCCGGAATTTCGACAAATTCACCGCATGTTTTATCCATTCCCACCCGGATATCCTTAATGATTTCCATCGGGTCTTCGAATCTGGGATTATCGGAAGTAATAATCGTAAGGTCAGCCAATTTTCCGCTGATTTCTCCCATTTCATAGCGCCGCATCTTCGAACGGTTTCCGCCGCAACCGAAGAGACATACCAATCGCCCCGGGTTGTATTCCCGAAGTGACGAAAGCAAACTCTCCAGCGCCATGGCATTGTGTGCATAATCAATCATCAGGGAAAAATCATCGGATACTTTTACCATTTCCGTACGTCCCTTAACTTTGGCACAGACCAAGGCATTTCTCGTTTTCTGCTCTTCCACTCCGAAATGCCGGCATACGGCCAATGTGGTGAGGGCATTATAAACACTGAATTTTCCCGGAATATTAATCCGTATTTTATCCTGATAGACTCCTTTCACTGCAAAAGATACGCCAAGTAAACCGCCCTCTTTTACCATTTCCACCTCCGTTGCCTGCAAATCATTGCCGGGAAAAAGACCGAAGGTTTCCACCTTACAGGTATGGCCTCGAAGCACCTCTTTCGTGTGAATATCGTCACCGTTTAAAATGCCGTGCCTGCAATTTTGAAAAAGCAGACCTTTACAACGCATATAATCTTCAAAACTTTCATGTTCATTCGGTCCGATATGGTCCGGCTCCAAATTGGTGAAAATTCCGTAATCAAACGTAAATCCTGCCGTACGATGCATCATAAGTCCCTGAGAAGAGACTTCCATCACCACCGCATCGCAACCGTTTTCTACCATTTCACGGAAATATTCCTGCAAAAGATAGGATTCCGGAGTTGTATTTTGTGCTTTCATCCTGCGGCTTCCCGTCAGCACCTCGATTGTCCCCACAAGTCCCACCTTGTATCCTGCATTTTCCAGCACGGATTTAACCATATACGCTGTGGTAGTCTTTCCCTTGGTACCGGTAATTCCGATGGTTTTCATTTTTTCTGCCGGATGGCCAAAATACGCCGCCGCCACAAATGCCAGTCCTTTTCTGGTATCCGGCGTCCGGATAACAGTGATATTTTCATCTTTAACATTATCCGTACTTTCCACCAGAACCGCTGCTGCCTTCTTTTCTACCGCTTCTCCTATGGCATCGTGACCGTCAAAATTGGCTCCCCGAATACATACAAAAAGACAGCCCTCTTCTATTTTTCTTGAATCGTAAATAATCTTTGTTATCTTTTCGTCTACAGAACCCTGTTTGCATTCATAATCCAGTCCTGCTAATAATTCCCGTAAAATCTGCATTTGATTCTCCTCCGTAAACGCAGTCTTTTCTATATTATATTGTATCCCTTTTTGATGCAAATGACAAGGCAGAGGACCTGTACATTTATTGCCCGCTTCTTGTATTGTTTTTCATAAAACTTATGTTTTTTAATTCTTTCACCAATTCATCACAAAAAAGACACATTTTACCAGTATTCTGTTAACAGATAGTTGATGCACTCACTATCCCGTGCATATTGCATTTTTGCAATACTGCTTAACTTAAAGGTGTACCGAACACTTGTTAAGTACACTTTTATCTCCCCCCTCATAAAGAAACTGCCATCTTGCCGATTCTCCGATCGCAAAATGGCAGCTTCTTTTTTTATTTTCGTTTTTGTTTATCATTTCTGTTTATTCTTCTTAAACCAAGCCAGACATTCTTCTGCGGAGCCCTGTACAAAAGAATCTTTCTTCAGCATCACCGCCATGTTCCCCTTAAATTTAAAAATAATCAAATTCTTCGTCTGCGTACACTTTTTTACATCATTCGGCGAAATGCGAAGGGACACACCCTCCACGGAATACAAAATCTCTTCTCCGATTTCAATGGTATGTTCCGGATCTTCCTTTCCGTATAGAGCCACATTTCTTTCCAAAATCAACTTATTATCCCGCCGGATACGAACCACCAGCATTACCGGAATCGAACATACCATGAGGATTACCCAAAGTGCCCACTGATATCCTGCCAGAAACAGGTACAGATAGTACAAAAGAAAAGCCAGAAAAATACCGCATTCTACAATCACATGTGTGCGCCAATATCTCCATACATATTCTTTTATCAACTCTTTACTAAAACGATACTTATTTACAATCATATCTTCTCGCCTTTCTTTTTTGATTACTCCTCTTCCCGGGAAGGAGCAAAAATTTTATCTTTTACCGTTTCTTTTTTCCCAAACAAGAAATAGAAAAAACGATTCAAAATAAAAATCACAATAATTTCCAATACAATCAGCACAACGGCCAGGGTAAGATTTCGTGCAAAATTATGATCCGTAATCTCAAAAACCTTATCCGAGCATTTCAGTGCTGCATTCATAATCCGAAAATCCAAATGAGTTACCAATATAAGCAGTGAATTTCTTCCCGCAAATTCCAGCGGGGAACACTCTCCGTACCATTTACAGAGCATCAAAAGTCCTGTAGTAATTCCCACACCGGATACCACAAACAAAAACGCATTCCCAATCTGCAAATAACGAAGTGACGCCATTTCATTATACATTCCGGCCAGACTGCCGATACCGAGCGCTCCCAGGGCCGTTATCACGCACAGCACTTTACGTTTCCAAATATGTTCCGTAAAAAGGCAAATACCTTCTCCCAGAGCGACAAACAATGCACAAAATACGCCTCTCCAAATTGCAAAGGAGAACAGTAGGGCTACTACTCCCGGTTCCAACACACGCTCCGCATTTAAAGCGTACGCCGGCACCCATTCAATCAGAAGATACGTTGCCGAAAGGAGGATGCAGGACATCAGGCATAGACCATAGTTTAACTTGCTTCGAAGCGCGCGGTAAAGTACCACCGCTACAAAATACGCCGGCAAAAACCATAATACGGAGATTCCGTAACCGGTGATAAAATCCCGGCCCTTCTCTATCATAGAATCGATGCTGTATCCGGGTCTGCCGATAATCATTCCTGCCGCATCCCATACGATTGCAAATAAACTAAACCAAAAGTATGGCAAAAGAATTTTCTGCGCCGTTCGTTTTAATGCAATTTCTTTTACTTTTTCTCCCTGGTACTGTTTTCCGATAAGATAACCTGCCACAACAAAAAACAAGACCATATGAAAAGAAAAAATCCATTTTAACAAATCATCGGAAATCCGGTCCGTATGACCGAGTACTACCAAAATAATTCCGATTCCTTTTAGTATATCAATATAATTCCATCTGGTTTTTTGGCTTATTTCCATGTTCCACTCCATCTGTCTATTCTTGCTTCTCTATTGATATCTTTCATTCCTTCTGAAATTTTATCACGATTCCTTTCCCATCGTCAATCATCCGCACATTTTCCTAGCAATAATCTACCATAACATACTGCAGGGATTTTTTGCCCTGAAATTCATTCCACTGGGGATAATAGGCAACCGAAACCGGCACACCCTCGCATCCGCGGCCGTAAAGCTTTGCCGCTGTCTCTGTTCCGTATTTTTCTTCCAGAAAACGCCTGAATTCCCCGTTTTTTTGAAACAAAGTTAATTCAAAACTACTTCCTGCTTCCTCCGTCACCCGGTATTTTCCCACTTTGCCTTCTGCACCGAGAAGTTTTCCGCTTTTCAGCAGCAAATTTTTCACGGCAAATACCGGTCGCTCGTTTCCGTTGCCGCAGGGTTCCAGCAATTTTAAATCATTCACTAATTTCGGGGATATATAGGACAACGGCACCGCCGCATCAATATGAAGGATTTCCTGCATATTTTCCGGCGTTAACCTGCAGTTCTCATTAAGCATTTTTCGCATCTTATCCAAATTCTCCTCCCGAAGCGAAAAACCTGCTGCCTGGGCATGGCCGCCAAATTTGGTAAAAACCTCCGCGATTTTATTCATTTCCTCGTACATATGATAGGCTTCGATAGAACGTCCGGACCCTTTGAGACCCTCTTCTCCCTTTGTTACCACAAATGCAGGTTTTCCGTATTTTTCCCTAAGCCGTCCTGCAATGATTCCCGCAACGCTTTCGTGGCAATCCGGCAAATACACCACCAGCACCTTATCTTCTGCAAATGCTCCGCTTTCAATCCGGGAAATTGCCTCAGCCGTCCCCTGTTCCGTAATCATTTTCCGACTGTCATTCATCGCTTTTAAATCGCCGGCCAGCTGCATCGCATCGGATTCTTTCTCTGCCAGAAGCAAATCCAGGGCCCGGTCTGCCGAATCAATTCTGCCGGTTGCATTCAAACAAGGCCCCAGTAAAAACCCTAAATGAAATGCCGTTATTTCCGCATTTTGAAGCCCCAAAACAGAAAGCAACGCCTTTAAACCAACGCAGCGGGTCGTCCTCATCCGCTTTAATCCTTCCTGCACCAAAATACGGTTTTCGTCTTTTAATTCCATGATATCGCCCACCGTTGCAAAGGCGGCAATCTGTATCATCTCGTCAATATGCTCCTGCCACAGGGCTTCTTTCTCCATCGTTTTATAGAGAAGCTCAACCAATTTATATGCCACAAAGGCGCCGCAAATGTGGGGAAAGGGATAATTACAGTCCTCTCTTTTGGGATCCACCACAGCATCTGCCGGTGGCAGCAAAAACTTACGCACGCCTCCTTCTTCCGTAAAGGGAACTTCATGATGGTCAGTTATGATGACACTCAGCCCCAGCTCTTTCGCTCGCACCACAGCATCTTTTGCAGCAATGCCGTTATCGCAGGTCAAAATTGTATTAATTCCCTCCGCCGCCGCTTTTTCAATCATATTGATATTCATGCCGTAGCCATCCTTAATCCGGTGGGGAATCTGCGTATCCACATTTCCTCCGAGACCACGCAGTCCCTTACACAGGATTGCCGTTGCACACACTCCGTCAATATCATAATCACCGATAATCCGAATAGGGCTTTTTGCGGCTATTTTTTCCGTCAAAACAACACATGCTTTTTCCATGTCTTTCATTTCTTCCGGCCGGTGAAACCAATGATAGTCCCCGTTCAAATAACCGTCCACCGCTACATCTCCGGATATTCCGCGATTCATCAGCACTCTTACCAACAACGGATCAATATTATATTTTTCGGCGATTTCTTTTGCGTCGCCGCCTTTTCTTACCAACATCCACTTTGCCATTTTTCGACATCCTTACATTATTTTCACATTTTCTATTATACTACATTCTCACACATTTTTTATCCATTTTTTTCACAAGAAAAACCTTTCATTCTTTCGAAAGTATGGTATACTGATATCTGGATTTTTCGTAATGTTTACAAAACCAAAAGAAATTTGCCATATGGAGGATGAACATGAGTCAGAATGAAATCAGTAAATCCAAACAAAAACGTTTGGAAATAGAAAAAAACAGAAAGGCGCAGAAACGTCAAAAAGCGATGTCTTCGCTCGTTGTTGTTTTGGTTATTTTGGCCATCGCAGGCATCGTTGCTCTCGGCATTTATTTGCACAAACAATCAGAAGTAAGTTTTGGCAAATATCTGGAAGAAGACGGCACCATTGAAGGAATCAACGCTGCAGACTACGTTACCATGGATTATACGTCCTTATCCTATAACAGAGCCGATTTGCTTCCTACGGAAGAGACCATAAGCGCTGACATCGAAGCACTTTGCGACACTTATGCAACGCTTTCAACCGATACTACGGCAGCTACAAAGGCCGGTGATACGGTTAATATCAGTTATCGGGCAACCTTAGACGGTGTATCTTACAATGAAGTAACCCCAGAAAGCGGCGGTACAGATTATGAAATCGGCAGCGGTGTCATTTCGGAAGAATTTGATAATGCAATGATTGGACGCACCATCGGTGAAGAATTTACTGTCGACGTAACTTTGCCTGCAGACTATTCTGACGCCGCTTTGGCAGGTGCTACTCTGACCTATGAAGTAACCTTGGGCGGCATCTATATCGTACCGGAATTTGATGATGCTTTTGTCGCTCTGAATCTTTCCGAAGAAGCCGGCAGCGCCGAAGAATATCGTCAGAATCTGATTGATAACTACTACGAAAGCAATCTCCGTAATGCCGTAATCACCAGCCTGGAAAACGATTCCGTTATCACGGCTTATCCGGAAGATTATCTGGAAAATATGAAAAAAATCTATTACAGCCAGAACCTCCAGCAGTTCAATTCTTATAACAGCATGTACTACGAATACTTAGGTTACAATATGTACAGCTCTCCTTACGAAATGCTGGGCCTCACTTCCCAGGAGGAGTATGATGCCTATGTTACATCTGCAGCCACTGCGGATGTGGAATACTTCCTGGTAACCCAGTATATTTTTGAAGCAGAAGGCATGACCAATACACCGGAAGAAGTAAAAGCTTATTACATTGCGAACGGTTATGATGACGCTACTTACAACGATATGCTGGCGCAGTACGGTATCGAATATATGGCACAGCTTGCCATGTCAGAGAAAGTAGTCAGCTTCCTTATGGAAACAGCTACCATCACCGAATAATCAAACAACAAAAAAGTCCCTTCATAGGGACTTTTTTTATTGCCATATACGTATACTATCCAATTCTTCTCTTGTTCCGGCATACACATTCAAATCAATATATCTCGATTCTCCGCCATAACCGGACAATTCACCTTCATCACAATACTGCCAAAAATCCCAGTTCGGAATCAACGGAGTGGGCGCAAAATAGGTATTTCGAATCCACAGGGGATATTCATCAAACTCCCCGTCCAAAATGGAATAATAGGACTGTAACGTAGCATAAATAATCGGCTTAACTCCGTAATATTCCTCCAGCGCAAGAAGCATTCGACGAAGTTCCTCTCTGATCTGCTCTTCTTCTACAGTAATCGCTTCTTCAACGGAATAATACTCCACATCCACTACCGGCGGCAACATCCCGTCCCAGGAACCGACCACCCGGATATAATTCTCCGCCTGGGTTTCTCCGCTGCTTTCAAAGCTAAAGAAATGATAGGCACCGCAAATCACGTCATTTTCCAAGGCCCCCGACCGGTTTTCTTCAAACCGTAAATCCGTATGACTACTTCCTTCCGTAGCCTTCATAAAGGCAAAATCAATCTGACCGCCCAAAACTTCCCAATCGATTTCCCCTTGGTAATAGGAGACATCCACTCCCTGCACTGCATATTCCCCTGACTGATAGATACTCAATTTTTCCGTAAAAAGGAATCGTATCCAAGTAGCCAAAAGAAACAATGCAACGAGTCCAAAAAAGCCAATCCAAAGGAACCGTTTTACAGCCTTACTATTGTTTTTTTGCTTTTCTTCCTTATTTGGCATTAATATGCAACCTCATCCTCATCCTCTTCCTCTTCCGGAGGGAATTTTTCCCGGAGAAGATACCAAATCGCACCGGTAAGGCATACCGATGAAAATGTTCCGCTGATAATACCAATCATAAGCGGCAAGGCAAATTCCCGGATGGAAGACACACCTAAAACAAACAATACCGCAACCATCGCAAAAGTAGTAAGCGATGTAAAAATACTTCTGCTCAAGGTCTGGGCAATACTGCGGTTTACCGTTTCATCCAACGTGACGGTATCTTTCCACTCTCTTCTGTTTTCCCGCACCCTGTCAAAAATAACAATGGTCGCATTAATGGAATATCCAAGAATCGTCAGCATACATGCGATAAAGGAACCGCCGACGCTGAGGCGAAGCACCGCATAAACACCGAGTACCACCAAAACATCATGTGCCAAAGCAATCACGGCGCTGACACCATAACGAATATCGCTAAACCTAAACCAGATATAGATAAGCATACAACAGGTGGCAACCAAAACAGCAATAATCGCTTCCTTTTGCATCTCTCCGGAAATCGTAGAACTGATGGTCTCATCTTCCACCAAATCCTGACTGACTCCAAAATTCTGTTCCAGCATCGCCTTCAAATCTTCTCTCTCGTCTGCATTTAATGTTCGTGTTTTAAAAATCACTTCATTGGTATCATTAACCGTCTGCCATTGGATGTTGGCATCTCCCACGATTTCCTCAATCATGGGCACCACGGAGGAATCAATATCTTCCCTGCTCATAGCCTGCTCAAATGTTACCGTAGTAGCGGTTCCGCCCATAAACTCCAAACTGAAATTCAGCGGACTTCCCTTCACTGCACCAAAACCAATCATCGCAATGATTCCCACCGATATCAAGACGCCTGAAATAGTAAAAAACATCTTTTTGTGAGAAAGGAAATTAATTCCTTTCATTTCTTTTCCTACGCCATACCATTTCGCATCCTGAAATCCCAGGGCATAAAATGCATTGAGCAAAAGTTTTGTGATAAAAAGTGCTGTAAGCATGGATAAAACAATACCAAGAGCCAGCGTGTACGCAAAGCCCCGAATCGTTCCGCTTCCGATTACGCCCAAAACAATAGCCGCAATGATAGTAGTAATATTACCGTCCACAATCGCGGAAAGCGCTTTGGAAAAGCCGCCTTTTATCGCTTCTTCCACTGTCTTTCCTGTCGCAATTTCCTCTCTTATTCTGGCAAATATAATAACATCCGCATCCACTGCCATACCGATGGACAAAATAACACCGGCAATTCCGGGAAGAGTCAAGGTAATCTCCAAAAAGTTGATGCATACCAAATTCATCATGACATACATGATTAAGGCCAAAGAACTTACAAATCCCGGAACACGATATACCACAATCATGAAAATCATAACCAAAATAAGACCGATAATTCCGGCTTTTATACTGGTAGAAATGGCTTCGCTACCAAGCTGCGCTCCCACCACGTTAGAACGAAGTTCCTGCAATTCCAAAGACAAACCGCCGATACGAATGCTCTGGGCAAGCATCTCTGCTTCCGTAATGTTCTGCATACCGGTAATCTGCGCTTCCCCGCCGCTAATCCGCTCATGTACATTCGGAACACTAATCAGCTCTCCGTCGTAATAAATGGCAATGGTTCCTGCAAGGCCGCTCTTTGTTGCCGCCGCGCCGGTTTCGTTTGCAAAAATTACTGCCGCATCTTCATGAAACTCCAAGGATACCACATAATTCGTCCGGTTAAATTCATCCACGTAACTCATGCTTTCTGCCAGTTTTACATCCGTACCGCTAAGCACGGCACTTCCGTCCGCTACTATTTCATCTAAGGGACGGGTAAGTTCATACACCGGCGCTACCAGATACATATCCGTAACGGTATAAAATACCGGATTGCCTTCCGCATCCCTAGCCACAGAATCCGTCGTTTCATCATAGGCATACGAAATACCGTTTACATAGCAGAAATAAGTTTCACCCTCTTTATAAATCTGCGTTCCGTCTGCAGTCGTTGCAACCTGATAATTCATATTTCCCGCCGCATCCGTGGAACGGATAAAATACAATACCCCGGGAGAACCCAAATCCCGAAGCACTGCTTCCGCATCGGAAACTCCGGGAATCTCAATGCTGATTCTGCGGTCTCCTTCCTGGTATACCTGAGATTCCGTAGAATACTTTTCTACACGCTGACGAAGTTTTGACAGGGTATCACTAAATGCTTCCGGAGAAGGTGCTTCCTCCCCAACCACTTCATACGTGATACTGACTCCACCCGCCAGGTCGAGTCCAAGGTGCGTCGCGCTCACGGCACCGCTCTTTTTCTCATCCACGCCGTAGCCCAGGATATATAAAAGTCCTGCCATCGCGGCAAGAAACAATACCAGAATAATTCCTGCTGTACTTTTCTTCATCTTACATGCCCCCTTTTACTCTTTCGCGGCTTTTGCAACCTTTAACATAATCGCACATTCCACACGCTTACGCTGCAATTCGCATCCCACTTCATAACAATCATTGATATTGCCGTGGAAATGATATGCATTGGCAGCACAACCGCCGCTGCAATAGAACTTGGCAAAACAGTTCTTACATGCTTCTTTACTGTATACATTGCTGGCATGGAACATCTCCTGAATTTCCTTATTGGTAATTCCTTCATCCACATTTCCCATCAAAAATTCCGTTTCGCCAACGAACTGATGGCAGGGGTAAAAATCCCCCCAAGGTGTTACCGCCAGATATTCACATCCGGAACCGCAACCGGAAAGTCGTTTCGCAACGCAAGGCCCGCCTTCCAAATCAATCATAAAGTGGAAGAAATTGAACCCGTTTCCTTCTTCTTCTCTTTTTTGCATTTCCGCTGCCAGTTCATCATACTGGGCCACCAAGGTAGGAATATCCTCCATGGTCAACGCATACTCCGCCTCCGGAGGTGCAACTACCGGTTCTACGGAAATCTGCTTAAATCCCAAATCCGCCATATGCAAAACATCTTTTGCAAAATCCGTGTTAAAATGAGTATACGTACCTCTTACATAGTAATTGGTCTGATTTCTGGATTCTGCCGCCGCAATATACTTAGGAACAATCTTATCATAACTTCCCTGGCCGCCTTTATGCGGACGCATCCGGTCATTGACTTCTTTTCTTCCGTCCAGGCTCAGCACAAGGTTTGACATTTCCTTATTTACAAATTCCATGATTTCATCATTTAAGAGCGTGCCGTTGGTAGTAAGAGTGAAGCGGAACTTTTTATTCTTTACTTTTTCGATTTCTCTCCCGTAAGCAACCAGCTGTTTAACCACTTCCCAATTCAAAAGCGGCTCTCCGCCGAAGAAATCAACTTCCAAATTCACTCTGCTGCCGGAATTCTCCACCAGGTAATCCAAGGCCTTCTTGCCCACTTCCAAGCTCATCAACCCCCGGTCACCATGGTATTCTCCCTCTCCGGCAAAACAATATTTGCAGGCAAGATTACAATCATGGGCCATGTGAAGACACATTGCTTTTACCACGGTCTCCCGCTTCAAAAACTCCCCGATATAGGGCTCATAAATATCTTCCGAAAAAAGCATATTCTCTTTTTTCAGTTCCAAAATTTCTTCCAACGCTTCTCGTTCTTCCCCGGAACAATCCGCTCCGTATTTTGCCAAAATTTCCTCGTCCGCCATACCACTTTCGGCATCGTCCTTAATTTTAGCAATCAAATCATATACCAAATCATCCACTTCGTGCACGCTTCCGCTGTTCACGTCCAGAACGATATTATATCCATTATTTTTGTACTGATGAATCATTTTCATTCCTTGCCTTTCCAAATCTTCTTTTGTCCGCTACCCAAATACTGCATAGTATCCGTAGCAAAATAAAAAATCCGTATCATACAAGAAGCAGCGACCGCCATCGCTGCTCCCCAAGTTCATTTATTATCGTTTGCCTACAACAGAGCAGTTCTTACTTTGTCTGTTCGCAACTCTGATTTCCTACTGTACAGGATGTCTTACATGCTGACTGGCAGGATGTCTGGCATTCTCCGCAGCCGCCTTTTTTCATGCTCTTCTTGAAATCTCTTGTGTTCAATGTTTTGATGTGTTTCATATTCTATTCCTCCGTTCTGTTATGAATCGTCATATTTCACATACTCTGTGCATTATATCACATATTCCGGTATGAAGAAAGTATTTTTTATAAAAAAGCCTTATTTTCCTCTGCCGACAATTCCCCCCAGCATACCGCTGAATAAACACATCAGCATGACACTGACAAATTTTCGGTTCCATTCTAATCCTTCTCCGGAATATCCCACGGAAATCCAGGTCAGAATCAAAAAATATGCGCATCCCATAAGCAGTCCGAACAAAAAACTTCTGCTTTCCGCCCGCATTCCGGCAAGAAATCCGGCCACCCCGGCCGAAATAATATAAATCATTGTTAAGAAAAAGTTAATTACTCCCTCCGGTAAATCGACAACGCATTGTACCATGGACAGGAGCAAAAGAAGCCCCCCAGTCAGCAGATAGGACAACAGCAAATATTTCAAATAAGAGAACCACGCTCCGGTTTCCCGCACCATTTTTTCTTTCATAATCATCCCCACCTATTTTTCTCTCTTTCCTTTTCTACATGTATATTGACTGTCGCAAAAAAACATTACTCTTTCCGTTCAAAATAGCTTTTTACCTTGTTTTTCACCCCAAAAATTTACCTTCTCTTGACTTTTCTATTGTTTTTCTCTATTATAGTGGTGAATGTCAGCAACGCTGGCAAATATTTTTATTTTAAAAGGAGATTTTATTCTGTGAACCCTGAAGATGGTCTACAACTTGGTATTCTTTTCGTTCTTGTTTTTCTGTCCGCTTTTTTTTCATCTGCGGAAACCGCATTCTCAACAGCTAACCAAATACGACTGAAGAACCTTGCGGAGGAAGGAAATCGCAAGGCTATAATTGCATGTAAAATTCTGGCAAATTACAGTCGAATGATTAGTACTATTCTTATAGGAAACAATATCGTAAATATCGTTGCTTCCTCATTGGCAACAGTCCTTGCAACGAACATTGCGAGCCGTATATTCGGAGATTGGGCAGTTGCTACTGCCATCGGTATTGCAACCGGTGTACTGACCGTTGTCGTTTTACTTTTTGGCGAAATCATTCCCAAGACCTGGGCTAAGCTTAACAACGAAAAAATTGCTTTGGTATATTCGCCCATTGTGAATGCGCTTTGTATCTTATTTACGCCCCTTGTATTTATCATTGATATCTTGTCCAGCGGCATTTTACGGATGCTTCGCATTGACCCGGACAAAAAAGTAATCGGCATTACCGAAAGTGAGCTGCTTTCCTATGTGGATGTCAGCCACCAGGAAGGTGTCATTGAATCGGAAGAAAAAGAAATCATTTACAATTTGTTTGATTTTTCTGATGCATTGGCCAAAGATATTATGATTCCCAGGGTGGATATCGTAGAAGTGGATGCCAACTCTACTTATGAAGAAGTTGTCGCAGCATTTCAACAAAATATGTACACCCGTATTCCGGTTTATGAGAACACGCCGGATAACATTATCGGGTTATTAAATATTAAGGATTTCTTATTTGTAAAGGATTCTTCCAATTTTAACCTTCGGGATATTATGCGAGAAGTGTACTATACATACGAGTACAAGAAAATACCCGATTTGCTCAATGAAATGCGGGAAAAAACCGCTGCGGTTACCATCGTATTAAACGAATACGGTGCAGCCGAAGGTATGATAACCATGGAAGACTTATTGGAAGAAATCGTCGGAGAAATCCGCGATGAATTTGATGAAGACGAAAAAACCATGTTGCAGAATGTCGGAGAAAATCAGTATCTTATTGAAGGCAGTATGAAACTTGCTGACATTAACGACCGTTTGGAGACCGATTTGTCCTGTGAAAATTACGATTCTATCGGCGGTATCATTATCGAACACTTAGACGACCGCCTTCCCAACGAAGGCGAAGAAGTCACCTTAGAAGATGGTACTACTTTGACCGTGAAGGAATTTGAAAACAATCGTATCCAATCCGTGCTTTTGGTTCTTCCTGAGAAGGAAGAAGAGGCTTCGGAAGAAGGCGATGTTTCCGAAAATAAAGAAGATTCCGAAGAAAGCAAAGAAGAAAACAACTAATACCAAAAAGAGCTGTATCCGCTCCGGCGGAATACAGCTCTCTTAATTTTTATCCAATCCTTTTCGAATTTTCGCTTTTATGCGTTGCAATGCATTGTCCATGGATTTTTCATCCCGACCAAGCACTCTGGCAATTTCCGTATAACTCATGCCGGTCAAGAACAAATCAACAACCTGCTTTTCTAATGGGCTCAAATCCGTATCGATGATTTCCTCAATCCGCATTACATTTTCATTATCAATCATCAAATCTTCCGGATTGTTTACGATATCTGTCGCAACGGCATCAATCAAAAGCGCCACATCCTTGTCATCGCTATCTTTATCCGTACCGGCATACAACGACACATAATAATTTAACGGCGCATGCTTCTTTCTGTGGGCGGCCTGTACAGCGCTGTACATCTGCCTTGATACGCAGACATCAGCAAAGGTAAAGAAACTGGCATCCCTGCCGGCGTCATAGTCCCGGATTGCTTTAAAAAGGCCAATCATGCCCTCCTGTATCAAATCCTCATTATCCGCTCCCAAAATATACATGGATTTGGCCTTTTTTCTGACCAAATCCTTGTATTTGTTGATAATGTAATCCGTTATTTCTTTTTCACCGTCACGGATTCGGATAATCAGCTCTTCGTCCGTGTAGTTCTCATAATCTTTCAAAACTGCCTCATTTCATCGTCTGTTGACGCACAATTTCATATGCCAAAACGCCGGCCGCCACCGAAGCATTCAAAGAATCAATCTGTCCTTTCATCGGAATTGCCGCAAGGAAGTCGCACTTCTCTTTTACCAAACGACTCACTCCTTCGCCTTCATTGCCGATTACCAGCCCAATGGCTCCGGTCAAATCCAAGCGATACATGGTTTCTCCCTTCATATCAGCGCAAACAAACCACATGCCTTCTTTTTTCAAATTTTCAATCGTGGTTGCAAGATTGGTTACTTTTGCCACCATTGTGTAATTCAATGCGCCTGCTGAAGTTCTGGCCACAGTCGCCGTCAAGCCAACTGCCCTGTTCTTCGGAATAATCACACCATGGGCTCCCGCCAAATGCGCCGTCCGGATAATGGCACCGAGGTTATGGGGATCCTCAATTCCGTCCAGAAGAAAAATAAACGGTTTCTCTCCTTTTTCCTTTGCCGCATTCAGAATATCTTCCACCTCAGCGTACTCATAAGCAGCCACCAACGCAATAACACCCTGATGTTTTCCGGTCTCCGACATTTGATCCAATCGTTCTTTTGAAACAAATTTCATCAGACAATTCTGCTTTTTCGCTTCTCTTTTTATGGTCATAATCGGACCGTCCTGACAACCGTCCAAAAGAAATAACTTATCTATGGTTTTTCCGGAACGAAATGCCTCAATTACCGCATTTCTTCCTTCTACATAAGATTCCGTATATCCCATTTATTGATTTTCCTCCTCATTTGCCTCCTGCAAAATTGCCAGCCCTTTTTTCACCAAAAAAATCACTCTGGCCATGTCGTTTTTTAAAAACAGATACCCCAGCAACGCTTCCAATCCCGTCGCCTTACGATAATCCTTCATCTCTGCATGCTTGGGCACGGTATGGGACTTGGCATTCCGCCCCCGCTTGTACACACTCAGTTCTTCTTCACTCAGCAACTCTGCATTTAGCAACCCTTCTGCAATCTTGGCCTGAGAAGCTGCTTTGACATACCAGGTAGCTTCTTTATGTAATTTTTGCACCGCGCAATTCTTCCGTTCGACCAGTATCGTTCGGATAATCAACTCATAGATACAATCTCCCATGTAGGCCAATACCAGCGGGGAGTACAAATTTAAATCTTGCGTCTCCAAGGCAAATTCTTCTCTCAAAGACTCCAACAAACCATTTTCGTTAATCACATTATTCTCCATTTATGTTTTCCGCGGGCTGCTTTATGCTAAATGCCACTTCACGCCTTCTCTGGTATCTTCCAATACAATGCCTTTTCCGGCCAATTCATCACGGATACTGTCTGCCAAAGCGAAATCCTTCGCTTTCTTTGCAGCCTTACGTTCTTCAATCTTTGCCAGAATATATGCTTCTAATTCTGCATCCACAGCGGCTTCCTGCTTAAAGTTCTCTGCTGCAGTAAGAAGGTCAAGCGCCAATACTTTATCAAATTCTTCTGCCAATGCACGCTTCGTTTTATCGGAAATAGGTGCTTTAAGCATGTCGTATACCACTGTCAGGGCCATGGAAGTATTGACGTCATCCGCCAAAGCATCTGCAAACATCTGATGATACTTTGCAAATGCCTCCTTATCCACTTCACCCTCATCCGCCAACTCTGCGATTCGTTTTACCAATTTTTCATATGCAACGGTCACATTATCCAGCACCTCAAAAGAAAACTCCAGAGGCTTACGATAATGAGACTGCAGACAGAACATACGGTACGCCAGAGGCAAATATCCCTTCTCCTCCAAAAGTGAAACGGTTAAAAACTCCCCTTTGGATTTACTCATTTTGCCGTTCTTATCAATCAGATGGTGCACATGGAACCAGTAATTACACCATTTGTGGCCGACGTAGGATTCACTCTGGGCAATTTCATTAGTGTGATGCGGGAAGATGTTATCCACACCGCCACAGTGAATATCCATATATTCACCCAAATGCTTCATGCTGATGCAGGAGCATTCGATATGCCAACCGGGATAACCATATCCCCAGGGGCTGTCCCATTTCAATTCCTGGTCATCAAACTTAGATTTCGTAAACCAAAGCACAAAGTCACTTTTATTACGTTTATTGGTATCCTCCTGCACGTCGTCCCGGACACCCACCATCAGTTCCTTTTCGCTTTGATTGGAAAAAACATAATAATCTTCTAATTTTGAGGTATCAAAATATACATTTTCTCCGGCTATGTAGGCATATCCTTTTTCCAACAGCACCGAAATCATGTTGATAAATTCAGCAATACAATTGGTTGCCGGCTCCACCACATCGGGAGTTTTGATATTCAGTTTTGCGCAATCAGAAAAAAACGCATCCGTATAGAATTTAGCAATTTCCATAACGGTTTTCTTTTCCCGCTTTGCACCCTTAAGCATCTTATCTTCACCGGTATCTGCATCGCTGGACAAATGACCAACATCAGTAATATTCATTACTCGCTTAACATCATAATTCAAGAAACGCAATGTTTTCTCCAACACATCCTCCATGATGTAGCTTCGCAAATTCCCGATATGAGCAAAATGATATACCGTAGGTCCGCAGGTATACATTGCAACTTTGCCTTCCTCCCGAGGGACAAATTCCTCAACGGTTCTTGATAATGTGTTATAAAGTTTCATAATTCTCCTCCTTCAGGCATTGACCGCCCTCTGATTTATTGTTGTTTCTCCAATTCTTCCACGCGCCTTCGCAATTCTTCGTTTGCAGTCTTTAATGCCTGCAATTCTTCCAAAATCGGATCCGGCAAATGCACCTGATCCAATTTTTCCCTCGGCGCGGAATTTTCTTTCCGCTTTACCACCCGGCCGGGAACCCCCACAACTGTAGAGTTGGGCGGAACCTCCGCAAGCACAACGCTTCCGGCACCGATTTTTGAATTTGCACCGATGGTAAAAGAGCCCAAAACCTTTGCACCGGCGCTAATCATGACATTATCCCCTATGGTAGGGTGTCGTTTTCCCTGTTCTTTACCGGTACCGCCCAAAGTCACCCCCTGGTATAGGGTAACATTGTTTCCGATAATGGTTGTTTCGCCAATCACCACACCATTTCCATGATCGATAAAGAAACCCTCTCCGATCTGTGCACCGGGATGGATTTCGATTCCCGTTCTTCTTACTGCATTTTGCGAAATCATTCTGGCCCAAAAATATAATTTTTTTTCATATAATTTGTGCGCCACCCGGTACATAATCAGTGCTTTAAAACTGGGGTACAAAAAAACCTCCAGATTACTGTGAATTGCCGGGTCCCGTTCCCGCACAATATTGATTTCTTTTTTTAATCTTCCAATCAAGCCCATTTTCCACACCCATAAAAATAATCTACGAACAAACAAAAGCCTCTTTTTATCAAAGAGGCTTTGCTTTCCTTATCCTTACTGCCCTTTACAACAACAGCCGTTACATTCCTCCGTGACATCCTGTGAATATAATTCTCTCGGACTGGTTAACAAACAAATCGCTTGAGAAGATATCCCTTCTCCCAAGCCGGTAAAACCAAGTCCTTCTTCTGTCGTTGCTTTAATATTTATCTGGGAAATATCGATTGCTAATGCTTTTGCAATCGTCTCCCTCATGGTATCAATATAAGGGCGCATCTTCGGTGCTTGCGCAATAATCGTAGCATCAATATTTTCAATGAGGTACGTGTTTTCTTCCAGCATCCGTCCTACTCTTTTCAGCAGTTCAATACTGGACGCATCCTTGTATTCTGCTGCGGTATCCGGAAAATGCAAGCCAATGTCCCCCATACCGGCGGCCCCCAAAAGAGCATCCATAATTGCATGGGTCAGAACATCTGCATCGGAATGACCAAGCAAACCTTTTTCATATGGAATTTCAACGCCACCAATAATTAGTTTTCTGTCTTCTGTTAATCTGTGGACATCATATCCCATACCGATTCGCACGGTGCCACCTCCTGTTATGAGTTTTGTAATGCTTCCCCAAGTTCCATCGCAGCCTGCAATGCCACACCAAGGTATTCTTCAATATCTTTAATGGAACCGGTCTGTTTCTCAGCCAATTCATTGGCTGTCGAAATGGATGCCGTAATTTCATCCAAATCTCCGAAAATGGATTTCAGTGCTGTGTTAATTTCCACGGCAGAAGTTCCGCTGGCCGTTGCCATTTCACCCATTTCTTTTGCAACTACGGTAAATCCTCTACCTGCCTCACCGCTTCTTGCTGCCTCAATGGAAGCATTCAAAGCAAGAATCTTGGACTTGGACGCATTTGCTTTAATCTTGGAAACAACAACAGAAGTTTCCGCAACACCTTTTCCGATGTTTCCGGTTTTATCCTGCATTTCCTGCAATTTATCAAACAGATTCTCAAAATGAATTGTCATCATATCAATGGCATTATTAATCCGGTCAATGGAATCCATAAAGGTTTCTGCCTTTTCAATCGCCACTTCATTGGCACCGCCGCCGCTAGCCGGATAATAACCCGTCACAATACAGCCAACCACTTCGCCGCAATCCGTCACCGGAACATAAGTACGTTCCATGGGTCTTCCGCTGTCATCGCTTGTCGTACTGCGGTTTACTCCGCCGGTCTCTAATGTACTCTGAATCCAATCAATATCGGAGCCGGCAGTATCGCCCAGTGACAATCTTGCACTTGCTCCTTGAAAACCTTCACAAAAAACCAAGGTACAATTTGCATCATATAACTCCACCAGCATTTCCTGATTGGTCATATATCCAACCATTCCCAATGTTTCTGTAACCTGTACCAATTTCTCCTGCATATGTAAACCTCCACATTTTAGCTTTGCAGTCCCCTGCATTGTATAATACACTGCTACTATTATAGCACTTTTCCCAAATCTTGTTAAGTCCTAATCGCTTTATTATCATATCTTTTCCCGAAAACTTTTTTCTATTCCGTCGCCGTATAAAATTCGCTCTTTATCCGCCCCCGTAACTGAGACAATCCGTCCCCTTTTATCGTAATAGGTCAGAAGTGTTGAATTCCTGGCAAGCCGAAGTTTGTGATGTTCCGTAAGGACATCCATGACCCCTTCGGTATCTTTTTTCCTCAAAAGTTCACGAATTTTTTCATCCTTCTCTTCCGCCGTAAGAAGTTTCCCGGCAGTATTTTTTTCTTCCGTTGTCGTCTCCTGCCGAATTTCCGAATCCAGCATATCTTCTTTCCTGTCAGATACAAATGCGGTCTCTTCGGCGGGCTCTTCGCTATTGTCCCCGACCGTCTTATCCTCATCGCCGTACCAGAAAAAGTCTGCAATCTTCCGGAAAAAATCCCCGATTTTCCGAAAAACAGCCGTAAAATCAAAACCGCTTTCTTCTTTCTTTATTTCAGCGGTCTTTATCGTTTTTTCTGCATCAAAGGAAGACTCATAGACAACACCGCCGCCTTGGGACGTCGACTCCCGCACCGGTTCCTTTTTTTCCGGTTCTTTTTTATTCCGTTCCCAAACCACGCCGGATTCATCGTAGTTCAGCAAAAAGGCAGGTGCCTTTTCTTCGCTTTTGCCGGATATACGTTTCCCGGAATCATAGGGATTGTGGTACGGATTATTATTCACTCCCCGAATCATAGGGCACCTCCTTTTAAAATTTATTCTATTATATCATAAACCGCGGACAATTAAACCATGGTATTTACCCATACGCCCTTTTTCACCAGCGCAAGTCCAATCAAACATTTTACTGCTTCCAGCATTTGGCATAAGAAGAAAATCATCACAATGCCTAGGGTTGTATAATTTACCAGCAAATATGCACAGGGCACACAAACCACCCACACAAAGCAGCTGTCGAACAAAAACGTCACTATGGTTTTTCCGCCGGAACGAAGCACAAAATAAGTCGCATTCGCGCAGGAGTAAATCGGCATACAGCAGGCAGAAATAAAAATGAAATCTGTTGCCAGTTTTTTAACATGTTCCGTTGTATTGTAAAAATCCGGAAACACTCTGGATACCAGCGCCATAACCATTCCCACAAACACGCACATTACCACCGAAAATGCAATCAGTTTCGGTGCAGCCTTTTTCGCCTCTTCCAGTTTTCCGGCCCCGAGAAGTTGACCCAGAACAATCGAAATACCGCTGGCGAAAGCAATAAACGAAACATTAAATACATTGGACACCGTAGACGAAATATTCATACTGCTCAAAATGTCTAATTCTCGCATGGAATAGCACTGCAACATAATCGTGGAACCGCCTGCCCATAACATCTCATTGATGGTAAGGGGCGTTCCCTTAATGAAAATCTGCTTCACAAGACCGGCCGGAACCGAAAATTTACGATACAAGCCCTTGGCAAATTCAAGCGTTTTAGTATTCGCATGGGTCCAGGCAATCAGAATGCTGCACTGCACAAAACGGGCAATTACCGTTGCAAGCGCAGCTCCTTCCACGCCCATTTTCGGAAGCCCGAATTTACCGAAAATCAACAGATAATTGAGTAATGTATTTAATATAACCGCCACCACACCGGCTACCATGGGCGGTGTCGCTCTTCCGCACTCCCGAAGTGTACTGGCGTATGCCTGCTCTAATCCAAACGGCAAGAGACTGACCAAAATAACAAATGCATATTGCTTTCCGAACTGCAGCGTCAATGCCGGATCAATTTCCTGCGTTTCTCCTTTTAAGTAAAAGGAAATCAACGGGTCGTTAAACAAATACAATAATCCGGCTCCCAACAGACACAGTAAGGTCACCGTAACAAGTTTAAAACGAAATGTATGCCGAACGCCTTCCGCATCGCCTTTCCCGTAGAACTGCGCGCCAAAAATTCCGGCCCCGGATACCGCTCCGAACAAAGTCAGATTAAACACAAACAATAATTGATTTACAACGGAAACTCCTGTCATTTCTTCCGTTCCAAGCTGTCCGACCATTAAGTTATCTACCATTCCCACGATATTGGTAATGGCATTTTGTATCATAACAGGAATTGCAATGGTCAATGCGGACTTATACAAATCCTTCGTTTTCATTTTTTCTCCTCTCTGTTTACTATATTTTTATACCTCACTTTTTTCGCAAAAGAAAAGGCCGGTACAAATACCAGCCTTAAATAAACTCTTTAATATCGGTTTCCGCCCAAAAGAGGATTTCCTCCGAGCAACGGATTCGCTGCAGTCAGGGGATTCACACTACTTTGCGGTGACGCCTGTGTTACATTGGAATTTCCATAACCGCTTTGCGCCGCAGGAGCCTGATCAAAAATGCTCTGACCGAAACTACTCTGACCGTATGGGGAAGAATTCGCATTGTTCTGGCCATAGCCGCCCAATCCCAATTCATCCTGCTCAAAGATATTCTGATATCCGCCTGCCTGGAAACTGCTCTGCGCAAAAGTACCTGCTCCCTGCGTAATTGCTCCATAGGTAGGCGTCGGAGCGGATGCTCCGTATGAGGGAGTCGGTATTCCAAAAGGCGAAGGAGATGCAGGTTCTCCATAATGAGATGAAGATGCGCTTCCATAGGAAGATGTCTGTGCATTTCCATAACTAGAGCCTGTCGCCGTAGAACCTCCAAGCAAAGGATTTCCGGAATACAACGAATGCTGCTGTGCCTCCGTCTTTTCCTGAGACATCCCATACCCGTATGCACTGTTTCCCGCGCTTTGAGGTTGCGCCAGCATCGGATTGCCGGGGTTGGAAGAAAGCGTAGGTTCTTCAACCACAGGCGTAACATTTTTCGGTTTATTTAATGATGGTGATTCAAATATGTATCCGCTATCCGTACTACCCGTTCCGTATGCACTTGCGCCAAAAGAAACCGGCGCTGCCGCTGCCACCGAACTGTTTGTAGGTTTCGGTATCGGATTATTTAATGAAGGTGATTCAAAAACATACTCTTGCTGAGCAGGCGCTGCCTCCGTGGACGGAGCGCTCTGTCCCAAAAAGGGAGAAGACGCCGCAGGCATACTATACGAAAAAGGAGACGCCGCAGGTGCTTCGTACACTGGCATTTCGTATGACGGTGTCTCATATGCCGGTGCCGCAGGTTCCGACAAAGCCCCATAAGAAGGTGCTTCATAAACCGGCGCTACCGGTGCTGCTGCCGCTGCTGCATTTAAAGACGGTGTCTCAAATATATATTCTCCCGGCTGTCCCGGTTCTGCATACAAAGAAGATGCCTGACTTTCAAAAATCGAAGGCGCAGGTGCTACCGGTGCCTCGTAAGAGGGCGCTTCATAAACCGGTGCTACCGGTGCTGCTGCCGCTGCATTTAAGGACGGTGTTTCAAACACAAACTCCTGCCGGGCAGACGCTGCTGCCGGTGCTTCGTACGCGGGCGCTGCAGGCGCAGAGGCCGCTGCATTTAAAGACGGTGTCTCAAACACAAACTCCTGCTGAGTAGGCGCTGCTGCCGCTGCCGGCGTCGCAGTTTTCGGTTTATTCAAGGACGGGGACTCAAACAGCGGCGTTTCCGCAGTCTTATCCATATCCAAGGAAGGAGTCTTTGACAAAAAGTCCAGTTTCGGCACATTGATTGCTGCAACCGGTTCCGAATTGTATACGGAAGAAAGTGCGATTGTGCCAAGAGTATTCGCTTTCCCGCCATTTTTCTTAGCCAACGCCTTTACATGTTTCTTAATATTAAATTTGCAATTAGGGCAAAGTTTTGCGGAATCGTCAACGATTCTTTTACACCCCGGACACTCTAACATTGCCATAACCATATGCCTCCTAAAAAAAATGCTCACGCTTATTCTTTCACTCCAAAATTTCCCCAATTTTTTTCAAAATAAGCGTGCGTATTAATAGTATAAACAAAAGGAAAAGATAAATCAATTCCCTTTTTGATTTTTTCCGATTTTTCCTCCTTTGTTTTTTTCAAAAAAAAGAGTTGACATTTCAAATCAAATTAGATACAATAGCAAAGCGGGTTAAAAATAACGCTTTGCTTTATGCAAACGGGGTCTTAGCTCAGCTGGGAGAGCATCTGCCTTACAAGCAGAGGGTCACAGGTTCGAGCCCTGTAGGCCCCATCAGCAATTTCTAATCCGAAAACATCATATGGCGAGATAGCTCAGTTGGCTAGAGCACACGGTTCATACCCGTGGTGTCGAGGGTTCAAATCCCCCTCTCGCTACTACCTTAAAGAAATGGCGAAAACCTAAATTTACAAGGTTTTCGCTCTTTTTGTTTTTCTTTAAATCATCAAATTTGAGTACAAAGTGTTATTTTCTTCTATCTTACTCTTTCTTCGCGTCGCGCATTACAAACCCATGATACTTTGCGGTAAAATGTATTAGATGATATAATTGCTTTGGAAATCTGAATTTTGCGCGTAGCAATGAGCTATGCACAGATGGACCGAATTGACTGCCGGGAGCTTGCTCACGGGCAGGCATATTCGTGTTCAGATGTATACGGCGAATGCCGCGACAACGAACAAGCGTCAGCTTGTGAGTCTGTCGGCATGGCGAACAAAAAGGAAACTTTGAATTTGCTGGTGGTGAATTTGAATTTCTCTCGCTGTCTGGTTTGATATAAAAATCTGATTATTTGAAAAAATCAAAAAATAACGTAGCGTGATATATTGCTTGTCACGCTACGTTATGTACTAATATGGACCTTGAAAGGAGGCAGGATATGTCATTATACACAACAGGAGAGCTTGCAAAAAAGTGCAACGTTTCAGTAAGAACGATTCAATACTATGATGAAAGAGGTATTTTGGTGCCAACAGATTTGACGGAAGGAGGACGAAGACTGTTCTCTGAAAAGGATGTTGCTACATTGGAAACAATATGCTTTTTGAGAGACTTAGATATCTCAATTAAAGATATTGCTGAAATATTGGAATCTGATGAGTCTAAAAAAGTAATCGAACTTTTGCTTGATGAACAGAATAAAAACCTTCAGGCAGAGATTAAGAAGAAAACGGAGCAATTAGAGAAAATAAAAAACATAAGAAGTTTTTTAACTTCTTTTAAGGATGGCTCGCAAAAAACAATTCATGACATATCGTCAATTATGGAAGAAAAGGAAAAACGAAAGAAAATGTACAAAAAAATAATAATCGTAGGAATTCCTGTAGAAATCACAGGAATTGTAACTTTTGTTATTGGTATATTACAAGGAATTTGGATACCATTTTTTGTAACTATGGCAGTGTATACTATTTGTGCTGTCTTTTTAACAAACTATTGGTACAAGCGGGTAGAGTATCTCTGTCCGGAATGCCATACCAGATTTCAGCCAAAGAAATTAGAAGCATTCTTTGGAAATCATACGCCAAAGACGCGAAAGCTAACTTGCCCTACCTGCAGGAGGAGAATCTGGAGTTTGGAAGTATATAGAAAAGAGGTGGATGCATAATGGAAACAATAAATTTGAGTAAGAAACAATTTGTGATATACATGGCAGTCGCATTTGGGTTGGCCTGGATTTTAGATATGATAGCAAGTATTTTTAGCAATAATGGAAATCAGATGGTGTTTGCTGTTATCTTGCCGATTACCATGTTTATGCCGTTCCTTGGTGTACTTGTAGCAAGGATTCCACTAAAAGATATGGGGTGGATACCGCATTTGAAAGGAAAACTTCGCTATGTATTCTTTGCACTTTGGATGCCGGCGTTATTAAGTATCCTTGGAGGGGTCTTGTTTTTTGTGATTTTTTCGGATACATTTGACTCTGAATTTTTAACGTTAAGAGGTCTTTTAGAGGAAGCGGGAGCGTTGGAACAGTTCGAGGCACAGGGTATCACGATACCAATGTATCTGCTGATTACGTCTGTTCAAGCTGTGACAATTGTACCATTTCTGAATATGTTTGTCGCATTAGGCGAAGAGGTTGGTTGGCGAGGTGTACTGTATCCGTATTTGAAGAAAAAGTTTGGTGACACCAAAGGCCGTATTGTGGGTGGTGCAATCTGGGGTGTTTGGCACTGGCCGCTCATGATTTTTGCCGGTTATGAGTATGGAAAAGAATATATCGGCGCACCGGTACTTGGGCCAATCGTATTCTGTATCTGTACTATTATGATGGGTATTTTACTTGATTATGTATATGAAAAGACAGAAACCATTTGGTTGCCATCCCTTATGCATGGTGCTATCAATGCATTTACCATCTTTGCATATCTGGTAAAACCTGAATATTCCAATATGGCAATTCTAGGTCCAGCATATATTGGTATTATCAGTATGATTCCAATGATTATTGTAGCAGTCATCATTTGTGTAAAGAAAACAAGGAAGTAAGAAAGGATACATTATGTTACATATCAAAAATCTGACAAAACATTATAAAGGTAGTAAAAAGGGTGTAACGGATCTTAGTCTATGTGTAGAGGCAGGAGATATTTTTGCTTTTATCGGTCACAATGGTGCAGGAAAGACGACTACTTTAAAGTGTGTGGCAGGAATTCATGACTTTGAGCAGGGAGAAATCTACATGAATGGTCTGTCTATGAAAGAGGACCCCTTGGCATGTAAAAGGCAGTTTGCTTATATTCCGGACAATCCGGATTTGTTTGACTATCTGACAGGAATTCAATATTTGAATTTTATAGCAGATGTATTTGAGGTATCAGATAAGGATAGGCAGATGCGTATCGAAAAATATGCAAATGCCTTTGGGATTATGGAGTCTTTAGGGAATCTGATTTCCTCTTATTCCCATGGAATGAAGCAGAAACTGGCTATTATTTCGGCGTTGGTACATAAGCCGAAACTGCTTATTTTAGACGAGCCTTTCGTGGGCTTAGATCCCCAGGCGGCAGTTGTGCTGAAAAAAACAATGCATGAATTGTGCGAAGAAGGCGGAGCAATTTTCTTTTCCACCCATGTGCTGGATGTAGCAGAAAAGCTATGTAACAAGGTGGCGATTATTAAGGACGGAACCTTGATAAAAACCGGTAACATGGAAGATATTGTGAAAGATGGTATTTCTCTTGAAGATATTTTTATGGAGGTAGTCTGCCATGAATAATTGCAATTCCCGGGGGCAAATTGCTACATTCACAAAGCTTCAGCTTGTGAATCTGTACGGGAAAAATGTATTCCGTAACTTAAAAGACCCCAAAGAAAAAAGAAAGAAATTCTGGCTCTATATAGTGAGCCTATTTGTTATCATTGTAGTAGCGGGTTATGCCGGTGGAATGAGCTATGGTTATGTATACATGGGGCTTGCAGAGATTTTGCCTGCATATTTAATTATGGTGGTAAGCCTTATTATTTTGCTGTTTTCTATCTTCAAGGCAGGGGATATTATTTTTCAAAAGAATTCCTATGATATACTGGTTTCCCTTCCGGTGAGGAATAGTACGATTGTGATCAGCAGATTTGTACGTCTTTATGTAGAAAATATTCTGCTTTCCTTGATCGTCATGCTGCCGGCAATGGTAGTGTTTGGTATTATGGAGAAACCGTCCGGGTCATTTTATGTAATTGGAATGATTACAGTGCTTTTTATACCTCTTGTGCCAATTACGATTTCTGTGTTCGTGGGAGCATTGATCAAGGCGATTTCGTCCAGAAGCAGACACAAGAATTTGGTGAGTGTGCTTCTTTCGGTAGCCCTTGTAACAGGACTTATGGTTGGGGGCATGAGCCTTTCCGTATCCGTAGAGAATATAGATATAAATGAATTAGAAAATCTGCTGAATGTGATGCTGGATGTAATAAATCGTATTTATCCACCGGCGTTGTGGCTGGGCAATGCAATGTTAGCAGGGGATTTTGTGGCATGTTTTGCCTGTGTGTGCGCCGGCATGGTTGTTTTTTGCCTTGTGATTGGTGTTGTATCAGCGAATTACACTCGGATTTGCCATGGGATTTTCAGTACAAGTGCAAGGCATGATTATCAGATGGAAGATTTGAAAAGCTGCCATATGCTTGGTGCATTATATAAAAGAGAGTTCAAACGTTATTTTGCTTCAAGTGTTTATGTGACGAATACGATTATTAGCCCACTCATGGGGATTCTGTTTGCGGGGGCAATGCTTTTCATAACATCGGAACAATTAGAAACTACGGTAGCGGATTTTTATGCACAAAGCGGATTGCTGTTACAGATAAGAAGCATGTTACCCATGGCACTTGCAACTGTCTTTTGCATGATGCCCATTACAGCAGTTTCTATATCCATGGAAGGCAAGCAGTGGTGGATTATCAAGACATTGCCTATTAGCGCGAAGCATTTACTTGACAGTAAGCTACTTATGAATCTTAGTATACTGGCACCATGCTGCGGTATTTCTGTGATTATGGTAGCGATTGGACAAAAGGTTACACCTGTGGAATTTGTATGGCTTCTGCTTGTACCATTTTTATCTATGCTGTTTTCCTGTGTGTTTGGACAGACTGTGAATTTAAAACTTCCTGTGTTTGATTGGGAGAATGAAGTATCTGTAGTAAAGCAAAGTGCGTCTATGCTTGTGGGTGGGTTGGTACCGTTTTTGGTAATGCTCATATTGACCTTTTGCGTGATGCTGATTCCGGCACAATATACGAATCTGACAATGATACTGCTATGTCTTGGTTTGGGAATCGCTACATTTATATTATATCGAAAAAACAGCAGGGTAGATTTAATCAGTATCTAAAAAGGATTGATATTTTTAAAGATGATGTGAATTGCTCTTATATAATATGAAATAAGCGTAAACTTTCAGTTTTACGAAATACATATTTATCGATAACATGTTAAATAGTGAAAATTAGAAATAAAGCAGACAAAAGTTTATGTCTTTGTCTGCTTTAATCTTGTTAAATATTGTTCAATTGTATTTCTGACTTCGTTGGGGCTTTCT
>SVFE01000094.1 GCA_015057055.1 Lachnospiraceae bacterium | reverse complement strand
GCGGAATCTTTTGGGACCGGATATGGTTCTGACTTCGGATGAGTTAATGAGAAGCGGAAACGGCGGAAGCGGCGGCTCGGAAGATTTTGCCTACGTTAGTCAGGAAATTCCTTCGATTATGGTAGCGCTGGCGGCGGGAGAGGCAAAGGATGGGTATTCTTATCCGCTGCATAATGCGAAAACGGCCTTTGATCTTTCGGTATTGCCGTACGGATGTGCGGTCTATGCAGAGTGTGCATTACGCTTTTTGCAGGATATAGGGAAGGACAGTAAATAAAAAATATCTCCCAAAGACTTTGCCGTCTTTAGGAGATATTAGATTTCGTTATACTTGTCCGACGTTTAGTCAGTAAAGTTATCAAAGTAACCCTGGATTAAGATAATGGGTGTTCCCTTATCTCCGGAACCGCTGGTCAGGTCACAGAGTGAACCGATGAGGTCGGTCAGCTGTCTGGGAGTGGTTCCCTGAGACGCCATATTTCCTACGAGGTTAGAGGATTTTTCCTTAATGCTCTTGGAAATCGCTTCTTTTAATTCTGCGCCGCTAAGGTTCTTGAAGTCGTTATCTGCAAGATATTTGAGCTTCAGTTCGTTGGGGGTTCCTACCAATCCGGAGGTAAATGCAGGAGATACTACCGGGTCTGCAAGTTCCCAGATTTTACCCTGAGGATCTTTGAAGGCACCATCACCATAGACCATAACTTCTACATGTTTTCCGGTCAGTTCCAAAATCTTGCTCTGGATATCTTCTACAAGTCCCTGACAATCTCTGGGGAAGAGTTTAATCTGGTCTTCGGTGGATTTGTTGGAGCCGAGAAGACCGTATTTTTCATTGTAACCGCTTCCGTTAACGGAGGAGGTCATGATTTCATCCATTCCGAATACGCGTTTTGCCCCGGCTTCTTTCAAAAGACGTTTGGTTCTTACACGCGTGTGAATATCGCAGTTGATGACAGAATCGGTGTAGTTCAAAATTGCCTTTGCGTTGTTGGCAAATACGATTTCTACTTCTGCGCCGGCCTGCGTAATAATATCGGAATAGTACTGTACATAATCAACACCGGTAAATTCATGCTTGTTTTCACCGAAGAGTTCACGATATTTTTCCAAAGATAAAACATCGCTGTACGGATTGATTCCGGCTTCGTCAAGCTGATCATATGTTAAAAGTGCGTTTCCTACTTCATCGCTGGGGTAACTGAGCATAAGAACAACTTTCTTTGCGCCCATTGCAATACCCTTGAGACAGATTGCAAAACGGTTACGGGAGAGAATCGGGAAAATGACACCGATGGTCTCGCCACCAAGCTTTGCTCTGACATCATCTGCAATGTTCTGAACCGTTGCATAGTTTCCCTGAGCTCTTGCAACGATGGACTCAGTAAGTGCGATTACGTCACGATCCCGCAAGGAAAATCCTTCACTCTCAGCCGCTTCCAGAACACTGGTTACAGCGATGTCAACAAGGTTGTCCCCTTCACGGATAATAGGACCGCGAATACCTCTTGAAATAGTTCCGACTTTTCTTTCCATTTTTTAGCCTCCACTTTTTGATTTATTGTATCAAGACAATTCACTGAAATGATTCAGCAATCGTGGAAAATACATTGTTATTATACATAGATGAATGTAGTGTTGCAAGAAAAAATTTCATGCGGATTAAAAAAATTTTCCGGATAAAAATTATCGTTGCTGTTTTAATAAAAAAATCAATATGGTATAGTGAAGAAAAAATGATTCCGGGATAATACATAAAAGAAAGCACGTAGATGTTGCGCAAAATGCTTCGGATAAATATAGAGATGAAAAAATGCTTCAGAAAAAAAGAGATGAAAAATAAGAAAAATAGGAGGAACGAAAGATGAACAGGGAAGAGAAGGCAATTGCACTACACGATAAGAAATACAATTGCTGTCAGGCTGTGGTAGGTGCTTTTTGTGAGGAAACAGGAGTGGACGGAGAGATACTTTTTAAGGCAGCAGAGGGATTTGGCCTGGGCATGGGATGCACGGAGGAAACCTGCGGGGCCCTTACCGGAGCCATCATGCTGGCAGGATTGATGCATAGTGACGGAAATCTGAATCATCCCGGGACAAAGGCAGAAACCTACCGGCTTTCCAAAGCAATGGTAGAGGAGTTTAGAAAAATGACCGGAGCAACCAAATGCGGCGAATTAAAAGGGATTGAAACCGGCAAGGTGCTTTGTTCCTGTTCGGATTGTATTTGTTGTGGTGTAAAAGTTGCAGAAAAAATATTAAACTTATAAAAAAATTTGTGCTATTTTGAATTGATTTCTTAAAAATCATTTATTATAATGGAAAAGTATTTTTCATTTTTCTAAATATTTTTAAATATTTTTTCTTCGAAAAACAAGGAGGAAAAATCCTCTGCTCGCCAGAGGGCTCGCATTTTTCTTCGAAAAACAAGGAGGATTGGGATGGATTCAAACAAGAGACCGGATACGATGGCTCGTATCACAACACAGGAACTGGCAAATTCATTTATTGAAGAACAGGTGGCAGCAGTGCGTGCGCAGGTCGGAGACAAAAAGGTTTTATTGGCGCTTTCCGGCGGTGTTGACAGTTCTGTTGTAGCTGCACTCCTTATCAAGGCAATCGGCAAGCAGCTGGTGTGCGTACATGTAAACCACGGCTTGATGCGTAAAGGCGAGAGTGAGCAGGTAATCGAAGTATTCCGTAACCAGCTTGACGCTAACCTTATTTATATCGATGCAACCGATCGCTTCCTGGACAAGTTGGCAGGTGTGGCAGAACCGGAGAAGAAACGAAAGATTATCGGCGAAGAATTCGTTCGCGTGTTTGAAGAAGAATCCAATAAATTAGAAGGAATTTCATTCCTTGCGCAGGGAACCATTTATCCTGACATCTTAGAGTCTGACGGCGTAAAGGCACACCACAACGTAGGCGGCCTCCCGGAGGATGTGAAGTTTGAAGGTTTGGTAGAACCCGTTAAGTTGTTATTTAAAGATGAAGTGCGTGTGGTAGGTAAGGCCCTTGGTCTTCCTGTAGAGATGGTTGACCGTCAGCCGTTCCCGGGACCAGGACTTGGCGTTCGTTGTACCGGCGCCATCACAAGAGACCGTTTGCATGCCCTTCGTGAATCCGATGCAATTCTCAGAGAGGAATTTGCAAAGGCCGGCTTGGACAAAGAAATCTGGCAGTTCTTTACGGTAGTGCCCGATATCACTTCCACCGGTGTAAAGGACGGCAAACGTCTGGATTACTGGCCGGTCATCATCCGTGCCGTAAACACAGTAGATGCAATGCACTGCAGCGTGCCCCGCATTGACTGGGAAATCCTTGAAAAAATAACCAATCGTATCTTGAGCGAAGTCGCCGGCGTATGCCGCGTATGCTACGACATGAGTCCGAAGCCCATTGCTACGATTGAGTGGGAGTAAGGAGTAGTGCTAAAAAAGTCCAGTATTTATGCAGTTTCCAAACAAATTTGTTTAAGTGCTGGCAACGATTTGGCAACAGATTTTCCTTATTCATTGAATAAGATTACTTTATGAGCATAAG
>SVFE01000093.1 GCA_015057055.1 Lachnospiraceae bacterium | reverse complement strand
GGTATCTTTTCGGAGGAACAATGCAATAATCAACATGCAGGTCTGTTCCCCGCCGGACAGCGTATCAAAGTCCTGTTCCAAAAGAGCTTCGGAAAGACCCATTTGGGACAATTCTTTGCAAATGCGGCTTTCCATGGCATAACCGTCCAGTTCAAGGTAGCGGTTCAAAACTTCATAATAGGCGGCGCTGTCCGCATCTTGTTCGTTGCAAAATGCATCTTCACATTTCTGCAGTTTCAGCTCCAGCGTCCGCAGTCCCCCAATGCACTCCTTTACCACATCCATCGCCTTAGTAAATGATGCATCGTAAAGATACGGAAAATAAGACACCGTACCGCTTCGCTTAATTTCCCCGGAGGAAGGTGTCAGACTTCCTTCCAGCAGCTTTAACAACGTGCTTTTTCCTCTTCCGTTTCTGCCCACCAGTGCCATTTTCCAGTCCGTGTCCAAATTTACAGTTAAATGTTCAAATACCGGATGATAAAAATCATCGTAATAAAATGTCATATCTTTTATTTCAATTTGTGCCATATTCTTCTCCTCTTCCAACAATCCGATAGCACAAATTTGTTACCGGATTGTTTATAAAATAGTTGTTTTTGTTGTTATTTCCGGTCTTGTGAAAATAATCATGTTGATACCTCCTTATTGTAAAAAGCACGAAAAAAAGAGCCTGAGAATCCTCCCACGCAAATAAAAAAATCCCATCAAAAATGCAAATAATCAGAGTACACAAAGAAACACCCTACTCCGAACGTGGGGAATCCTTCTGTCTCTATGCATTTCGTGGAATCTTATCTGCGAATAATCAAGTTCTCAACCTCTTATTAGTTTGTGTTATTTTGTTACCAAGAGGAATTGTAGCACAATTAATCTACGATGTCAATTTTTGTTTCGGGGCATTTCGCCCCCCTCTCAGGGTACTTCCCCTGCTCACCTCTTGCAAAACTTTTTCCGGAATGCTATCCTTACCTCATCAAAAACATACCGGTGTGCAAATGATAAGAATGTGAGGAACTGATTCATGAAAATAATAATTGAACCACAAAATAAAGTCGAAGAGCTACTTGTAAAAATCCTATGTAGGGAAGAAAACGAAGAGGTGCATCGCCTTTATCACCATATTGCAGGTTATGCCCAGCCTCTTTGGGCAGCAAAAGACGGCATACAACATAAACTTTACGAAACAGACCTTTATTATGCCGACACTGTGGAAGGAAAAACCTTTTTATACACCGAAAATGAAATGTATGAAACCACAGAAGCCTTATCAGGCATTGAGCAACGTTTAAAAGGAAAACAGTTTGTCCGTATCAGCAAAAACTGCCTGATAAATATTGACTTTCTGATTAGGGTAGAGCCTTACAGCAACCATCGTCTGCTTGCCCATATGAAGAACAACGAAAAGCTCATTGTAGGCAGAACCTATATCCCTGAATTAAAGAACATTGTAAAGAGAGGAAGATAACATTTATGAAATCATTCACAAAATTCATTTTACCGCAAACCGGATTATTTACCATGGCACTCATACTTATATCCGCCATTTACAATATTGTTGGAAACAGTCCGGAAAAACTTTTATTCATCAACCTGCTTATCATTATTGGCGGAGGCTTTCTTCTTAGCTGTGTAGAATATTACCTACTCCCTTCCGTATGGCAGGCCAGCGCAAGAAGAGGCTTGTTTTTATCCTGTCTAACCTGGTATGTAGGAATCGGAGTCCTTCTGCTTGTCACCGGATGGGTAGGCTTTTCCGTACCAAACCTAATTGCCTTTACCATAGATTTTCTTATAGTTTACTTCCTGATTACTTGGTATAATATTTATCGTTTAAAAATGGAGGCAGAGGAAATTAATCGTTATTTGGAAAATAGAAATACTGACAAATAAAAAACAGCAAAGGTGCCGCACACTTCTCTGATGCGGCACCTCTTTTTCATATAAAGCTTACTACTTCTTTACCAGTTCCACCAACTGCTCCGGACTCATCTCACCAAGCTCCTGCTTATCCACTTCAGCATCTCTTTGTCTCACGGAAACGGAACCGTTCTTCTCTTCGTTCTCACCTACGATTACCATGTAAGGCACCTTATCCATGCGGGCTTCCCGGATTTTGTAACCCAGTTTTTCATTGCGCGAATCCAATTCTACCCGGACATCTGCATCTTCCAGTTTTTCTGCCACTTCTTTAGCATAGTCCATATACTTGTCGGAAACCGGAAGAATTTTTACCTGCACAGGAGCCAGCCATGCCGGGAATTTTCCCGCATAGTGCTCAATTAAAATGCCGATAAAACGCTCGATGGAACCGAATACTACACGGTGCAGCATAATCGGGCGGTGCTTTTCGCCGTCGGCACCGATATATTCAATACCGAACCGCTGTGGTAACTGAAAATCCAACTGAATCGTACCGCACTGCCACGTTCTGCCCAGGGAATCCTTCAAGTGGAAATCAAGCTTCGGGCCGTAGAAGGCGCCGTCTCCCTCATTTACTACATAAGACTTGCCAAGACCAACAACCGCCTGCTCCAAAGCCCTCGTTGCCAGTTCCCATTCCTCATCGCTGCCGATGGAGTTTTCCGGTCTCGTAGATAATTCAATCTGATAGGAAAAGCCGAACTTCGCATACACCTTATCAATCAGACGCATCACGCCCTGGATTTCGTCCATCACCTGGTCTTCCCTCATGAAGATATGGGCGTCATCTTGCGTGAAAGAGCGGACGCGCATCAAACCATGCAGCGTTCCTGACTTTTCGTTACGGTGCACCAGACCAAGCTCTGCCATGCGGATTGGCAGTTCTTTATAGGACTTTGGTTGCAGCTTATACACCAGCATGCCGCCCGGACAGCTCATCGGCTTGATGGCGTAATCCTCATCCTCCACCTGCAAAGAATACATCGTCTCTCTGTAATGGTCCCAATGGCCGGACGTTTCCCAGAGGCTTCTCTCTAGCATAATCGGCGTGGACACCTCCACATAACCCTCTTTGCGGTGAATCTTTCTCCAATAATCAATCAGGAGATTTTTTAATACCATGCCCTTTGGCAGGAACACCGGAAGCCCCGGGCCTTCGTCAAAAATCGTAAAGATACCCAGCTCCTTGCCAAGCTTTCTGTGGTCTCTTGCCTTTGCTTCTTCCAGCAAGTGAAGATATTCCTCCAACTGAGATGCTTTTGGAAAAGAGATACCGTAAATTCTCGTTAACATCGGATTCTTTTCGTCGCCCCGCCAGTAAGCACCTGCCACAGACAACAGCTTAATTGCCTTAATCTGACACACATTGGAAATGTGTGGTCCTGCACAGAATTCCTCATACTCGCCCTGCTTATAAAAGCTGATGCGCACGTCGTCTGCCAGTTCTCTGATGAGTTCCAGCTTGTACGGCTCATTTGCCTGCTCCATGTAGGCAATGGCTTCTTCTTTCGATTTTTCGCTCACCTGCAGGGAAAGGGATTCCTTCACAATTTTTTTCATTTCCTCTTCGATTGCGCTTAAATGTTCGTCAGAAAATGGGAATGCAAACTCAAAATCGTAATAAAAACCGTTTTCAATTGCCGGACCGATGGCACATTTCGTTTCCGGATAC
>SVFE01000037.1 GCA_015057055.1 Lachnospiraceae bacterium | reverse complement strand
TGATATACAGCGACGGCGGTTCTCTTCCGGAAGTGGTGTTTGGAAAATGCAAAGCATTTGAAAACCGAAATGCAAAGGATTTGGCGGATTGCATTCGCGCGGTCATTGATCGGGGAGAAGAAGCGTTTGAAGAAGTACCGGAGAAGGTATTTACTTACGAGAATATGATTGGAAAAATCAGAGAACTATACGAGGAATTAGTGTAAACATGATAACGGCGTTCTGGATTATCGGTATGTTGTCGGCAATTGTACTTACGGCATGCCTGTATCGGAAAATAGAATTAGGTCGACTCTGTATTGTGGCACCGGGAATTTACTTTTGTTTGTTTGTTTTGGCAAGCGGAGTCTTGATGTGGATGGACTTTTTCAGTTTGAAAAAGGCCTCCTTTGCGACCATGGTAGGCTGTTTGGCGTTGATGGTGCTTTTGTGGCTTCGAAACCGGAAAGAATTTCCGAAAATTTGTATCGCATGGAAAAAGTATTTGCCGCTGCTACTTTTGCTGGTTGCATTTGCATTTGTATCCGGAGAAAAATCCGGATTGTATCCTTCGGGGCAGGATGAGGGCTTGTACCAGATGCGTGCTGCGCTTTATATCGGCGGATATAATAACAGTAATGTGGTGCAGTTTCCGGAATATGAGTTTATCCTGAATGACTGGGAAAGGCAGGTATACCGGGAACGTTTGGAAGAGATGGAAGGGTACTACCTTTTGCGGGAAGACGGCGTGGAAGGTGCCGGTGACGTAGAGGGAGTGTTGCACGGCGTTGCAACCTATCCGGCCCTCCTGGCCTTGTGGGGCAAAATCTTCGGCTACAGTAACATGGTGGAAATACAGACTTTGTTTTATCTGTTAACCATCGGATTGACTTGGCTGATTTGTGATAATTTGAAGATGCGCAGATGGGTATCTTATGTTATGGCCATCGGAATCGGGTTGTCGCCGATTGTACTCTGGTGTTCCAAAAATACATTAACGGAAATGTTTTTTACAACGCTGGTTTGTTTGTTTTTGGAACTTCTGACGGAAGGAAAAAAGAAGCGTCTGGATTACTGGACGGTGATTCCCATGGCAGCGGCATGCTTTTATCATGTGACATTAACCGTATTCCTGCCGCTGGTTGTTTTGCTTTATATTTTCCGTTACCTTCAAAGCGGAAGAAAAAAGAACATGTACGCCTTATTTACGCTGATGATTACCTACGGATGCGGAATCAGTATGATGCTGGATACGTCACGGCATTACGTAATGCAAAATTTTGAGATGCTTTTTTCGAAGACAAAGTATCTGATAAACAGTGACAATTTTGAAGGTGTTGTCTGGGGCGCGGTGATTATAGTTTGCTTATGTTGCGTAGCTGCCTGTCTGCCGGTGGTAAGAAAAGCCTTTTTGCCGAAATGGAAAAAACTACGCCGCCAGCGAAAGTCAGCGAACATGATGCAGGTTATCGTAGGAGTATTGCTGAGTGTAACCGTTGTATTTTTTGTTTATAAGGGCTACAAAGCGTCAAGCCAGGATATGTGGGTTATGAAAATGGGAGTGTTGGCCAATGTTTTTATGACCGGATTTGTGATGGCGCCGTTTGCGTTAATCGGATACTGGATGAAAGCAAAAGAAATGCTGAGAAAGGGAAATGTCCTTATGCTGTTTCTGGGATTGCTTTATTCTCTTTGGCTTTTTTCCGGTGTGCTGTGGGTTTTGATTTATTATTACTTTTATTACGCAAGATATTTTGCGCCGTTTCTCATATTTGTTTTCGTGGGAGCCGGATTCCTGCTGACAAAACTGAAACCCCAGATTATGATTCCTATCTGTGCAATCGGCATCGGCGTTATGGTATGGCAGAGCAGTATCTTGTATACCGAACGGGATTTGACATATTGTGATTTTGAAATAGTGGAAAATATGGCCTCCTGCATAGGAGAAAAAGATGCGGTTTTGATTTATGACCAGGGATACCATATCCACCGGTTGTTTGCTTTACCGTTAAAAGGTCTCACCGGGGCAAGCATATATTTCCTGAATCCGGACGCGTTGGAGTCTCAGCTTGTATTACTGCAGACAATGCATGAAGATATCTTTATTTTGCAGTATGATCTGGGGCGTTTTACGGAAGAGGACGGACAGTACCGGTATGTCTACCGCGATATGTTGCAGACATCGATTTACGATACTTTTGTGGATGAGGGAATGCCCTATCCGAGGGAAGTGGTTACCATGGAAAGTCCTGTGGCTTTGATGTTATATTTGCGCTAAAAAACGGAACCTATTTATAGAAAGGATTTAATGTTACGATGAAACTGATTATTCAAATCCCCTGTTATAACGAGGCGGATACTTTGGAAATTGCATTAAATGATTTGCCGAAGAAATTGGACGGAATTGATGAAATTGAATATTTGATTATCAATGACGGAAGTCATGATAAGACCGTGGAAGTTGCAATGAACTGGGGCGTGCATCACGTGGTTAGCTTTACCAGAAACAAAGGACTTGCCAAAGGCTTTATGGCCGGTATTGAAGCATGTCTTTCTTACGGCGCGGATATTATCGTCAATACAGATGCGGATAATCAGTATTGCGGGGAAGATATTGAAAAATTGATTCAGCCGATTTTGGAAGGAAAGGCAGATATTGTAATCGGTGAGAGACCGATTGACCAGACGGAGCATTTTTCATTTCTTAAGAAAAAATTGCAGCATTTGGGAAGCTGGGTAGTGAGGAAGGCATCGAAAACGGATATTCCGGATGCGCCTTCGGGATTCCGCGCTTTCTCCAGAGAAGCGGCAATGCATATTAACGTAATTAACGAATACACCTATACCCTGGAAACTATCGTACAGGCAGGAAGAAACAAAATGGCGATTACATCCGTTCCCATTCGGACCAATCCGGAACTCAGAAAATCCAGATTGTTCAGCAGTATGGGCTCTTATGTTAAGAAATCCATGCTTACGATTTTACGCGCCCTGTTGATGTACCGTTCCCTGGCGTGCCTGACGCTGGTAGGGGCAATCCCCTTCTTAATCGGTTTTGGTATCGGGGTTCGTTTCCTTGTTTTCTATTTCAACGGTCAAAGCGCCGGTCATGTGCAGTCACTCATATTGGCGTGTACTCTCATGATTATCGGATTTATGACGTTTGTCATCGGCTTGTTGGCGGATGTTATGTCTGCAAACCGGAAGATTATGGAAGATGTACAGTATCATGTGAGAAAGCTGATGTACGACAAAACCGATACGCGGGTGTGGCAGGAAGCGGCAACCCAGGCTTTGGAAGCGGAGAATGCAGAAGGCAGTACAGTAGAAAGTGGAGAAGAAAAAACAAATGAAACGTAGAATAGTTACCATTTGTTTGCTGGTGTATAAAAATGCAGAAGAACTGGAACCGACGATTGCAGCGTTGGAACGACAGGTTTTTCAAGGGTTTGATGCAGAGATTATTATCAGCGATGACGGCTCAAAAAGTTACGACACCAAAATATTGGAGGAGTATGCTGCAAGGCTTCGGAAAAAGTATTTTGAAGTCCGGGTTAACGTAAATGAAGAGAATGTAGGAACGGTAAAGCATTTGAATAAAGTGTTTCGTATGGCGAAGGGGACGATACTGATTCCCCATTCCTCGGGGGATGCTTTTTACCGGGAATCTTCATTAGCGACATTAGTGGAAAAAATGGAAAAGAGCGGCAAACGAATTTTTACCACAAGGCGTCTGGATTTGTATCCGGACGGGAAAAGGAAGAAGAGGCCCTCGATATATACAGGGGTTTGGATGAAATTTTTTCCGAACAGCTTCCTACGCAGCATGATTTGTAAGAGGAATGTTTTAAGTGGCTGCTGTACCATATATCGTAAGGATTTGCTGGAGGAACAAGGATACTTTGATGAAGAGTATCACTTAGTGGAGGATTATCCCTTTTATACGGAGCTTTTGCTGCAAAAAGAGTCGTTTGGCTGGTGCAGGGACGTGATTTTCTGCCATCGCATCGGCGGTGTGTCCACGGGGAAAATACATCCCAGTATCTATAAGGATATTGAGCGGATGCGGGAAAAACTGTTAAAAAGAAGTGATTTGGATAAGAAAACGGCTCGTTTTCTGGAACAGAACCGGACGGAAAGAGAAGGATAAACGGAGGATGTTATGGAAATTGTGAAGTATTCATTGCAACAGCACGGGGATGAAAGAGGACACCTGGTTTCCCTGGAAGAAAAAATAGATGTTCCCTTTGAAATTAAGAGAGTATATTACATGTTTGATACAAAGCCGGGGATTGTACGCGGAATGCATGCCCACAAGTCATTGGAACAATTGTTGGTATGTGTACACGGTTCGGTAAAAATACTGTTGGATGACGGAACGGAAAAGGAAACGGTTGTATTGGACAATCCCTATGAGGGACTGTATGTGTCGAACAGTATGTGGCGGGAAATGTCGGAGTTCTCGGAGGGTGCCGTGCTTATGGTATTTGCTTCGAAATACTATGATGAAGACGATTATATCCGGGATTATGATGCATTTTTGGAATTTGTACGGTCAGAAAAAGAAGGCGGCCGGGAATAAAACAGGTTTGTGAAAAAGCAGAGCAATGCAGGCAGACGAGGTCTGCCGGTTGGAGGTTGTATGGATAAGATAGCGGTTTTGATTCCGTGTTATAACGAAGAAAAAACAATCGGAAAAGTAGTGGAAGATGCTAAAAAAGTACTTCCGGAGGCAGTAATTTATGTTTATGACAACAATTCCACCGATAAAACGGTGGAAGCGGCAAAGCAGGCCGGGGCCGTGGTTCGTCATGAATATAAGCAGGGAAAGGGATATGTTATCCGGAGAATGTTCCGGGAAATCGATGCTCTTTGCTATGTTATGGTGGACGGAGACGATACCTATCCTATGGAACACGCCGAAGAGATGTGTAAGCTGGTTTTGGAAAAACAGGTGGATATGGTGGTGGGAGACCGTTTGTCTGCAACTTATTTTAAAGAAAACAAACGCCCCTTTCATAATCTGGGGAATTCTTTGGTACGCAGCAGCATTAACCGTTTGTTTAAGTGTGAAATTAAGGATATTATGACCGGCTACCGGGCGTTGTCGTATGAATTTGTAAAGAGTTATCCGGTACTCAGCAAAGGTTTTGAAATAGAAACGGAAATGACGATTCATGCAGTGTTTAATCAGATGCAAATTGAAAATGTAGTAGTGGATTATCGTGACCGACCGGAGGGAAGCGTATCGAAACTAAATACTTATTCGGATGGTTTTAAGGTTTTATCCACAATATTGAAGTTATATAAGAATTATAAGCCGCTGTCTTTTTTCTCTCATTTGGCAGCATTTATGCTGGTGATTGCCGCAGGAATGTTTTTCTGGGTATTTGCAAGATTTTTGAACAGTGGTTTGGTAGAGAACATGCCGACGCTGATTGTCAGCGGTTTTATTGCCATGGCTGCTTTGCAGGCGATATTTGCAGGAATGATTTTATCGGATATGGTAACGAAAAATCGAAGAGATTTTGAGACCGGATTATATGAAATCAGTGCAAAAAAACGGAAACTGTGTAAGGAAATAGAGGATGGACAATAAGGGAATACAGAAAATAAAAGAGAATAAGGTAGAGGTTCTGTCATTGGTCCTATGCATCGGCTTTTATATGTTGTTTTGCTTTGGATTTGGGGTGCAGTTGTGTGCGGACTCCAACAGTTATATCAATATGACTTCCGCAAGAGAACCGGTTTATCCGTTGTTATTGGCATTTTTTCGTCTGGTGTGTGGCGAGACGTATTATCTTTGGGGCGTGATTATTTTTCAAAACATGTTGATGGCATTTGCGGTGTGGAAATTGACAATGTGGTTTCGCAAGCACTTTTCTTTGCCACCATGGATGGTATTTATCTGCCTTGCGTTTCATTTCGGAGTTGCTTTGCTATGCCAGTTCGCAGCCGGCAGAGCCTCCATTTATCCGAACAGTATTTTGACGGAAGGAATTACCTTGGCGCTGTGGCTGATTTTCATTAACTTACTGTTGGAAGCATTATTTTCCGGCAAAGTAAAATATGTGGCGTTGGCTCTGGTTCTTGCCGCAGTTATGATGGATACCAGAAAGCAGATGGCGGTTACTTATATTGTTCTTTTCTTTACTCTGGTTTTGGGGTGGATTAAGAGAAATGGATACTGGAAAAAAATCGGCCTTACCGTGGGAATGATTGTGCTTAGTATCGGACTGGCGATTGCCGGAACGAGAGTTTACAACTTGGTGCTTCGAGGGGAATTTGCGCAAAACACCAGGGATATGAACTTGGTGCTGACAACGACGCTTTATGTGGCAGACCCTGAGGATGCGTCTTTGATTGAAGAGGATGCCGTAAGAGTCTTGTTTGAGGAAACCATGCGGATTTTGGATGAGAAAGAGTGCAACTACCGTTATGCAAAGCCGGGGTGGCGAAATTTGGAAGCGCATTATGGTGCTCACTACGATATGATCACCATTGATACCACGGCCAACGGTTTTATTGATTACGCGATAGAACGCGGTTTTTCGCCCGGATTGGAAGCGGAGCAGGAAGCGGATCGTATGAGCGGTGTTATCGTAAAATCCCTGTTGCCGGACAATATAGGGACCTACCTGAAAGTGTATCTTGCGTCCATGGCAAACGGTCTCATCAACACGGTGGCCAAACGGCATACTGTTTTGGATTGGTATGCCCTTGTGGCTTATGCGTTGTATGTAGGATTGACTGTTGTGAGTATGCTGAAAAAGGAAACCAGAGCGGCCGGATTGGTGGCACTTACCGTTCTTTGCGGAATACTGGTAAACGTAGGCGTGGCAGCAGCACTGATTTTCTGTCAGACCCGGTATATGATATATAATATGGCGTTGTTTTATATGGCACTTATACTCATGGGATATGAGAATGCAAAAAGGCTGAGAAAAGGGAAAGGAAAAAAAGAAGAAACAGTATGAGAGCGGTAAAAGATATTTTGAAAAAAATCAATTACATTATGAGCCGAAAACAAAAGAGGCAATATGTTTTGGTTACATTTATTGCATTGATCGGATCTTTGTGGGAACTTTTGGGAGTTAGTGCCATTCTACCTTTTGTAGAGGCAATTATGACACCGGAGGTAATGGAAGAAACGTGGTATTATGCAATACTGGATAGATGGTTTCACCCTGAAACCACGATAGATGTTATTACTATTCTAGGCATTATGATTATTCTTGTATATATTTTGAAAAATATATATTTGATGTTTTCTTCTTATGTACAGGCATGGTATTCCACAAGTGTACAAAGAGATTTATCCATTAAAATGAACGAAACTTTTTTGAATAGTTCCTATTTATTTCATTTAAATGTTAATTCGGCAGTGCTGATTCGAAGTATTAATCAAGATGTAGTTGGTGTATTTGCAGTGTTTTTTTATTTGTTTCGTGTGTTGGCTGAAGTATTTACCATATCCTCTATTAGTATCTATATAATCTATCTTGATCCGATTTTGGCCATTTCCTTAGTTGGAATTTTAGGTTCGTGTATGTTGATTTTATTTTTTGGTTTGAAAAAACTTGTGAAATCATTCGGACGTATCGGGCAGAATTGTGAGAGCCGTATGTTGCAATGTTTAACTCAAGCTTTTAACGGAATCAAGGAAATTATGGTAATGAACCGTCAGAAATATTTTTCGGACAGTTTTAATGAAGCATGCTCATTAAATGCAAGAGCAGCCAAAAGAAACAATTTTTTAAATGTTATTCCAACGAATGTGTATGAAATTGTGTGTATCGGAGGTCTCATTGGTATTGTAATATTAAGGCTTCATATTACTGATGACATTACCGGTTTTGTGACTAAACTTGCGATTATCGCGGTGGCAGCATTCCGATTGTTTCCGGCAGTCAGTCGTCTTACGACCAATTTAAATGCCATTACTTATAATCGTCCCAGATTGGATTCCATGTATGATATGTTAAAAACCATCGAAAAGGAAACTACTTACCAGTATTCTTACGAGGAAGATGAAAGCAAAGAAAAGTTGGAATACAAAGAAAATTTGTTGATTGATAAGATTACATGGAAGTATCCCACCGGTCAGGAAGCGGTATTGAGAGACCTTTCCATTAACATAAAGAAGGGGCAGTCCATTGCCCTAATTGGTCCCTCCGGAGCAGGAAAAACGACCTTGGCGGATGTGGTGCTGGGACTATTGAAACCCCAAAAGGGACAAATTTTATTAGACGGAAAAGATGTATATGAAAATTTGCCCGGCTGGTCCAAAATCATCGGCTATGTTCCTCAGGCAGTGTATTTGACGGATGATACCATTCGAAACAACGTAGCCTTTGGTATTTACGAAGATAAAATTGATGAAGAGAAAATTTGGAAAGCCTTGGAAGAAGCACAGCTTGCTGAATTTGTAAGAGGCTTGGAAGAAGGTCTGGATACCATGGTTGGAGAGAGGGGCGTTCGTTTGTCCGGAGGACAGAGACAACGTATTGCCATTGCGCGGGCGCTTTATGAAAATCCGGAAATTTTGGTATTGGATGAGGCAACCAGTGCGTTGGATACCGAAACAGAAACCGCAGTAATGGAGTCTATTGATTCCCTTCACGGCACCAAGACAATGATTATTGTTGCTCACAGACTTACCACCATCCGAAACTGTGATGCGATTTATGAAATCAAAGATGGAGTGGCAAACCAAAGAATAAAGGAAGAAGTGATTAACGAAGCATGAAAATTCTCTTTATCACCCATTACGATAACATGTATGGCGCCAATAAAGCACTGTTTCAGTTAATTAAATTATTGAAAACGGAGTATGGGGAAGAACCGATGCTGGTGATTCCAGGGGAAGGAGAGATGAGCCGGGAATTGAAAAAAATAGGAGTTCCCTGTATTATTTCACCCATTACCCAGTGGCAGGCAGTGTATACATCGCCAATGCGTTTCTTCGTGAAAAAGATTCTGCGAAGAAAACAGATTGCCGCAGAAACAGAAGAATTGTATCAGCGTTTAAAGGATTGCAAGATTGACGTGATTCATTCGAATTCCAGCGTAATTGGCCATGGTGCAGTTTTGGCAAAAAAATTAAATTGTAAGCATCTTTGGCATATTCGTGAGTTTTCCAAAGAACACTTTGGTATGAAATATTTCTATTCTTCCAAAAGGGTAAAGGAGTATTATGAAACGGCGGATTGCCTCCTTACCATTTCTGACAGTTTAAAAGAAAACTATCAGGAAAAATATCCTGGGGCTCATATCCTTCGAATTTACGATGGTGTCAGCATGGAGGTATCGGAAGCAAACAGAAACAAAGCGGATGAAATTGTGCGATTTTGTTACGTGGGTTATTTTTTTCCGATGAAAAGACAACTTTCTTTGCTGAAAGCCTGTAGAAAATTAAAAGAACAAGGAATTCGTAATTTTGAATTATATCTTGTGGGCGAGGGTAAGGAAAAGTATACGAAAGAATTGCAGTCCTATATTGAAAAACATCGGTTAGAGGAAGTGAAGTTACCAGGGTACCAGAAAGATGTTTCCTCTTTTTTGAAAAAGATGGATGTGGGAATGATTGCTTCCAAATACGAAGGATTCGGATTAGTGACAGTGGAGTACATGTTACACGGTCTTCCGGTAATCGGTTATCGAAGCGGCGGTACATCAGAAATTGTTTTGGATGAAATCACCGGTATCTTATATGAAGAGGAAGATAAGCTGGTGGCTTCCATGAAATGGTTGATAGAGGATGAAGATTTGCGGAAAAAAATGGGAGAGGCCGGCAAAAATAGGGCGGTTACCAATTTTACCGGAAATCAGAACGCCAAGGAAATTGCCCTTTTGTATCAAAAATTTAAAAAAGGAGAACGGTTGTGATTATTGTTCGTTTTCATGGCGGATTGGGAAACCAGATGTTTCAATATGCCTTTTACCAGTATATGAAAAAAAAGTATCCCGGGCACTTAAAAGCGGATATTACCTGGTTTGACCGAAACTATAAGGAACACCAGGGATATGAATTGGAAAAAGTGTTTGGAATACAGATGCCCTATGCGTCCTATGAAGAAATCGCAAGAGTGCATCAATATTTCCCAAGATATTATCCCTTTGCCTTTCTTCGGTATTTTTCCCGAAAGAATGCTGCGCGAAAAAATAGAAAAAGAAAAAAGGATACCTCAGCATCACATATTTTCGATTTTGGAGAAACCCAGTATCGAAAGAATGAAGTGTATGAGGATTTGGATATCAAAAAAGATTGGTACATCGAGGGTGTTTTTTGCTCCGATGAATACTTAAAAGAATGTGAAAAGGAAATTAAAGCGGCATTTTCCTTTCCGAAGCAGACCGATGAAAAGATAGTTCGGTTGCAACAGGAGATGAGAAAGGAAAACAGTGTGGCCATCCATGTGCGACGTGGTGACTACGTGGGCACCGTATTTGATGTCCTCGGCAGTGATTATTACCGACGTGCAATTGAGTTCATTTGTGAGAAGACAGAGAATCCTAAGTTTTATATCTTTTCGGATGATATGGAGTATATTCAAAAGGAGTTTTCTTTTTTGGAGAACTATACCCCGGTGCATAACGAGGGAAAGACCAGTTATACGGATATGATGTTGATTTCCGACTGCAAGCATGCGATTATTGCAAACAGTTCTTTTAGTTATTGGGGCGCGGTGCTGGGAGAAAAAGAGGGAAGCATAGTGATAGCCCCAAAAAATTATAAGACCGATGAAGAAGTGGCATTGGCCAGAGAAAATTGGATTTTAATGTAACAAATCAGGGAGGCCCGATATGAGCTTTGAATGGAAATATAAAAGAATCTATTGGAAAATACGTAAATTTATGGATGTTCATATGGGGATTCATCATCATAACGGAAAATATTATGATAAAAAAATTCTTTCCATTCAGGAAACCAACGAGCAATTAGAGAAACTGATTTTATCCGGAAAGCCCTTTGCCGCCGGAAGAATCGGTGGGACGGAATTAAAAGCTATGATTGCTTGTCATCCGGAGGAGGAGAAAAAGACGACCCAGAAAGAATCCGCCAGAAGCCTACTTATTTGTTTGTCCGGATTTTATGGCGACATGGAACAATTTGACCAATTCAACGATTGTATGCAGAAATCTTTACAGGAAATGGATTTAATCGGAGTGTGGTTTAATCAAATGGAAGACTATATGATAAAGCATCATGGAAAAGACGATGTGATATGCGGAAGATTGGAAGGATTAGAACCTTGGTATTGTAAAGATGCACCATGGAGTCGGAGTTTAAAAGGGAAAAAGATAGTTTGTATCCATCCTTTTAAAGATAGTATTTTGATGCAGTACGAAAAGCGGGAAAAATTGTTTCCCGGTACGGATATTTTGCCGGAGTTTGAATTGAGATGTGTAAAGGCTGTTCAAACTTTATCCAACAATCCGGATGAAAGATTTGCTACTTGGTTTGACGCTTTGGATTATATGGTGGAAGAGGCTTTAAAGGAAGATTTTGATATTGCGCTTATTGCGTGTGGAGCTTACGGATTACCGTTGGCTGCCAAAATAAAGGCTGCCGGTAAGCAAGCTATTCATGTGGGCGGGGCGTTGCAACTATTATTTGGCGTTAAAGGGAGCCGTTGGGACAATTTTTCGGAATTAAATGATATATATAACGATGAATGGAGATATCCGCTGGATTGTGATCATTTGAAGCAAGGAAGCGAGATCGTGGAGAATAAATGTTATTGGTAAAAGAAGAAAAGGTAAGGAATAAAATACGGTGTCTTGCAGAAATCTTTTTTTGGATTGGTATATTTTGTGAATTTACCGTTTCTTTCTCCGGATATGCCTATGGCGGGTATCAAGAACCGCTTGTTATTATCATTGGAATGATTTGCTTTTGTCTTAAAATTATGTTGAGTGCAAATTGGAAAAAAGATATTCCTTTGTTTGTTGTATTTGGAATGTATGGATTGCTTTGTTATTATTTTCAGAATTCTGCTCTAATTCTTCGCATTGTACTAATTCTCTTGGCTGGACGGGATATGAACCGCGAGAAGGTAATAAAACTGTTCTTTTGGGGGACGCTGATAGTTATGCTCATAACTGGAGTATTATCTTTCTTTGGGGTGCATAACGAGTTATATATTGACGGAGTATTTCGGAATGAATTGGAACGAAGATTTTGTTTTGGTTTTTTCCATCCTAATGGTTTTTCTTTTTTTGTTTTTCGTCTTTTGGCATTTGGTTACTATTTATATGGAGAACAGTTACCATTTTGGAAGGGAACGATTGCTTATCTTATAGTTTTTTCGTTGATGTTGTTGGCTAATTCTAAAATGGGAATTGCCGTTACAATTGCATGTTATATGGCATGTTGCTTTATAAAATATTGCAAGAGCGAAAAAAAGAATAAAATTATATACTACGGAGGGGCTGGGGTGATTCTGGCTGAATTAGCATTGATTTTTACTGCCGGAGTTTTCATGAAAGTTAATTATGAAGGTATGCACGTGGAAAATGTTTTTTGGCGTGTTATCAGTGATTTGACGACTGGACGCCTCGCATATGTAAATAAAGTATTTCATCATTATATCCCATCTCTTTTTGGATACAAAGACTTTATGGAAGCAACAGAGGTTGGGTTTATTAATACGCTTTATAATGAAGGAATTTTATTTTTCGTAATCTATTTGTTTGTTTTGTTTGTGATATATCGAAAACTATATGCTGAAAAAAATGCATGGGGAATGTTATTAGTAATTGGTTTTTCTGTATATTCTTTGGCAGAAGCCTTCATTCCTTACGTAAATAAAAATGGAGTTTGGATGATGCTGATAGGTGTGGATTTTATTACGTATATAGTAAACCAATGGAAAGGACGAAGGAAGAATGAAAAAAATCAAAATTAATTTTATTGATTTTTGGCCGGATTTAGTCAAAGAAGATAATTATTTTTATAATATTTTAAAAAAGTATTATGAAGTAGAAATTAGTGATGAACCGGATTATTTGTTTTGTAGTTGTTTCGGTAACAAGCATTTTAAGTATCAAGATTGTGTAAAGATACTATTTTTGGGAGAAAATATTGTTCCGGATTTCAATCTATATGACTATGCAATGGGATTTCATTACATTGATTTTGAGGATCGTTATCTTAGACTTCCGTTGTATGTTTTGTATGAAGAATGTATTCCGGCGGCTCTGAAAAAGCATGAGTATTCAGATGAATATTATTTGAATAAAACAAAATTTTGCAATTTTGTGGTATCAAATCCAAATGCAGCCGGTGAGCGGGAAAAAATGTTGGATATTTTAAATTCTTATCAGACGGTGGATTCCGGTGGAAGGTATCGAAACAATGTCGGTGGACCGGTAAAAGATAAAAATGCATTTGTGAAGCAATATCGTTTTACCATTGCTTTTGAAAACTCTACCATGAGCGGTTATACTACAGAAAAAATTATGGAAGCGTTTGCGGGAGATACCATTCCGATTTATTGGGGAAGCCCTCGAATCGGAGAAGAATTTAATCCGAAAGCCTTTGTTAATTGCCATGAGTTTTCATGCATGGATGAAGTATTGGCCAAGGTAAAAGAAATAAATGAAAATGAAGAACTGTATTTGGAGATGATAAAAGCTCCAATCATAACGGAAAGCAGTCAGGCTAAACAATATTTAGAACCGGATTATGCAGAAAAATTTCTTCTTTCTGTGTTTGAACAGGATAAAGAACATGCAATTCGAAGAAATATGGTATATTTAGGTCGGGATTATCAAAAGAAAATGAAAGATGCGAGAAAAATACAAGGGGTCTTGGATATTGTAAAGAAGCCTATGCATCAGTTTAATAAAGTAAAAGCACAAACTCTTTCCAAATATAGAAAATAGCAGGAGTAACGAATTGATATGAAACTAGTAAAAGAACAGAACACAAATTGGTACGCAACAATGATGTTCGTAAACGGAATATTCTTTTTCTTGCTTCATCTTACTTTTGTCGGCTTTACAAATGATGATTCTTTTTTTGTTATTGTAAGAAGCCAATGGGATTCTCTTTGGGATTTGTTGGTTCATCGTTATGAAACAGATTCTTCAAGAGTCTTGTCGGAAGCAATTTTGTTTACGTTGATTGACATGCCGTTTTGGGTTTGGCAGATTTTAGATACCCTGATTTGCATTTTGTTGTATCATTCACTCTCGGTTATTTTAATTGGAGAGAAAAAAGACAAACATCATATTTTACTGTTCCTGATTGTGGCAATGTATCCTTACATGCATGTTGGCTCAGCAGGATGGATTTGTACTTCGCTTAATTATATGTGGCCGTTAGCTACCCTTTTGTATGTACTCAGCGGAGCGGTAAGACGCTATCGTGGAGAACGGGTTTCTTGGTTACAGTATGTTGGCTATACATTGGCAATGATTTTTACGGCTAATTGTGAAATGTCTGCCACAATGTTATTTTTGACACTGGCCATGGCAATTTGGTTTGCAATATGGGAAAAACGAAAATGCGGCTATGAGATATTTGGCACGGTAATCGGAATCGCCGGAATCGTATTTGCTATGAGTGCTCCCGGAAATGATGAAAGAACCATTATGGAAGCAGAAAACTGGATGCCGGAATTTTTTGATTTAAATATTTTAGAAAAAGCAAGGCTATGTGCAGTATTCGTTTTTGAACATTTTGTAGCCATTCCGGACGTGATTTTCTTCCTTTTTTCTTTGCTGGTGGCTTATGAGGGAATTAAAGTTGCCCAAAGAAAGCGGGATAAAGTGATGGCACTTTTACCGGTGTGTATTGATGTGATTTATACCGGCTGCTATTTTGTGAAAGATTTTCTGATTGGGAAAAAGACACGCTATGATTTTGCGTATCCGGCGATTTATATGACCGACGGAAAAATCATGTTTGTTCAAATGGCAGAAGTGATTGGTCTTATCGTCTTTATTATTGCATCGGTTTATACCTTATGGAGAATTTATCCGCAGCTAAAGTTAAAACTGGCTGCAATTTGGGCACTGGGGTGCGGGTTTGCTGTTCGAATGGCACTGATGCTGAGCCCGACCATGTTTTCTTCCTGGCACAGAACCTTGATTTTTATGTATTTTGCTTTTATGGTGAATATTTTCCTTATGGCAAAAAAATGTGAGAAGCCGTGGATGAAAAAAGTGATTTATACGATTCTGGTTATCGGAATCATTGTAAATTTAATCTTGACTATAGGATTACAAATTAGAAAGGGAATGGGATAATGGCACTTTTATCAATCGTGGTACCATGCTATAACGAAGAGACGGTAATTGAACAATTTTATGAAGTGACAGAGGAACGATTAAAAGATTTGTCCGTGGAAAAAGAGTATATTTTTGTGGATGATGGTTCTAAGGATACGACACTGGAAAAAATAAAGAATCTGTGTAAAGAGAAAAGCAATGCGCATTTTGCTTCTTTTTCCAGAAATTTCGGAAAAGAAGCCGCAATATTTGCAGGTCTTCACGAAGCAAAGGGAGATGCGGTTGTGGTGCTGGATGCGGATTTGCAACATCCGCCTGAGGTAATAATGGAAATGGTTTCTCTCTGGAAACAAGGATATGAGGTGGTGGAAGGGGTTAAATCTTCCCGAGGAAAAGAGTCGTTATTTCATAAAATGCTGGCAGGTTCCTTTTATAAAATGATAAGTGGATTTATGGGCATTGATATGAACAATACCTCAGATTACAAATTGATGGACCGCAAAGTGGTAGATGTACTTTGCGCTTTGAAGGAACGCAATACATTTTTTAGAGCATTGTCCTTCTGGGTCGGTTTTCGGACAACCAGTGTGGAATACGAAGTACAGGAACGCGTAGCGGGAGAGACCAAGTGGTCGTTTTTCTCGTTAATAAAGTATGCGTTTCGTAATTTGATTTCCTTTACATTTGCACCGCTTTACATGATTGTTACTGTAGGAGTTCTTTTCTTGATTGGCGGCTTGGCATTGGCGATTGATGCTATCGTGGATTATTTTATGGGAGCAGCGGTGGCAGGTTATCCCACGACCATTGTTTTGCAGGTAATTTCCACGGGATGTATTTTATTCTCCATTGGTATTGTGGGAGTATATATTGCAAAAATTTATGATGAAATCAAAGAGCGTCCCCAGTACATTATTCGGGAACGGGATTCTTCGGATAAATAAGTAGAAATTGTAATATTGAAAGGTTGTTTTTATGGAAATGGAAGACAGAAAGAAATATCTGATCATCGGAGCGTCCTCCGACATCGGAATGGAATGTATCAAACAAATTGCAGGAAAATACAGAAAGAATGCTAAGGATGCACCGTTAATCTTAGCTCATTATAACAGTAGTAAAGATGCATTGGAGAAGCTGGCTTCCGATTTAAGCAGTGTGGATATTATACCGATAAAAGCGGATTTGACGGATGAAAATCAGAGCATTGCCCTGATTAATCAGGTGGAAGCCAGGATAAAATATCCCAATTATATTTTGCATTTTCCGGCTATGAAATTTGATTATATGCGTTATAAAGAAATCAATACGGATTATATTCGAAGCCAAATGAATGTGCAGTTATTTTCGTTTTTAACCATTACCAGACATTTCCTTCCGTTTATGAAAAAAGAATACGGAAACAAAGTGTTGGTGATGCTTTCTTCTTATGTAGCACAGGAACTTCCGCCCAAATTTATGGCAGATTATATTATTACAAAATATGCGTTGCTGGGAGCTATGAAAGCGGCAGCGGCAGAATTTGGAAATAAGAATTTAAAGATAAATGCGGTATCCCCGATTATGATGGATACGAAGTTTTTGGACAATATGGATCCTCATATCAAAGAATTGAATGCGATGGAAAGCAGCCTAAAAAGAGTGGTCACTGCAAAGGAGATGGCGCCCCATATTATGGAAATGCTAGATTCCGGCTATATGGAAAACGGACACAATCAAGTGATTGATGAAAGCTTTTTTGAGGAGAATTAAATCGTGGAAACGAAAAAGGAAAAAGTAAAACTGGCGATTTTGTTTCAGGAAGAGGAAGCAAGGGAGATTGATTTGCTGCATCCGGAGTTGGGGAACCCCGGGGTGGGAGGTACGGCATTTTGTTTTATTTTGCTGATGAAATATTTGGATTTGCGTCCGGAAATCGACATGACGGTTTATAGCTTTCAAAAAAACAACTTGCCCTGCCAAAACTGCAAATATGTTTCTTCGATAGAAGAGGCGCTAGGGGAGATAGAAAAGGATAAAAAAGAAGTGGTTCTTCTTCGAAATCATCAGGAAGATTCCGTTTACGAAGAACTAAAAAAGCATGCGTTGAAATATATCGTTTGGATGCACAATAAACTTAGTTATCCGGAAATTAAGCTTTTTTCAGAAATGAAGAGTGTTCGTCGAATCATCAGTGTCAGTCGGGAGATGTACGATTACTATATTGATGATACCATCATTGAAAAGATGGATTACATTTGGAATATTTTTGTTCCGCCTTCGAAGGAGAAAGTGCGAGGAAGCAATCAAACCAAAAACGTAACGTTTATGGGGAGTCTTACCTATGATAAGAATTTTCATTTGTTGACGGATGTATGGAAAAGAATTGTAGAGGAAGTCCCCACGGCAAAACTTCATGTGATTGGTTCCGGAAAATTGTATGACAAACACAGTGTTATGGGAAAATACGGTATAGCGGAAAAAGAGTATGAAGAACGGTTTATGCCGGGGATTTGTGACGATAGCGGTAATGTTTTGGATAGTGTTGTTTTTCACGGTATCTTAGGCGATGAAAAATACGATGTAATGAAAGAATCTGCGGTGGGAGTTGCCAATCCTATGGCAACGGAAACCTTTTGCCTGGTGGCAATTGAAATGGAGGCTTGCGGAGTGCCGGTGGTGTCCCGGAGAAAGAACGGACTAGTGGATACGGTAAAAAGCGGAGAAACCGGTATCTTATATTCGGATATTAGTGAATTGCCTACAGCAATCATTCAATTGCTAAAGGATGAGGAATTGAATGAAACCATGGGGGAAAAAGCGAAGGAATTTGCAAGAAATTTCTTCCTTCCGGAGAATATCATTCCAAAGTGGATTCTAATAATGCAACAGGTGGCGGAAAATGAGCCGGCAAGGTATCAAAAACCGGAACAAAATTTTGATAACAACGGAAAACGAATTCGTCAGATACTGCATGGCATTCATCGGATTCCGTTTCTTCGCTGGGTACCTTCCATTCATGATTTGCAAAAAAAATAAAAAGTACAGGTGGAAAATTTGAAAGTCAGTGTGTTGATAACCACATATAATCTGGAAAAATATATCAGACAGACGCTGGATAGCGTCTTGATGCAGAAAACAAATTTTTCCCATGAAGTGTTGGTGGGAGATGACGGTTCTACGGACGGAACCATAGAAATCATAAAAGAATATCAGTCGCGGTACCCGGAAAAGATAAAACTCTTTGTCATGCCAAGAGAGAGCGGTAAAGAATACAACCGGGTGGAGCGTTCGGCGGCAAATCGGTTAAATTTGCTGGAAAAGGCTACGGGAGAATACTGTTGTTTTTTGGATGGAGACGATTATTATCTGGACGAAACCAAATTGCAAAGACAGGTGGATGTTCTGGAAAAAGAAGAAAATCAGGATTGTGTTATGTGTGCACACAATTTGTTTTTGACTTATGAAACCGGAGAAAAAGTCTTGCTTTGTAAGGCAAAAAAAGAAAGAAAGATTACGTTGCAGCAGTATTGGCCGTTGATGTTTTTGCAGGCCAATGCAATTTTATTTCGTAATATTTATAGGCAAAATCAGCCCACCGGAATCCTGGCAAAAAGTTTTGATGATAACAACATAACGTTCTGGCTTTTTCAACATGGAAAGATGTACTATCTGCCACAGCCCATGGGAGCGTATCGTCAGGTCAGCGGCTCCTCATGGAATGCTATCGACGAGATTCAAAAAGCAAGCTCTAATGTGTTGGGATATAGCGTAGAATTAAGTGTTTCCAAAGAACATAGAAATCTTTCCGTGATTCGCCATTATCCGGATTTTCGTTCTTTGTATGAAAATAGGACAAAGATATCTAAGGAAGCGTGCATGCCCTTTTATCAGACGGCAAAAGAAAATCATGTGCAGGAAGCCTTATGGTTTTATGAATTTGATGAAGAAGATGCCGCTATGGAAAAGAAGTTTGAATCGTTACTTCGCAGGGCAAAGAGAGGTTATTTTATTGCGAAGTGCAAACGAGCATTTCTGAAAGTGTTTCGACTGTATTAATGGTGCCAAGGCAGAGGAAAGGAACAATTATGGCAGAAAAAATCAGTGTGATTGTACCAATTTATAAAGTGGAAAAATATCTTTCCTGTTGTTTGGATAGTATTATAAATCAAACCTATGAACCTTTGGAAATTATCTTAGTTGATGACGGTTCGCCGGATTCCTGCGGAGAAATCTGTGAGGAATATGCGAAAAAGGATCACCGAATTAAGGTGATTCATAAAGAAAACGGCGGATTGTCCGATGCCAGAAATGTGGGATTGGAAGCAGCAACGGGAGATTGGATTGTCTTTGTGGATTCGGACGATTTTATCCATGTTCAGATGATAGAACAATTGTGGAAAGCTTCGAAGGACTACGGAGCTGATATGGTTTGGTGCGATTTTGTGGAAACAGAGGAGGACGGAACACCACGCTGGGAGGCGCCGGGACAAAAGGAAACGATATCTTCGTATGAATGCAATGAGATGAGTAAGCAGGAAGCGGAGAATATGTTTTATACCGTTGGACAAATGACGGTTTGTATGGTCGCTTGGAATAAATTATATCGTGCAAATTTATTTGGAGATAAGAGACAAGGTGTTCGTTATCCTAAAGGAAAAATATTTGAGGATGGGTATACGACTTACAAATTAATATATAGAGCAAATAAAATTGTTTATATGAAGATACCGTTATACTTTTATCGACAAAGAGCAAGTAGCATCATGAGTGAGCATGGAAATAAAAATTATGTAGCAATTATGGAGTGCGGAAGCGAGAGAATGCAGTTTTATCTGTCCAAGGGCGAGCAGGAATTGTATCAAAAAGAAATCAGCCTGACCATGTATTCCGCAATTCGACTTTATGAGAAGATCAAAGATGCTTTTGTTCGAAGCGAATTGAAACGCTGGTACCGGATTTTTTATACGGAGCATTTTGTAAAACAAAAATGGCCGTTGGCAAAAAGAATCCGTATGAAAAGTTTTTTAATCAGTTTTGGACTATACAAATTTATAAGTGGTTTTGAAGGGATATATAATAAAATTACGAAGAAGGGTACTTAGGTGTTTGCTGTGGTAGGGAACAAAACAAAAGGGAAAATAATAGTCAGAACAATGAACGTTGGCATGTGCAACCAATTATTTACCTATGCATACGCGAGATATCTGGCAGAAAAGAACCAAATGGAATTGTGGTTAGATTACAGCCATATTACAAAGGCAGATATGAAGCATAATGCGGGTTTTGACGATGCGTTAGGGAATTTTTCTCTAGAATATACCGGTATTATTACAAAAGAAGAAGAGTACCTGCAGTTAACCGGGGAAAAGGGTGAAAAATTTGAAAAAATATTGGCGCCTAAGTGGGTACGACGTCGCGCCAGAGGTCGATATTACGAATGGTTGGAGAAGACGAAAGGGAAGAAACTTCGGAAAAAGGGAATACATTTTAATTTGATTGTAGATAACGAATCCGTAAAAAACGAAGATATTGCAGAGAAAGAAAACATTTTGTTTGGTTATTGGCAGATCCCTCAATTTGCGAGAAAAATTAAGGATATACTTCGAAACGAAATAGTTGGAAAATATCAGTTGAGTGAACAATTAAATGCATGGAAGACTGTGTTTGAAAAAGATAACGCAGTATGTGTCCACATCAGAAGAGGAGATTATGTCGGGGATCAGATGCATGAGGTGTGTACGGATTCTTATTATGAAAAAGCAATGGAATTATATCGTAATAAAATGGAAAATCCAATATTTTATGTTTTTTCAGATGATAAGAATTATGTTAGAGAACTTTATCGAAATACTGAGGATGTAGTTGTTGTAGAAAACATAGAAAATGATTACGAAGAATTAATTCTTATGAGTTCTTTTTCGTCCTATATTATTTCAAATAGCTCCTTCTCTTGGTGGGCTCAGTTTTTGGGTGATGCTAAAAATGTGATTGCCCCTAACCGCTGGTATGGAGATGAGAATAAGAAAAGTCTTTTGTATGAAGAACATTGGGAGAAGATATAAATGGTTTCGATTTGTATTCCGACGTATAATAATGTGCAAAGCTTGGAACGTCTGTTAAAGTCCATAGAAAATCAGACTTACCGAGATTTCGAGGTAATTATTTGTGATGATTCGATAGATGACCGTATTAAAGAAACGGTAAAAAAATATTGTCAATTGCCGATTCAGTATCATAAAAATAAAGTTGCTCTCGGGCCGACAAAAAACACCAATGAGACGATTAAATTGGCAAAAGGAAGTTATATTAAAGTCATGCATCATGATGATTGTTTCGGCTCAGCGAATAGTTTAGAAACGATGGTAAAAGCATTGGATGAAAATGAAAATGCAGATTTGTTTTTTTGTGGTACCAGGGAGACGGTATATGAAAGGGATGGAAAAGTTAACAAAGAAAAAACATACGAAAGATGTATTTCGGCGTTGGAAGAAAGTCAGTTAAAAGAAGACTATCGTAATTTGTTTTTGGTTAATATGATTGGTGCTCCTAGCGCCACTTTAATAAGAAACAAAGGAATTTTAATGGATGAAAACTTAAAGTGGCTGGTAGATGTTGATTACTATTTTCGAATATTGGAACATAATTCTA
>SVFE01000092.1 GCA_015057055.1 Lachnospiraceae bacterium | reverse complement strand
CTCCCATTGTTTTCTCTCCTAGTTAGATCTCTGGATCTCTAATACTTTATACTGGAATACGCCTGCCTGTGTTTCTACAGATACAGTATCGCCTACTTTTGCACCGATTAATGCTTTACCAACCGGTGATTCGTTGGAAATCTTACCTTTTAAGCTGTTTGCTTCAGTAGAACCGACAATCTTGTAATCGCATTCTTCATTGTATTCTACGTCCAATACTTTTACACGGCATCCGATATTGATAGTATCAAGATCTACTTCCTCTTCTACAATAACTTCTGCATTCTTTAAAATCTTCTCTAATTCTTCGATTCTTGCTTCGATATCACGCTGCTCATCTTTGGCTGCATCGTATTCTGCATTTTCGGATAAATCGCCCTGTTCTCTTGCTTCTTTAATCTTCTGGGCAACTTCCTGTCTCTTATTTACCTTTAAATCCTGAAGTTCATCCTCATATTTTTTGAGGCCTTCATAAGTCAGGATATTTTTCTTTTCTTCCATCTTCATTCCCTTTCCTTCTCCAAACTTGTTTTTTATCATTTTTTACCTGGATTGTAATACCCTCATTAACTACGGCATTATACCGATTTTTCACGATATTGTCAAGGAAAATGGGGATACTTGCATAGGTAATTTTCAATCTTTTCTTAAATATCAGGTCACGGTAGATACTATCATTACTAAAATCCAGCAAAATGCTGTCCATTGGCAGCGCGCATACAACCGACGCCATATATTTATCAGCCTTTTTTGATCCTTTATCTTTTTCTTTTTCCTCATCCGGATTCCCCGAAATAAAAAGTGTTTTTTTCTTTTCCGGCATCTGTTTCATATAACGCAACAACTCTTTACAGGAAGAAAAAAACATTGGCATTAAGCCGTAATTTTCTTCCATATGCTCTGCTACGTTTTCATACCGCTCAGGATTCGGAGTTATCACGGAAAGATAATTTCGGTTTTCAGACAACCGGTACAGAAATTCCGACAAATCATCACCATTATCCATAACTATCAGATGCTCGACATTTTTGCAGTTCTTTGCATATTGCAAAAGCATTGCCTCATATAATTTGGCGCGAAACTCTTCTTCCACACGGTATATGGGGTTTTCCTCATAATCTTCATATATTTCAATCCCAATATCCGTATCGAGTACATCCTTGTCCGCAAAAACTAACCGCATCATGGCGACGCGGTTATATTGTAAGATTTTATACCATTTCCTTTTCGGAAATTCATATTGTAAATAGTCTGCACCACAGCGGATCATAATTTTTTCCATATCCATTAGTATGCAGGTTTGTACCGTTCTATTCGTTCTGTCAGAAATTTATTACTTGCTGTTAATCTCCTCCAAGCGCTTATTCGGAATCTCCTCCTTATAAGCAAGGCTTAGTAACGCCTCTGTTTCATTCGCAGCGTTATAAAACCACATAGCTGCTTCAGCATAATCTTTGCAATCATAGTAAAACTGTCCGATTTCGCAGCACATCTCACTGCATCCGCCTAGCACCGTTACTTTCAGGGCATACTTGAAAAATCCAGCAGTATCGCCTTTTGTGCGGTAATACCTTGCAAGCACACAGGCGGCCTGCTTTAACTCATCCTCATCAGCGGCTTCTTCCACCCATTGCTTAAAGAACTCTTCCGCTTTTGCAAAATCATCTTCTTTGCCAACAATAAACAACTCTTTTGCATAAATTTCACGAAGGCGCTTAGATATCGTTTCCTCATTTGCCACCATTTTTGCAAAAATCTGTAAATCCCTGCCACCATGGTTTCCATGCGGTTTGTGGATAATCTCAATATCGCTGTCATATACAATCGGACTAAGTGTAACTGCCTCATGTATTTTTTCACGCCATATAAACTCACGCAGGCGTTTATAGAGTTTCGGACGGTATTCCTTATCGAAACTGTAAATGGTATTATTCTCAAGCTGATTGCAATAATACATCTGGACAATTTCAATCTCAGGAAGAAGAATTTCCTTCAACTGCAAAAACTTAGCCTGATTCTCCTTATCGAGTCTTTCGTCCGCATCTGCGCTGTAGATATAATCCATGCTTGCCTTGGAAAAAGCAAAATTTCTTGCTGCCGAAAAATCATCTATCCATTCGAAATCATATACCTTGTCGGTGTATTGTAAGGCAATCTCCTTCGTTCCGTCTGCGGAACCGGTATCTACAATAATGATTTCATCCGCAATGGATGTTAAGCAATCCAGACAGCCGGCCAGATTCTTCTCTTCGTTTTTTACAATCATGCAAACACTTATTGTCATACCGTTCCTCCTTTATCAGAAATGCCATTACCGTAACTTGGTTATACAAACACTTTTTCCATAATGGCTAAAATATCATCCATAGTCTCCATTTCGTTCATTTCTGCCCTAAAACGGCTGGAATTCGGATATCCTGCACTATACCAGGCAATATGCTTGCGCATCTCTCTAATTGCTGAATACTCACCCTTATACGCAACGGAAAGCGTCGCATGCTTCACTATGGTATCTTTTATCTGCTGTGGCGTAGGTTTTTCACATTTTTGTCCCGTCTCCATAAAATGAGCCAACTGCCGGAAAATAAACGGATTGCCCTGTGCAGCCCTTCCGACCATAATGCCGTCGCATTTTGTATATTCAAGCATCTTTTTTGCACTGTCTTCGTCTACAATATCTCCGTTTCCGATTACAGGAATGGAAACCGCATCCTTTACCCGGGCAATAATATCCCAATCGGCTTTTCCGCTATAATACTGTTCCCTTGTCCTTCCATGCACGGCTACAGCCGCCGCACCGCAGGCTTCCGCAATCTTTGCTATCTCCACGGCATTTACATGGTTTTCATCAAATCCCTTGCGGATTTTGACGGTGACCGGCTTATAAGTGGATTTTACAAGTGCCGTTACTATTTCTTCGACCAGTTTCGGGTTTTTCATAAGGGCTGATCCTTCATGATTGTTAACAACCTTCGGAACCGGACAGCCCATATTCACATCCAGTATCGCAAAAGGACGCTCCTCAATACGCTTTGCCATCTCGCCCATAATCACAGGGTCAGAGCCAAATAACTGCAGGGACACAGGCCCTTCATCGGGATGAATCTCCATCAACAAGTCCGTATTCTTATTATTGTAGTAAATGGCTTTGGCGCTGATCATTTCCATGCAGACAAGGCCTGCGCCATATTCTTTGCAGAGTAAACGAAAAGGCAGGTCAGAAACACCTGCCATCGGAGCCAGTATAATGTTGTTCGCCAGTTGAACGTTGCCAATTGTAAGTTTTCTCATGTTTTACTACACTCCCGGTTGTGCTAGGGGTATCCCTGTGTGGGTGCTTATTTTCCCTAGATTGTGGAATAAGTATCCCTATGTACGACACGCTCTCGCTCCCTTTATAACACAGCGGTACTAAGCTCGAAAAAACCTCGCTAAGTGCCGGTGTTAACAGAGGGTCGTGTATAGGGATACTTATTCCACAATCTTGCGCCTATATACATAACACACAGGGATACCCCTAGCACAACCTTGAGCGTACCAATACATAAAAATCTTACTCCTCTGCAAGCAACTCACTCACATCTTCATGTAAGAATAATACTCGATAATATAAAGATAAGGACTGCAAAAGTTCTTGTTTTGTATCTCTTATCTTACGGACAAGTAAGCCGCTTCCAATCTCGTCGTATAGGTAGTCTTCAGGTGCGGCGTCGGTTTCTAACTCCAGGGTGCCGTCTTC
>SVFE01000091.1 GCA_015057055.1 Lachnospiraceae bacterium | reverse complement strand
AGCAAAAAGTGAAGATGAAAATACTTCCCTGCGCTTCCTGTTTTGCGGACTGGCAATTACTACTATGGTATCTTCCGTCCTGTCTGTCGGAATATATACTCTTTCGGATTTCCTTTCCGCAAATATACTTTTGGAACCAAGAACTGCTCCCCTGCTTCGCCTTTTGGCACTTGCCTTTCCCTTTTCCGCCATTCACTGCTGTGTAAACGGATATTTCTATGGAAAGAAAAAAGCAGGGATACCGGCTCTTCTGCAACTGACAGAACAACTGGCCCGCGTAGGCAGTGTTTATCTTTTATGTCAATTCTATATAATGCATAATTATGAGATACCGCTTGCACTAACAGCTGCCGGCTCCGCCATTGCCGAAGTTGTAAGTACCATCGTATCTCTTTGCTTTATTCTTCCCAAATTAAACCGGTTACAAACAGGACCGGTAAAAGAAACCACAATTTACAATACTGCGACCAGTCTGCTTTCCATGGCTCTGCCCTTGAGCATAAGCCGAATTATTGTAAATCTTTTGCAGAATGTCGAAAATATATACATACCGGAAATGCTGCGACGATTCGGCTGTACAACTGCCGAATCCCTTTCCTTATTCGGTGTATTAACCGGTATGACGCTGACCGTAATCCTTCTGCCTTCGGCCCTCGTCAACTCAGTTTCCGTCCTGCTTCTTCCACGTATTTCCGAAGCACAGGCATCGGGCAGAAACCATACCATTGCTCATGTAATAAGACGCAGTGTTACATTCTGCTGTATTATGGGCTTATTTTTTGCTACCTTCTTTTTTCTTTCAGGAAAATGGATTGGTAATTTCCTATTCCATAGCGCAACTGCCGGCGAATTTATTGTAAAATTGAGCTTCATCTGCCCATTTTTGTATATTACTTCTTCTCTTGGAAGCATCCTTCACGGACTCGGTAAAACCTATACCACACTTTTTATCAATGTAGGAACCCTGCTCATCCGGATTGCATCGGTTTTCTTATTAATTCCGCAAATGGGGCTTTCCGGATATATTTTCGGTTTACTGGCAGGCCAATGTTTTTCTGCGGTTTGCTGTATCTTTAGTCTGCATAAATACACAAAATATTAAAAAAATTGAAATAATTATGTTTTTCCCGTAAGTTGTGTGCTAGAATATGAAATGCGGATTTTTGAAACGCAAAAATATGCACAGACGCATGCCTGTACACAATAATGAGGTGAAACATGAGTTTTGAATTTATACAAAAGCTGCCGACTCCCGAAGAAATCAGGGAAGAATTCCCTGTTCCTGCCAAGTTGGTTGCTTTAAAAGAGGAACGTGACCGACTGATAAGCGATGTTATTACCGGTAAAAGTGATAAGTTTTTGGTAGTTGTCGGACCTTGTTCAGCTGACAACGCTGATTCCGTATGTGATTACGTGGAACGTCTCAGCAAGGTAAATGATAAAGTAAAGGACAGGCTTGTCCTGATTCCCCGAATCTATACCAACAAGCCGCGTACAACGGGTGACGGCTACAAGGGTATCGTTCATCAGCCCGATCCGGAAAAGAAGGAAGATTTCCGCCAGGGACTTCTTGCAATGCGTGAGATGCATGTGCGTGCCATGGATGTTTCCGGGCTCACCAGTGCCGATGAAATGTTATATCCGGAAAACTGGGGATATGTCAGTGATATTCTTTCCTATGTTGCTATCGGAGCGCGCTCTGTAGAGGACCAGCAGCACCGTCTTACCGTAAGCGGTTTTGATATTCCTGCCGGCATGAAAAATCCTACCAGTGGTGACTTCTCCGTTATGCTTAACTCCGTATATGCTGCACAACACAGCCATTCATTCACATACCGCGGCTACGAAGTAAAAACTTCAGGTAATCCGCTTGCACATACAATTTTGCGTGGTTCTGTAAATAAACACGGCAGGAGCCTTCCTAACTATCATTACGAAGACCTGACCACACTCTTGGAATTATACGGCGAACGCGATTTAATGAATCCGGCATGTATTATTGATACCAACCATAACAACTCCAACAAGCAATACAAGGAACAGATGCGTATCACCAAGGAAGTTATCCATAGCAGACGTGTGAATCCTGATATCTATAATCTTGTAAAGGGTGTTATGATTGAAAGTTATATTGAAGAAGGCAGCCAGAAAATCGGCGAGCATGTGTACGGTAAATCCATTACCGACCCATGTCTCGGATTTGCGGATACCGAACGCTTATTACTTGAAATCGCCGATTTGGTATAAAAACATCTTACTATATGCAAATTTCTGTTATCATACAATATACAAAAAAGACATGACTCACTGTCATGTCTTTTTTGTATCTGACTATCCTCTCGGATGTGCCCTTTTATATACTTCACGTAATTTATTCTGATTCATATTGGCGTAAATCTGGGTCGTGGAGATATCCGAATGTCCAAGCATCTCCTGTACACTACGCAAATCCGCTCCGTTTTCCACAAGATGTGCCGCAAACGAATGCCGCAATGTATGTGGTGTGATATCATCCGTAATACCGGCCTTCTTGGCATAGTACTTAATCAACTTCCAAAAGCCCTGTCTGCTCATTGCCTGTCCTGAGCAATTCACAAAAAGCACATGGCTCTTAGCATCTGCAAGCATCTCATCCCTAACCTCTTCAAGATAACGCATCAGGGCCATTCTTGCCTTCGCTCCAAAAGGAATCATTCGCTCTTTATTACCATCATTACAGATAATATAATTCATCTGCAAATTCAAATCTTCCATCTTAAGAGAAATCAACTCCGTCACACGGATTCCGGTTGCATACAGAAGCTCCAACATCGCTTTGTCACGGATTTCCTTCGGATTATTACCAACAGGCTGCTCCAAAAGAGTAACCACCTCACTCATTGTCATAATCTCCGGAATCTTCTTCTCAATCTTAGGCACTTTCAATGTACGGGTAATATCTTCCTTTATCACACCTTCGTCCATCATGAAATGAATCCACGCTTTGATAGAGGCGATATTTCTGGATACCGTTGCCGGTTTAAACTGTTCCTCGCCCATCACATCAACATACGCCTTCAAATCCTTCGCGGTAAGTTCTTTTACCGAAGAAATTCCCTTGCTGTCACAAAAAGCCTTAAACTTTTTCAAGTCTCTTTGGTAAGATAATTGTGTATTGGTAGAGGACTGTTTCACATTATGTAAATAAGATATAAACGAGTCTATCTCTCTTTGCATACTCTTAAAACCTTCCCCCAGTTTCGTACAAAAAACTTATCTTTTGTCGTCTAGTTGTCATTATATATAGATTTTACAAGAAAAGCAACGAATAAATTTTACAAAAAATGCCCATTTTATGCCTATTTCGAGCGTTTCCACAACATATCGGCAAAATGTATTTTGCCAAATACCAGATATTGTAAATTTCTATTTAAAAAATATTTTCAGGTATCCTCCCACAAAAAAAGGATTTACATAACTTTCCGAAAGAATTCCCATTATGACAACTATTACAGAAATCAAAACCGGAAAATAACTCTTCCGTACACGCAATCTGTTTTTTTCAAAATTCCAATATAAAAGGCCATAAGCCATAAAGTAAAACAGGTAATGCGGCAGAGCTGCAACAAGCAAAAGCCCCATGCCGGATAATCCATACCAGAGATAAAAAAGCTTAAGTAATATCCCGAAAACCAATCCCAACCAAACAAGCAATACACGGCATACCCACACTCTCATGGATGTTGCTGTCAACACGAGAATCAAAAACAATACACCGGCCCGTTTCCATAAACACTGCAGGAATAA
>SVFE01000036.1 GCA_015057055.1 Lachnospiraceae bacterium | reverse complement strand
ATATTGGGTAAATTCCTTCTGTGCCACCCCGCACAAATTGCCTTCCCTGTCAAACAATATACATCGGGAACTGGTTGTCCCCTGGTCCAACGCCATAATGTATTTCTTCATAACCCCTACCTGTTTTTTCTGTTGTCTGTTTCTGCTGTTTCGTGTTTGTGCGATGAAAGTTTCTCTTTCCTGTCTGATTTATTATAACATACTTCTTTGCAAAAAGTTGCATAATAATACCGCTCACTTTTTCACAAAGCAAGCGGTACTCTTTCACATATACAAATTTAATCTATTCCGCTTCAGGATAGAAGCATACCCACTCCCATTCTTTACCGTTATGTACCGGGAAATAAATATATTCTCCGTTCATATCAACCACAAAGTTAATATCTATCTCCAATTCGCCTTCTACTCCGTCTATCATGACAACCATTTCGTTTTCTGCAAGCTCTTCGAGGGGCACGAACAACTCACACTCAAATCCCTGCTGCATAATAAGGATTTCCGCGTAAGTTTCCGGTGTTGAAATCCAGTGGCTGGAGATTTCGTGATATTCATCATATCTGGTCTCCACCTCTATCACATCTCTGCCACCCTCGCTTACCCAGCGTCCTTCAATCATTCTATAAATAGAATCATAGTTTTCCAGATAAGCCCTGTACTCATCCACAATCTCAGTGATTCCGTAAGGCTCCAGGATTTCCTTAATCGCACTGTATACCTCATGGAATTCCTCTCCCTCCGGCATGTAACCGCCCTGGACAATCAGCACCTCATCATTTTCATCATACAAAGTAATGTACCTTGAATATCCATCGCATACATCCCGGTTTGACTCCGTTTCCATCTCATAAATCAACTCCCGGTCAGCAACTTCTGCCAACTCCTCGTAGTCCTCCTCCGACAAGTGCAGGGTTGTCACAGGAATATAGGCACCGCTCCCATCATTATTCTCCATCATCACCTGAATACTTCCGTCGCAGTACACAATAATATCCGCATCCATGCAATCATACCAGCTACCGTATCCCGCACTGCCGTTATTTATGCCAAATAAAATATTCTCGCTAAAGGAAACCTCCTGTCCGTCCCGGGCACTTCCGCAAGCGGTCAAAACAAACACCAAAGACAAAAGCAACAAAACTTTTTTCACTTTCCGCATCATTTCTATTTCCTCACTTTTTTAATGCTATGAAATCGGTATTTCCATACACCGGTCATTCCCGACAAAATAGATACGATTCACAGTCTTTTTTTTATGGGACTATTTAAAGATTTTTATTTTCTGTTACTCTAATCAACATCTGCCCTTTTTCATCCGTCTCTACGCCCTGCAGGGAAAAACCGTTTTTCCTATACGAAAGCAACAATTCTATATGCTCCTTCTCCAAAACTTCTCCCGGCACCAAAAGCGGCTGTCCCGGAGGATACACGGTGATGTATTCTCCTGCAGTTTTCCCTTCCGCTTCTTCCACCCGGATAAGACGATGATTCTCTTCCCGCGCCTTGGCAATTTCCATCACCTTTCGGGGCAACGTTTTTGGCATGGTCCCCGGCACTTCGGCCACCCCGGTTTCACCGCCGCCCAGCTCGGGCATTCCATCCATTTCCCGCAAGGCCGCTGACAGACGCCGGTATCCTTCCTCGGTATCAAAGGGCGTCAAAATCAAAAGCACATAGGCCGGCGTTGCCATTTCCGCCTGCAAATGATATTTTTCCAATAAAAGTTTCTCCAGAAGTTTTCCCCCGTCATTTCTGTTTTTCAGGTAAAGAAGCAACTTCCCCGGCTCCGGATGATTCTCCCCTGCGAAGAAATCACATACACCGATATTCTCCAATTCTTTTAAATCTTCGCTAAGTTTTTTTCGCATTTCAAAAAAAGAATCCCACAACTGTTTTCCCTGTTTTTTATATAGCTCCACACATGACTCCATAGCCATCATCATGGGGTAGGAAGGGGAAGATGTCTGATAAATGTTATAAAACCGTTGCACCTTTTCTTGCTTTATCCGCCCGTAATTGCAATGCAAAAGAGCCGCCATGGTAGGTGCCGGCATGGTTTTATGAAGACTCTGGATAACAAGATCCGCCCCGGCCTGCACGGCGCTCTCCGGAAGCCGCCCATCCGTACCAAAATGTGCCCCATGGGCTGCATCCACGATGAGCGGTATCCCCTTTTCGTGAAGAAAATCCGCAATTTCCCGAAGCTGCAGGCTATAACCCTCATAGGAAGGCGAAGTTAAAAACACTGCCTCCGTTTCCGGATTTTTCGCCAGCGCATCTTTTAGACCGGCAAGACTCACCGTCTGTCCATAGGGAATTTTTTCCTGCCACTCTCCGTACAAATAAGACGCCTTAATTCCCCGCAGTTCCACCGCATGATAGGCAGACTGGTGACTGCTTCGCATCATCAACAGGCTTCCTCCCTGCTTTACCGCCGCAGAAATTGCAATGAGCACCCCGCTGCTGCTGCCGTTTACCAGATACCGCGTCTCGTCACTGCCGTAATACTCTGCCAGTTCCTGCATGGACTCCTTAAGAAGTCCTTCCGCATGATGCATATTGTCAAATCCGTCGATTTCCGTAATATCAACGCCGTACCATCCGGCCAATGCCTCCGGAAAAAATTCTGCTGCCAAAGCCTTGTTTCTTTTATGCCCCGGCATATGAAACGGATAATAATCCGACGCTGTATATTGTAATAATTCTTCTCTTAATCGTCCCAAATTTCTTTCCTCTTTTTTGCTTTGAAAAATTGAATTTATTATAGCATTTTCCCGTTTGCCGTGCCACTTGCTTTTTAAATTGTCTGTCAATTACGCAAATTAACTGATTATTAACTGAATATTAACAGTTTGTTCATAAAGTTGCATTGACATTTCCCAAGGGATTCTATATAATCATAACATAACCTACAGAAAAGAATTTACTAATCCTTAAACAATAATTCAAATCTACGAAAGAGAGGTATAGTCCAATGGGGTCTTAAGTTATTAACCAATTTTTACCAACCATAAACCATATAAAATGTTTAACGTCTCAACAGAGACAAATCGCAAGAAGTTCTCTTCCCGCCGCGGGAAGAAACAAAAAAATTTATATAGATGAAGGAGGTTTCCACCAATGGAGACATCATTTTAAAAGCGGGTATCCGAAACTCCCAATCGGTACCCGCTCTTATTATGTCTTTTATGTCTGCTACATCTGCTTGCGCACTATCTTATATTCATCATTGGATTGGTAAAACGGACACTCTGCCGTATTTCCCTGCAAAAAGCGCACCATATCGTCCTCATCCAGATTCATATCACATACATAGCATTCGTAGTCTTCATCGTAAATCAAATTGTTACAGGAATCACAATTATCCATGTTTTGTCATCTCCTTTTCACCCTACCATTTCGGCTTTTGGTCCTTGTGGGTGTACTTATCCATTTTACATTTAAAGTCTGCCAGACGTTCCTCGTAGTAGGCTGCTGCCTTTCCTTTTACCTTGCCGCATGCCTTAAGTTCCGTTAACATTTCTTCATATTCCCGTAGGTTCATCTGGGCTGCATCCTTGTAATTATTGGCGCAGTTCATCTCAATTCGCTGAATTTTTTCATTCAACTGTTTATTTCTTCCCGGCCGAAAAAGTGAAATCATGATTTATCTCCCATCCGTACGTTTTTCCAAATGTGTAATCAGATTAAATACCTGCTTCACCGTCATGTGAATATTTTGCCGGGCATTTTCTTTGTCCATCGCCTCTTCCACCGTCATAGGGCCGCGGCAAATGCTGAAATACGCATCCATTCCCGCCTTATTACAAGCCTCTGCATCCTCGGATGTTGCACCGGTAAATGCCAAAACAATTGCGCCATGCTTCTTTGCCATCGCCGCAACGCCGGCCGGAGCCTTCCCCATCGCGGTCTGGGCATCCAATCGGCCTTCCCCGGTAATTACAATATCCGCATCCTTCATCTCTTCATCCAATCCCAGCGTATCGAGAATATAGGAAACACCCGGTCCCAACGAAGTATTTAAAAACGTCAAAAAAGCAAAACCAAGTCCGCCGGCCGCTCCCGCGCCTTCCTTCTCCGCTTCTGATTTTCCGGTTGCCTCCGCAATAATACGGGCATATTTATTCAGGGCTGCGTCCATCTGTTCAATGGTCTTTTCCGTAGCACCTTTCTGGGGCCCGTAGATAGCCGAACTACCCATCTCCCCGCAAAGAGGATTGGTAACATCACACATAATGGTAAAATGACATTCCTTTAAAAGCGGATTCATACGGGAGGTATCAATCCGTTCCACCCGAAGAACATCTCTTCCGAAAATACCGGCCTTCTTTCCGTCTTTGTTATAAAATTCCACGCCCAGGGCGGTCAGCATACCAAGCCCCCCGTCATTGGTGGCGCTTCCGCCGATACCGACGATAAATTCCCGGCATCCCTTTTCAATCGCATCCAGAATCATTTCGCCCACACCGTAGGTCGTGGTGTTCATCGGATTTTTGGACTTCTCCGGCACCATGGTGATTCCGGCCACATTGGCCATTTCCATAACCGCCAATTTCTTCTCCGCTAAAATTCCGTAGTAGGACTCCACCTTTTCCCCCAAAGGTCCTGTAACCGTCACCGGAATTTCCTCACCATGCATACAGGTCATAAGCGCCTCTACCGTGCCTTCCCCGCCATCTGCAAGGGGAAATACCTGAACCTTTGCATCGCAGGTTTCTTCAATTGCTTCCTTTATGAACGTGCCTGCCTCCAGGGACGTCATACACCCCTTAAACGAATCAATCGCCACTACAACCTTCATAACCGTAACCATACCTCTCTGTTTTTGTATTTTTCCTTTATTCCGTTAGGCGGTACATCATCATCTCATATTCCAGGCGGCTGCCCTCCCGGATATTTTCCGGAAGCAACGCTCTTGCCACCAATTTATCTTCCGCCGCATCGTTATTCTGCTCCAGCAAATGTGCATAATCTCCGTCAATGGATGTTACCACATATTCTTTCTTCTCAAACATAAACTCTCCCCCTGCTGTCTTTCCGTAATAAAACCAATTTCCTGTTTTTTATGATTTCATATAGTAATCATGTAATCTCTTATATAATTCGTCGGACGCACAACATCTCCCGATACGTTGCCCGGGACACTTTGATGCCGGTACGCACGGAACTGGCATGTACAATCATTCCGTTTCCGATATAAATGGCCACATGTCCGGGATAGCAAATAATATCACCGGGCTGGGCATCTTCGTAAGATACTTCCACCCCTGCCGACCGGAGTGCGTAAGATGTTCTTGGCACGGAATAACCAAATTCCCGATAAACAGAGAACACAAATCCGGAACAATCCGCCCCGTCCGTCAGACTTGTCCCTCCGGGCACATAAGGATTTCCGATAAACTGGCAGGCAAATACCGCAATCGATTTACCCAGTTCGCTGCCGTTTGCCGCATAGATGGAACTCACATCGTAGGTGCTTGATGAAGTGGTTGTCACCGTTCCCGTATTGGCAGAATTTGCCACGGAATTGGCAGCCGCCTGACGCATTGCTTCTTCTCGCGCCCTACGCTCCGCTTCTTCTCTTGCACGCCGCTCTTCCTCTTCCAAACGGGCAATTTCCGCATTCTGCGCCGCTATCTGATCGGCATACTGTTGTGCCAATGCTTCTGCTTCCGCCAGCTGCACATCATAACTGTCGGAAATTTCCTGCAACTCCAGCATGACCTCTTCCATATAGGCTTGCTCTTCTTCGTACACTGCCTGCAGTTCCAGAAGTTCTGCCTGCTCCTGTTCCAGCTGGGTCTTTAAAGCGCTCACTTCCTCCACCGTCGCCTGGTAGGTGGCCAGCTGCTGCCGGTCATATTCATACAAATCTTCAATATAATCTGCTTTTACCAGCGTTTCCGCAATACTTCCCGTCTCCATGTAAATGGACAGCAAATCCGGGTCCCCGGATTCATACAAATACTGAATCCGAATCACCATCGCATTGTACTGCTCCGTCTCCCGCATGGCCGCTTCCAGGTAGGCCGCCTGCGCTTCTTCGATTTGCACTTCCTTCTCTTCCAATTGCAATTCAATCACCGAGATTTCCGTCAATATCTGAACCAGAGCATCATTTACCTGCTCGATTTCTTCCAATACATCGCCTTGCTGTGCCGCCAATTCTTCAATGGTGGCATTTACCTCATCCAACTCTTCCTGGGTTTCATCCCGTTCATCCGTCAACTCATCAATGGAGGGGTCCGCAAAAACAGCCACGGATTCCGTCACCAAAATCATACACATTATCAAAACTGTCCATAGGATTCGTCTTTTCTGCATGGCTCCCTCCTGTCTTATTTCCCTACCTTCTATCATAGCATTGAAGTGGTTTCTCCCGCAACTGTTTTCCATAATCCCGCGTTTTTTCTGCCGAATTATTTAACGAAAAAATGAACCTTAATTTGGCGGAAGAATTACGAAAGAATAAATTGCACTTTATTCCAAAGAATGCTACAATATGCAATATGTACTGCAAGGACCAATCATCCGGCGTTACATAGAAATATTTTGACTGGAGGAAATGACATTGAAACCACTTTACATTGTGCTGATTGTTGTTGCGGTCATCATCGTTTTACTTGCGATTCTTTATTTTCTCGGTAAGAAACTGGAGAAAAAACAGGCAGAACAGAAAATGCTTTTGGAAGCAAACAAACAGACTGTTTCACTTTTGGTTATTGATAAAAAGAAAATGAAAGTCAAAGATGCCCAGCTACCGGCCTCAATCATTGAGCAGGTACCGAAAGCTGCCAGAAACATCAAAACCCCTATGGTTAAGGTAAAAATCGGTCCTCAGATTATGACCATGTTCTGTGATGAACAGATTTTTGATTTAGTTCCCGTAAAGAAAGAAATCAAAGCAGAAATCAGCGGTATCTACATTATCGGCGTCAAAGGTGTACACGGCACCGTCATTAAAAAAGACGAAAAGAAAAAAGGCTTCTTCAAACGCGCAATGGAAAAGGCGCAGGAAAAAGCCGGTGCAAAGCCGATTAAATAATTTGTTTATAAAAATTCAGAAATCAGGGTCGGAATATTTCCGATCCTTTTTCTTTGGAATATACGTCAATGTTTATGGTGCAATCCGTAAGATACTCATAATTCACCTCAAGAGCATAGCGGATTTCCACCTTCATATGTTCCTCCTCTTTTGTCATTTCCACCAAATGTGTATCCATGCCCATCAGAATGTTTCCGTAAGGGGTATTATAGCTGGTCATGCTTTTTTTCCCTTTTTCGAACTGCATCACCACATTCACCAGACCTTTTTTGGTCAGGGATACGAAGCCCTCTTTTATCTTCAAAAGATTGGAGGTCGCCTCCTGCGTATTTTCCTCCTGCTCTTCAAACATTACATAATGGGTATCTCCCTTTTGATAGTATTCTCCGGCGTGAATGGTTTTAATTTCTTCCGTTTCTGCTTCACTGCTGTTATCAAACTGTAATCCGGTAATTGCCACCAATATCTCTTTTGTCATGTCCAATCCTCGCTATACTCATTTTTGTTACTCCTCTTCCAGCCATTCCAAAAAACGGAAAGAAAAGGTTAATTGCTCTGCGCTGTAAACCGCCTCCTGCAACTCTGCGCTGCTATATTCTCCCGTCCGGTCACAGCCGTTTTCATCCTCGGCCAAAACCGTGGTATCATCCCATTCAAATTCCGGGAATATCAGTCCCAGATAGGCCGCTGCATATAAAATCAAGAGACATCTTTTTCCTATCTCCAATCGTTTATTCTGTTTCATAATTATCCACCACACTTTCTTCTTTCAAAAAGTATGGGATGCTTTTCCTAAGTTTATTCCCTTTTCGCCGGTTTATTCCGACCCTTATTCCAAGTGAAGGTTTCGGATAATTGCTTCTTCCTGCTTTGCGATATGAAGCTTCACCGCCTCTGTTGCACCTGCCTTGTCTTTTTTCTCGATGCTCTCATACATCCTGCGATGTTCCATAATCAGTTCCTCGTGTCTTGATGCATCCTTTACGCATTCATAGCGATAACGGTAGACCTGCTCCGACAGATTGGAAACCATCTGCGCCAATTTTTCATTGCCCCCGGCTTCCACGATAATATCATGAAATTGCACATCTGCCTGGGTAATCACTTTTTCATTTTTTGTCTTTATGGACTTCTCAAAGGCCAACATGGCTTCCTTCAAACGGGCAAGCTGTTCTTTGGAAATTCTCTCACAGGCCAGTTCAATGGCAAGACGGTCCAATGCTCCCCGTACTTCCAGCACATCCTTCAGTCCTTTGAAGGTAATCTGGGCCACTTCGGCTCCCCGGCGGGGAATCATGGTAACCATCCCCTCCAATTCCAACATCCGTATGGCTTCCCGAATCGGCGTACGGCTGACACCCATACGATTGGCCAGATGAATCTCCATCAGCCGTTCTCCGGGTTTTAATTCACCGGTTAGGATCGCTTTTCGAAGTGTTTTAAATACCACGTCACGAAGCGGAATATATTCATCCGCAGTCACCAGCAAAAAATCTTTTTCTTTCTTTTCTTTTTTCCCGTCTTTCAAATCTTCCTCCTTGCCGCATTCCCGGCCAAACGTGACTTTTATACCAATCCGGCCGCCTGCACAAAAACATCCGGATACATACTCTTTAGTGCCTTTTCTGCTTTCTCTGCCTCCGAAGGGCAGTCAAAAATACCAAATACCGTAGGGCCACTGCCGCTCATAAGCGCCCCCTTCGCTCCCAGCGCAAGCATTTTTTCTTTCAATTCTCCGATCATCGGATATTTCTTTGCCGTCACACTCTCAAGCACATTTCCCATGTAGGAAATCGCCAAATCCAAATCTCCGTCGGCATATGCTTTCAGCATTTCATCGGTCCTTGGATGCTCCAGATTCCCGATGTCCAAATGTTCGAACACATACTTGGTGGAGACCATAATCGGCGGTTTGGAAATCAACACACACATTTCCGGCATCCCGCTTATGGGGGTGAGCTCTTCTCCGATTCCCTCCGCTAGGGCAGAATGTCCCATAATACAGAAGGGAACGTCCGCACCGAGACTTACGCCGATTTCTCGAAGTTTCCCTTCCGGCAAGCCAAGCTCAAACAACTCGTTCATTCCCGTCAGCACCGCTGCCGCATCCGTGCTTCCGCCGGCCATTCCCGCCGCCACCGGAATTCTTTTCTCCAAATGTATTTTTACGCCGGGAAGAGAAAACTCCTCTATCATCTTTTTTGCCGCTTTATAGGCAATATTATCCTCATCCGCCGCTACAATCTCGCTGTTTGTGGAAAGAAAAATTCCTTCTTTTTCCGGCGTTAGGGTCAGGACATCATACAAATCCACCTGTTGCATCAGAGTCCGGAGCAAATGATATCCATTTTCCAATTTACCCACAACGTCCAATCCCAAATTTATCTTTGCATATGCCTTTTTTACCACCTGCTGTTTCATAATTTTCTCTCCGTGTTTTTCTTTGTACTTTGTATACAATATACATCTATAATTTTTATTCTAACGAAAAAACAAAAAAAATCAACTTTTTTTGAATTTGCTATAAATTTTTTCTAAGTTTTTCCGATATTAATTTCAGAAGTATCTCTATTTGGAGTATAGCGTAGAAGGAACTACCTTTCGACCTTGTGGCTGCGCACAAAGTCGGCCCACCGGCGCTCCGCAAATACAACGCAGCAGGAAAGAGGATAAATATGAATGTAAACGGACTTACAAACAGCGTATCCGGAACTTATACCAGCTACGCAGCAAACACAAAAGAAGCGAAAAACGAAAACGTAACTGCAGATGTAACCAATCAGGAAGCCGCTGTATACGAGGCGTCTGCCAAGACAGCTACCGAAGCTTCTTCCAAACCTTCTGCAGCAAACAATGCACAACTTATTGAAAAATTAAAAGCAGATGCAGAAATGAGAACAAAACAGCTCAGTGATATTGTCCAGAAGCTGTTGACCAAACAGGGAACCGCGTACAACCGTGCCAACGGATTAAAGAGTCTTTTCGAAGACCTTGTTGTGGATGATGCCACCAGAGCACAGGCCCAGGCCGATATTGCCGAGGACGGATACTGGGGTGTTACCCAGACCTCCGAAAGAATCTTTGACTTTGCCATGGCACTTTCCGGCGGCGACGCTGACAAGATGGAGGAAATGCGTGATGCGTTCCTGAAAGGCTTCAAAAAAGCCGAGGAAATGTGGGGCGGAAAGCTTCCTGAAATCAGCCAGAATACTTATGACGCCGTTGTTAAGAAATTTGATGATTACGCAGAGGAGCAGAAGCAGAACGCTGCTACCCCCGCAGAGCCTGATGCCAACAAAGTTTTCTAATCATTCCATTATACGGATATCATTAGCATAATTAAAACCTCTCATACATACAATGTAACGAAACATTCATTGTAGTACGGGAGGTTTTTTTTATGGAACTTAAAAAACAAAATTTACATATGGAAAAAATTTTTCCGGTGACCTCTTCCCAACTTGTGTTGGATGAAGATTTCATTATTCCCGATTCCAAAACAGATGTCATCTCCATTCTCCTGGAAAAAGGCGACGTTGTTTTAGAAGATGTGCGGGTTATGGAACAGCACATTACCGTAAGAGGAAAGCTTTTCTATTCTGTCTTATATAAAGCGGATAGCAGCACCTGCAGCCTGTGCTCTCTTTCCGGCGCCTTTCCTTTTGAGGAAAATCTTTTTATGGATGGTATTCAAAGTTTGGACAGCATTCAAACCGATTTGGCCTTAGAGGATCTTTCCGTTAACATCATCAACTCAAGAAAGCTGAATCTGCGTTGTCTAATTGACATTTCTGCAAGAAAGACGCAGATTTATGACGAAGAACTCCCCACCGATTTTCAGTCCGATTCAGCCGTGGAATCCCATTATGAAACAGAAGAACTTTTGGAACTGTCCGTTTTAAAAAAGGATGTTTGCAGAATCCGGGAAGAGGCAGAGCTTCCCAAAAACTACCCCAACATTCAAAACATTCTTTGGAGTCAGGTGTTCCCGGGGGATTTGGAAATTGTTCCGGAAGAAGGACAGTTGTCCGTAAAATGCGATTTGCAGGTTTTCGTCTTATACCAGGGAGAAGGCGATGACAATCCCATTCTCGGATACGACTTTTCCATTCCCTACAACAGCAAAATGGAATGCACCGGCAGCAATTCTGCCATGATTCCTTTCATCAACCACACCATCAGTCACTGCAGTTTGGAAGCCCGCCCCGATTACGACGGCGAGCAGAGAGTCCTGGGCCTTGATATGGTAATGGATATGAATATCCGGCTGTATGAAGAAAAAAGTGTAACCCTGTTAGCGGATGTATACGGTATCGAGCGGGATTATTCCTGCGAAACCCATCCGTCCGGATTAAAGAAATTGTGCGTAAGCAATAACAGCCTCTATAAGCTTTCCGGAAAATTTGCCCATGATGGGGATGCGCCGCCCATCTTACAGCTTTGCCATTCCTGTGGCCATATTCAAACAGATGAGCCGGTTGTATGTGAAGAAGGACTGAAAATTTGCGGTGCACTTTCCCTTCAGATTCTTTACGTAACCGGCCGGGATGATGCGCCTTACTATTCCGTAAATCAGGCAATTCCGTTTTGCCATACCATCGAAGTTCCCAATATTTCGCAGCAATCGGAAATCAATGTCCAAAGCACGCTGGATAAGTTGAGTATTTCCTTAAGCAATGAGGGCGAAATTGAAGTCCGCGCCTCCATCTGCTTCAAGACTTTTGTCTGCAAAAATCTCACTTGCGACATTATTTCGGACATTTCGGAAAGTCCCATCCGGCCGGAAATTATCAACAATCTTCCCGGTGCAGTGATTTACTTTGTCAAGGAAGGGGATACTCTCTGGAACATCGGAAAACGATATTATGTTCCCGTATCCTCCATCCGTCAGCAAAATGACCTGACCGGCGACCGCATTTATCCCGGCGACCGCCTGATTATTGTAAAATAGTTTTCAAACCTTATCAAAAAAGACCAAAAAAGCCGGAGACTGCTTCGTTCTCCGGCTGTTTTTCTTAATTCTTATACACCAAGGTATGCCTTCTTTACATCTTCATTTTCCAGCATTTCCTTTGCATCACCGCTCATGGTAATGTTTCCGGTTTCCAAAACGTAAGCCCTGTCTGCAATTCCCAAAGCCATCTTTGCGTTCTGTTCCACCAGCAAAATTGTAATACCGCTTTCGTGGCAGTATTCAATGATAGAGAATACTTCTTTTACCAACAGCGGGGAAAGTCCCATGGAAGGCTCATCCATCAAAATCATCTTCGGACTGCTCATCAATGCCCTACCCATGGCAAGCATCTGCTGTTCACCACCGCTCAGGGTTCCTGCCATCTGATTCTTTCGTTCTTCCAATCGGGGGAAATGCTTGTAAATTCTCTCCAGATTTTCCTCAATGGCATTTTTATCTTTCTGGGTATAGGCTCCCATTTTCAGGTTCTGATAAACGGAAAGATTGGCAAAGACACGTCTTCCTTCCGGCACATGGGCCATACCCATTGATACGATCTTATGTCCGGGTACTTTTGTAATGTCGGTTCCTTCAAACAAAACCTTGCCGGCTTTCGGCTGAATGAGTCCGGTAATGGTATGAAGAATTGTCGTCTTTCCGGCTCCGTTGGCACCAATCAACGCAATTACTTCTCCCTGATTAACTTCAAATGATACTCCCTTAATTGCCTGAATCAAGCCGTAATAGACTTCCAAATCTTTAACTTCAAGCATTGCCATAATTTTTCGTTCCTTTCCAAACTTTATTCGCCAAGGTATGCCTTGATTACCTCAGGATTATTCAACACTTCCTTTGTCTCACCCTGACAAAGCACATGACCGAAATTTAATACCGTAAGATTTTCGCAAATTCCGGATACCAGTTTCATATCGTGTTCAATCAAAAGAATTGTCATCTTAAAATGGTCACGAACAAAGCGAATCGTTTCCATAAGTTCTATCGTTTCATTGGGATTCATACCGGCGGCCGGCTCATCCAAAAGAAGGAGTTTCGGATTGGTTGCCATCGCGCGGGCAATCTCCAATTTACGCTGCTTTCCGTAGGGCAAGTTGCTGGCCAGCGTATTTGCCTCTTCCTGCAAGCCGAACACCTCCAGCAATTCCATGGAACGCTCACGCATCTCTTTTTCCGCCTTACGATAAGACGGCAGTTTGAAAATTCCGGCCAGGGTAGGGTAAGTAATCTGATTATGAAGACCTACCATAACATTCTCCTGTACGGTCAAATCCTTAAACAATCGAATATTCTGGAACGTTCTCGCAATACCGGTACGGTTGATGTCAATAATTCTTTTGCCGGTAATGTCTTTTCCGTCCAACACAACATGCCCTTCATTGGGCTTATATACTCCGGTAAGAAGGTTAAATACCGTAGTTTTTCCCGCACCGTTAGGTCCGATTAAACCGTACAATTCGCCTTCTTTAATCGTAATGTTAAAATCATCTACGGCTCTGAGTCCGCCAAAGGAAATACTTAAATTGGTTACTTCCAACATCGCCATTTTACTGTACCTCCTTTTCGTTTTTTCTCTTCTTTAAAAAGCGCTCTTTCATAACCGCTTTCCACTCCTGCGCTTTCGGGCTCCAGTTAAAGAGCATCATTCCGATAAGGATAATGGAATAAATCAAGAGACGATATTCGGAGAATTCACGAAGAAGCTCCGGAATCAGGGTCAGAATCACCGCTGCAATAATCGAACCACGGATATTTCCGATTCCGCCAAGTACTACGAATACCAAAATCAAGATGGACATATTGTATCCCAGGTTATTGGTACTTGCATTCAGCGTACTGAAATTGTGTCCGTAGAACGCACCTGCCGCACCTGCAAGAGCTGCAGATATGGAAAATGCCATCAACTTATATTTTGTAATATTAATTCCCACCGACTCAGCAGCAATCAGATTGTCACGGATGGCCATAATTGCTCGGCCATCTCTGGATTTAATCAGGTTCAATACCACAAATAATGTAATGAGTATCAAAATAATTCCGATGGTAAAATTGGCATCCTTGGTCATACCCGTAACACCCTGGGGCCCTTTAATAATAACCATGCCGTCCTCGGCAAGGCCAAGAGAAGCCGTATCCGTCATGGAAAAGTGAATTCCTGCGGAATCCTTTCCCAGGTAAATAACATTTACCACATTCTTAATAATTTCACAAAATGCCAGGGTAACAATCGCCAAGTAGTCGCCCTTCAGACGAAGTACCGGCAGACCGATTAAAAATCCGATAATACCGGCGCATACCGCTCCGATAATAATGGCAATCACCAGACGAACCCATCCTACCGTGATAACATCCTGCATACAGATGGAAAATACCGTACCGCTAAACACGCCCACGCAGGCAAATCCGGCATGCCCAAGACTCAATTCACCCAGGATACCTACCGTAAGATTTAAGGAAACCGCCAATACCACATAGTAACAAAGCGGCACCAGCAGACCCTGAATCTGATAAGAAACCAATCCCAATGCCATCATTATTTCCATAATGATGTACGCACCGATGACAATTCCATATGTTATCAAAAGATTTTTTGTATCTTCCTTCATCTTCAACTTCTTCATGTCAAATAACCACGCCTTTCTTCTTACCCGACTTATACCTTTTCCTGAATCTGCTTACCAAGAATACCGGTAGGCCGAACCAGAAGAACCACAATCAACACCGCGAAAACAATCGCATCCGAAAGCTGGGAAGAGATGTACGCTTTACTTAAGATTTCAATCAATCCCAACAAGATACCACCGATTAAAGCACCGGGAATCGAACCGATACCACCGAATACTGCCGCAACGAATGCCTTAATACCGGGCATTGCTCCGGTGTACGGAGAAATGGACGGATAGGCGGAACAAAGAAGCACACCGGCAATTGCCGCAAGAGCAGAACCAATGGCAAAGGTAAGCGCGATGGTTCCGTTTACGTTAATTCCCATCAATGCTGCCGCACCCTTATCCTCGGATACTGCAAGCATCGCCTGTCCGGCTTTGGTCTTATTGATAAATAAGGTAAGTCCTACCATGATAACGATACAGGTAAGAATCGTCACCACTGCTTCACCGGAAATGGTGAGTTCTCCGCCGGCCAGTTTTATCGGCTCCATCGTTACCACAGAAGTAAATGCCTTCGGGTCGCTGCCGAAGATAATGAGCGCAATGTTCTGCAGGAAATAACTTACACCGATTGCGGTAATCAGTACCGCCAAGGAAGAGGTCGCATTACGAAGGGGCTTATATGCCACCTTTTCAATTGCCATACCCAACAAGGTACAAAAGACCATAGCGCATACAATGGCAAGCAAGGGATTTAAGCCCATCTTACTTGTCATGGAATATACGACAAAGGCGCCTACCATGATGACATCACCGTGGGCAAAATTCAACATTTTTGCAATACCGTACACCATGGAATATCCAAGGGCAATGATTGCATAAACACTTCCTAAACTGATTCCGTTTATGATATATGTAAGAAAACTCATAAGGGTAACCAAACCTTTCTTTCAATCTAGGGTAAACACCGACAAATTCGGACATCAGCTAAATTTACCCCACATTCTATACAGTATAACAATATCCGCCGAAAGTTGCAAGATAAACTGCTTTGTAATTCGGAAAACGAAGAAATTTTTTGAAAACAAAAAGGGGTTGCTCAATGCAACCCCTTCTCATTTACATTTTAATTATTCAAGATTAGTGTATACACCGTTCTCAATGATCATAGCCTTAGGATCTTTAGATACTTCACCGGTAGCTACCCATGTCATACCTTCACCTGTCAAACCATCAACAGAGAGCGTAGGCATTGTTGCTACTAAAGCATCACAGATTGCGCTAACTCCGTCCTGAGGAGTTACACCGCTGGCTTCGATTGCTGCCTTCAAGATGTAGATTGCATCGTAAGCGTCTGCAGCGAACTGGTTAGGAATTTCACCATAAGCTTCTACATAAGCGTTAACGAAGTTCTGTGTTCTTTCATCTTCTGCATCAGCAACGAAAGGTGTTAAGAGGATAACGCCTTCTGCCAAAGTTGTATCGAAGTTTTCGATTGCAAGGATACCGTCCAAACCGTCACATCCGAAGAAGATAGGAGCGTATCCCATAGCGTCTGCCTGTGTCAAAAGAAGAGATGCTTCCTGTGCGTAGATAGGAAGGAATACCAAATCAGCACCTGCATCTGCTGCCTGCTGAAGCTGTACTGTAAAGTCGCTCTTGCTGTCATTTGTGAAAGCTGCTTCTGCAACGATTGTGAATGACTGGTTAGCTGCTTCTTCTTTAAACTTCTCGTAGATACCTGTAGAGTAGATATCAGAGCTGTTGTAAATGATTGCTACGTTCTGAGCAAGTCCGTTCTCACCGATGTACTGAGCGGATGCAACACCCTGGTTAGGGTCTGTAAAACATACCTGGAATGCATTTCCTGTTGCAATACAATCTGTGGAAGATCCGGAAGGAGTAAGCTGGAACATGTTATCTACAGAAGATTCTGCAGAAACTGCTGCACTACATCCGCTGGTTACGGCACCAACCAAAAGGTTCATACCCCAGTCTTTCAATGCATTGTAAGCGTTCAAAGCTTTTTCGTTATCCAATTCATCATCCTGGAAGTTGAATTCGATCTGAACACCACCGATACCGCCTGCTGCGTTGATTTCGTTGATTGCAAGTTCTGCACCGTTTCTAACTGCTGTACCATATACTGCAGCACCACCGGTCAAAGGACCCATACCACCGATTTTCCATGTTGTAGCTTCTTCTGCTGCACCACATCCAACTAACATGGAGAGTGTCATTACAGCAACAAGTGCTACGCTGAGTAACTTTTTCATTGCTTTCATTATTTCCTCCTCATTCGCCGCTTTTGCGGCAACCTATATTTTCTAAAACTTTAGCAAGGTAAAGTTTTAAATTATCGTAATACTAACACCCGACTTAGTAAAAAGCAATAGTTTTTTTCTTTTTTTTTGTAAAAACTGTCAAAATATCTATTTTTCAGCGCTTTTCCCTACAAATCAATGTCATATTTTACCTTTAAGTAGTTCCTGATAATATCCACGCACTGGTCATAGGTAAGCTCACCGGTATTGAGACAAAGGTCGTAATTGTAAGGACTCTCCCACTCTTTTCCCGTATGGTATTTATAATATGCACGACGGTGTTTGTCCTGTTCCGCAATTCTCTTTTCTGCTTCTTTTCTGGTGAGGCCAAGACGGTTCATTTCGGTCTGGATGCAATTTTCCAACGGCGCATACACAAAGATGCTGACCACTCTGGGATAATCCCGGAGTACGTAATCCGCAGCCCGGCCGATACAAATAAAGGATTCTCTCTCCGCAAGTTCTTTCAAAACCTTTGCCTGGAATGCAAACAGGTTGTCGTTCTTGGTAAAGTCCGCACTCTCCGGAGGAATGATTTCTCCGTTGTAAACCTTTTTGGTTACGGAATAAAGGAGACTTTTCTTGGTAGTTTCATCCGCTTTGGCAAACAATTCTTCGCTGATACCGCTGTCATCGCTGGCCATACGCAAAATGTCCTTATCATACATATCCACGCCGAACTCTTCACTGATTCTCCGGCCGATTAAGGTCGCACCGCTGCCGCAGGTTCTGGTTAATGCTATTACAAAATTTTTATCTGACATACGCGATCCCTCCGTAATTAGTTTAATATTGTTAAATGGCTTACTTTTTTCCCTTTATTTCATTTTACGGGATTCCCAAAATGCAGTCAATCGGGTGTAACTAAAAAATATATTTTGTTACCCAAACATCGTAAATAACGTAATCGCTATAGCCATAAAGATACAGCAAGGTACTCCGATATAAAACTTAATCGAATTATATGCAAGTTCTGTACTTTTTTCAATTATTCTCATCAACAACATTCCTACGATGCACCCTAACGCCAACGGAATAAGCAAAACAAAAATAACAAACAAAACGGCTTCCCCTTCAATGTTTCCATCATTCAATAAAAACAAAGAAACACAGGAAAGTAAAATAATTATAATAGTGCCTATCAGTATTCTAAGAAATTTGGACATCGATGAACTCTCTTTCTAATTCTGCAAGACATTTTCACAGATATTTACACAATTCCGATAATATCCTTTATGTCTTCGTAGCCGTACTTTTGCAAATACTCTTCGATTCCTTTTGCAACCTTCACCGTAGTAGTGGGTTCTACAAAATTCATGGTTCCCACCGATACGCCGGTAGCACCTGCCAGCATAAATTCAATGGCATCCTCTGCAGTTGCAATTCCGCCCATTCCGATTACGGGAATCTTCACGGTGTGGGCTACGTCATACACCATACGCACGGCTACCGGTTTTACCGCAGGACCGGAAAATCCGCCGGTCTTATTGGCAAGTACAAATTGACGACGGTGAATGTCAATCTTCATACCGATTAAGGTATTGATGAGGGACAAGGCATCTGCGCCCCCCGCCTCTGCTGCCAATGCCATTTCCTTAATGTTGGTTACATTGGGACTAAGCTTCATGATAACCGGCTTCTTGGCATGAGCCTTGATTTCCTTTGTCACGGATTCCAGCACCTTGGCATCCTGTCCAAAGGCAAGGGCACCTTCTTTTACATTGGGGCAGGATACGTTAATTTCCATCATGTCGATGGGCTGGTCATTTAACTTCTCTACCACCGCCAGATATTCTTCCACCGTCTTTCCGCAGACGTTGACGATGATTTTGGTGTCAAACTGTTTCAAATAGGGAATGTCTCTTTCGATGAAAACGTCTATGCCGGGGTTCTGAAGCCCGATGGCATTTAACATTCCGCCGTAAACCTCCGCAATGCGGGGGGTGGGATTTCCAGGCCAGGGAACTGCGGAAACGCCTTTGGTTACCACGGCGCCCAGCTTATTTAAATCTACCATTTCCCCGTATTCCATACCGGAACCGAAGGTACCGGAGGCAGTCATCACGGGATTTTTTAATTCTACTCCTGCAATCGTTACTTTTGTATTCATTAAATCTCTACCTCCTCAGCCAAAAATACGGGACCTTCCACGCAAATTCTTGTATTGTTTACGTTGGTGTGATGGTCTTTCTGCACGGTCTTGCAGACGCATCCAAGGCAGGCGCCCACACCGCAGGCCATTCTTTCTTCTAAGGATATGTAGGCTTCTATATTATTTTCTGCAGCGTACTTCTTAATTGCGCGAAGCATGGGCATGGGACCGCAGGCAAAAATCACATCCGCCGTAAGGGCGTTTTCTTTGATTGCGTCCATAACGTTTCCTTTGGTTCCTGCGCTTCCGTCTTCCGTTGCCACATAGACATCGCCGTATGGTTCAAAGTCTTCCTTCAAAAACAATCCGCCGTCCCGGTATCCGAGCAAAATCTTTTTCTCCGCATCCAGCTCCTTTGCCAGCTGCAAAATGGGAGGCACGCCGATACCGCCGCCCATAAGAAAGACGCTCTTTCCCTTTCCTTTTTCCAAGGGGAAGCCGTTGCCTAAAATACCGATGATTTGCAATTCTTCTCCGGTGTGATAGGAAGAGAATTCCTCCGTGCCCTGTCCGGCCACGCGGTATACCAATCGAAGGGCCGTCTTTTCCTCGTTCACTTCGCAGATACTGATGGGGCGGAGTAGCAGAGTGCTTTTGTTTTTAGGATAAACCCCGATAAACTGTCCGGGATGGGCTTCTTTTGCAAGCTCCGTCTCCAGCCACATATCAAAAATTCCGCCGGCTATTTCTGTCTGGCAAATTATTTTCGCCGTTACTTTTTCTTTCATATTCGTTTTTCTCCTGTATTTATTCTGTTGCTGATTCTATGTTTTTTTTCTTCAAAATCTATCCATCCGTTTGCATCCTTTTTACTGCAATCGCTCTATCTGCAAAAAGGATAACTTACCTTGCTTCATACACTACCTTGCCACCGCAAATCGTAGTCTTTACCACTCCGGTCAGTTCCCGGCCGGCAAAGGGCGTGTTGGAAGATTTGGAAGCAAATTCCGTCATGGTTTCTTTCTTCTCCGGGTCGATGAGAATCACATCTGCGGGGCCTCCTTTAGCAAGATACCCGGCATCCAGATGATAGAGCTTCGCCGGATTGTAGCTCATCATTTTTAAGAGCTCCATCATGGTAAGGTGATTTTCCTTTACCAGCACCGTAATGCCAAGGGGCAGTGCCGTTTCCAGCCCAATGATACCGCTGGGGGCCTCCGTAATGGGCCTTTTCTTTTCCTCTGCAGTATGAGGCGCATGGTCCGTTGCAATCAAATCAATGGTACCGTCCTTTAGTCCTTCGATAATGGCAAGGCGGTCTGCTTCCTCCCGAAGGGGCGGATTCATCTTCGCCATGGTGCCGTACTCGATTGCCGCATCTTCCGTCAATGTAAAGTGATGGGGCGTTGCTTCCGCATGGATGTTACTTCCCTTTGCCTTTGCCCTGCGTACCAATTCTACCGCTTCCTTGGAGCTGATGTGCTGAATGTTAATGTCCGCACCGGTCTCCAGCGCAATCTGTAAATCTCGCTCTACCAAAGAGATTTCCGCTTCCCTTGGCGAGCCGCCGATGCCGTAATGCTCACTGGCCTTTCCCCGGTTGATTCCGTTGTTGGTAATCAGCGCAGGGTCTTCTTCATGGAAGCTGATGGGCATCTGCAACTTTGCTGCCCGCACCATCGCTTCTCGAACCAACGTCTCATCCATAATGGGTACACCGTCATCCGTAAATCCTACCGCGCCGCATTCTGCCAGATGCTCCATGGCTACTATCTCTTTCCCCTGCATTCCCATGGTTACGTTGGCACAGGTCTCCACGCGGATTCCCGTCTCTTTTCCTTTGGTCAAAACGTAGCGCAGCGTCTCTTCGTTATCCACATGGGGATTCACGTTGGCCATCAGCACGACGGTGGTAAAGCCACCTTTGGCTGCCGCCCGGCTCCCTGTCACAATATCTTCTTTATGGGTAAATCCCGGGTCTCTGAAATGCACATGCACATCCACCAGCCCCGGCGCCACAATCAGCCCCGTAGCGTCTATGCACGCATCCGCATCCGCCGTAATTCCTGTCCCGATTTCGCGGATGATTCCGTCCTCCACCCATACGTCGGCAATTTCGTCCCGCCCGTCCGCCGGGTTCATCACCCGTCCGTTTTTTATCAATAAACTGCTCATGCAAACCTCCGTTTTTCAGCGTAAAATGATATACCAAACAATCCCGTTGTTTGAATATTATTTGAATATTAGTGTAATGGATTTCCTGCTTTTTTTCAACTGATTATGCGCAAGTATTAAGGAACCACTTTTATCGATTATGCGCACATTCGTCCTAATTCAAAAAAGCACCTGCCTTAGCAAGTGCTATTTCTTCACCCCCTACCGGAACATCACCGGCTGTTCTATTTTCTCCGTCTTGATTACGATAAAGGGATAGGAGGGCGCCATTACCAAATCCTCCGACACCGAAGGGCCAATCAGCTCCGTATCCAGTATGATGGAATTTTCCGTCAGAAAGAAATCGCTCACGGAAATGCTGTAGCCACCGCTCTCCTGCTGCCCGTAGCCGACCGCAATGTACAGGTATTCACCGCTGGTATATGTAAAACGAAACGCCTGCTCCTGCTTATCCAGAATAAACTCCATAAATTCCTCCGGCACTTCCTCCTCGGAGAGCACCGTAAAATCCAAATCCCGGACCTTTCCTTCGCTTCCCACCCGCACGCTGCACGCTGTCATCATAAATAAAAGTGTAATTATCAACCCTGCCATCTTCCATTTTTTCATCGAATTTCTCCTTTCTGCCTGCACCTTACATTGTATGAATAAGAAAAAAATGTTATTCTAAAATTATGAAACTTTACGATTTAACGGAAGCCGCGAGGGAGCTTAATATTTCCCCGGCCACGCTACGCAACTGGATAAAAAATGGCAGACTTGTCCCCACTTCATCCTACGGGGGAAAAGTCTTTTTTTCCGTGAAAGAAATTAATCGCTGCAAGGAAGAAATTCATAATAAAAATCTCCTTTCCTCGAGGCGAAACAAATCCGCCGCAAAAGGTAGCCGGATTTATGAGGGGTATCTTTCAATTCCTTTCATCAGCCGGGACACCCTGGGCTGCATATCCCGCATCCTATCCGCGCTTCCCGGCGAAGGACTGCGCCTCATTCTCGCGGAATACGCCATTCGCTTTTTCCGGCAAAAGAATTGGAAAGAACCCGCCTACCGTCGTCTCGTAAAAGAGCTTCGGGGCAATATGGATTTATCCAAAAACTCCTATCAAAAAACCCTGGCCCGGCTCCCGGAAATCACCTTTGTCCCCGGCGAGGACCTTTTGGGCTTTCTTTATATTTCCTTGTCCGGTATGGGAAAACGCAAACAAAACGGCATCTATTACACGCCGGCGCGAGTTGCGGACGACCTGCTTTCCGGACTGTTTTCCAAGAAACAGCCGGCAGATACTTCCTTTGTCGACCCGGCCTGCGGCACCGGCAATTTCTTCCTTCGGATGCTTCCCTATCCGGTTAATCCGCAGTTTTTCTCTGGGCGGGATACGGACGCCTTGGCCCTTAACATTTGCCGGATTAATATTGCCTTAAACTTCCCTCTTCCGGATACCAAAATCCTCTGGGAAAACTTTAAAACCGCAGACTCTCTCAGTGCATTTCCGGCCGTAGAAGCCCCCGCCGTATACCTCGGAAATCCCCCCTGGGGCTCCCGCTTTAAAACAACGGAGGAGTCTTTCCCGAAGTTTCTCTCCGGCAAAGACTCGGCTGCCCTGTTTTTGTGGAAGACCATGGAAGAGGCAAAGGAAAATGATGAATTTTCGTATCTGCTGCCGGCTTCCCTTTTGTCCGTACACAGCTACGGTGCCCTGCGCACCTATTTATATGACGGCGGACGATTTGAAAATATCACCTTCCTTGGCAATATTTTCTCCGGCGTAGATTGCCCGGCCGTTATCCTTTCCCTGAAGAAAACCGCTTCGGATAACGGAATTCAAAAGTGTCCTGTCTCCTTACAAAACAAATCGACCCGGGAAACCTTTACCATCACCCGGCGTCCTCCGATTGACCCGGACCTTTTCATGCTTCACGCTGACGATACCACTTATAAAAGAATCCGGGCGCTCTTAGAACTCCCGGGATGCGTCACACTGAAAGGGCAGGCGGATTTTGCCCTGGGAATCGTAACCGGCGATAACAAAAAACACCTGCTGACCAAGGATTCCCCTGCCGTTTCAGACGGCTCTGCAGAAATCGTAATCCGGGGCGAGAACCTGATACCCTACGGCTTT
>SVFE01000090.1 GCA_015057055.1 Lachnospiraceae bacterium | reverse complement strand
AAATATCCAGTTTTTCATCGGTAAGTTCATAGGTACTTTCAAATTTTTTCCGGGAAATATCATAGGTCTCACCGCGGTTTCCGATCATAATCAGACATTCATCCCCGGCCTCCAACACTTTTCCCGTAGAATTTTCCAGGGATTTTACAAGAATCTTTTCCCCGGGGGATGCCACATCCGTACTCTTTACCACGGCCCATTTGACTTTCTTTTTTTTATAAACCGGAAGTTTTGTCAGTTCTTCCTTTGCCTCGGCCATATATTCATCTGCCACAATGCAGACCGTTTCTTCAATGTAGTCCGCTACTTTTTTCTTAAAATACCCTACCGCATCCGTCGTTTCCGTATCCGCAATCAAACTGTTCAAAATGGTAAGGGAAATGCACCCTTTCGCCATCTGGGCATTTCCTTTTACAAGGCCGAACACCGGCATCAGGTATTCCATAATTTCAATGGCTCGAATTTTCTTTGAGCCGCTGACAAAAACAACCTGCGTCTGGTGCTTTTCCGCGAAAATCAAAAGTAAAAAGCGGGCATCGTATTTCTCCAGGAGGATATCTGCCCTGGACTCCAAAAGCTTACCGTCACTTTCCAATATTATTTTAATCTCATCCGGACAAATTCTCATCTGCGTCGTTCATCCTCTCGTTCCATTTTTTCTACCAAATACTGATAGTCCCCATTGATATGCGTGAACCGCAATCGCAAATCCTTCCCCTCTTTTGCCACAACTTTGGCATACAAATCCGTAAACAGCACGTTTTTGCTGTAATTTCTGGCCATAACACGCAAATCTGAATAAAGCGGTATCTCCTGTTCGCCCTCATATCTTACCAAAGCATATTTGTAAGACATTGCCCGGATTTGTCCGTAGAAAGGCAACTCATCCACATATTTATCTACTATCAGCTGCATTTCCGCCGTAATTTCCGTTTCAATTTTAAACAATGCACGCTCTTCCACTTCATGAAGTTCACAGGCAAAATCGCCTTCCAGTTTAATTACTTCGTGCACGGGAATGGGCTTGTCAATTCCCTTGGCTTTAATCTCAATCGCTTTCCCTGTGGTAACGCCGCAATTAAGTTTCCGGATGGTTTCATCCGAAACAAGCACCTGGTTTCCCACGCTGTAATTCTCAATTCTGGAGCATTCGTTTACCACCCGGCCAATGACGTTATATCGCATCACCTTCTCAGAACCGATGTTTCCGATAAATGCCATTCCCCGGTGAATACCAATTCCCATATCCAAAAATTCATACCCCTTGCTCTGGCAATAGGCGTTCACCTCGGCCATGCTGTTTTGCATCTCAATCGCCGCCGCAACAGCGCTTTCGGTATGATTTTCTTCCGTCAAAAGAGCACCGAAGACTGCCAAAATTCCGTCACCCAAAAACTCAATTACCGTACCGTTGTACTTTTGAATTACTTCCACCATTTTGCCGAAGAAATGATTTAAAAGGTCCATCATGGAGTCGGAATCCATCATCTGGGAAATTGCCGTAAAACCTCGCAAATCCGCCATCATGACCGTAACATCTTTCTTCTCTCCGCCGATGGATACCCCGCTGGGGTCTTCAAAAATCTTATCCATAACCGCATCGGAAAAATAACGTCCGAAGACCTGATACAAAAGGTCATTTCTGGCTTTTAGCTGCTTATTCAACCGTTCGATTTCCCGGGCGGATTTCAAGTCCATGGACTGTTTTTCCAACTTCTTTTCCGTATTCAGCGCTACGTCAAACTGCCACGCCATCCGTTCAATACGGGCTACCGACACAGCAGTAAGCGGCTTCATTAAAACCGCCAGCGCTCCTTGCACGTAGCATTCACTTCGCACATCTTCCTCAGCACTGTCCGTCATAAACAGAATCGGAACACCTTCCATCCCGGCCTGTTCTTTTAAAAATGACATCGCCCGAAAATCATCTTCCTTGGACATTTCATAATCAATCAGAATCAGGGACGGCATATGAAGTCTTTCCGCCATATGTTTTTGCAACGCATCAAAAGAAAGGATGCAAATAGCCCGCATCCCGCCTGTGGCGTTCACGCTTCTTTGTGCATCCAGCATCTCTTTTCTTTTATTTGCAATAATCCATATGTTTTTTTCCATAAACGGCTCCGCCTTGGAATTATAAAATAAGACTTATTTATTACCGGTGATACGTTTACAGTTATCACACAAAACGCCGGTACGAATGGGGGCTCCGCATCTTGAGCAAAGCGCCCGGTACGGGTCAAAACGGGGAATCTCCAAACTTTCGTTTCGGAAGAAATAGTCGATGGCTTTTCGCGGCACACCGGTATCCCGTTCAATAATAATGGCCGGAGCAGCACCATTCTTTTCCAGGTAACGCTTTACTTTCTGAAAATCGTCATAGTTTTCCGTTCCGCATTCTTCGCATACATAAACACCGCGCTGCACTTCTTTTACCGCGCCGCTGCATTTTCTGCAGCAAATAGGCGCATTGTTAAACGCCAGCACATTCTGCCGTTTTACAATAGTTCTTTTGTTATCCTCTTCATCGTTTACGTCTTTTTTTAACCCATATTTTTCAGGCCAAAGCACCTGGGCCAGTTTTTCTTTTTGAGACCCAAAGGGTACCATCTGCACATTGTTTAAGTAGAATTTAAACATGTCACAAATCGGGGCATCATCAATTACCACCGGCAGAATTGTTTTTCTGCAATTAATAGCGCTGTCGATTTCTTTTTCCACCCAGATGGACTCCTGGGATGTTTTGGAAACCACCAAAAGAAAAACGTCACATTCCCGGATTGCTTTAGGGATTTCCTTGGCATAATTAGAACCTGCCGGAATCATCTCCGGGGCTTTCCAATAAGCAACGCCCAAATCTTTAATATCTTTTATAATCTGATCTACAAACCGCAGATCTTTTGAACTATGACTGATAAAAACGTTTTTCTGTGTCATTCAGTATTCCTCGTCATAAAAATAGTAGCAAACACACAATACCGGCAACCAAAAGTGCAACAAACCAGCCTACCCCGAATATAATCCAGAAGGTTTTCATGGACAAGTTGCCCACCTTGGCTTCCGGTTTAATGCTGTTAGGACCTTTTCCGCTGATACGTTCATTCTCTTCCGGGCCGAAATTGCGAAGAATAAACTGGCTGTCGTATTTATCGCTGTTCTTTGAATAGGTGTAGGTATAACTCACCTTATACCCGATCATGGCCTCGGAAGTATTGTTATGATAAACAAAATCATAGTACGTCATGAAAAATGTCAAAATCGGCAACAGATTTTCATAGCCCGGCAAAAAATGAATATGATAGGTATCCATATTATTTACGGTAGCATTCCATCTCGTTGTCTGTCCGATTTGCGCATCATTCTCATAAAAAGAAATGAATTCCCGTGGACCGTTTTGCAGACGGTAAGCAACAAGTACGCGGCCGTTAAACAACAAATACATTTTGGCATCCGCAATGTTATTGACCTCCACATAAAAAGCACCCACTTCATTTCCGAAGGAATCCTTTACCTTAAAGGAATTAAATCTCTGTTGACCGGTTAGAAGATACTTAAAAGGAACCGCCTCTTCCAACGCATTTTCGATATAGTTGTATTCGGTTTGGAATACCAACTGTCCTGCCGAATTGGTCATGGTAAGATTTCTCGTGAATTCTGCAGACAACGGTGTCCAGGGCGACGTAGAAACATAGCGAAGAGTTCCGTTCTCCGTCATCTGAAATTGATTTTCACCTACTGATTTTATCTGCTTAAATTCTAAAATCATAATGCAAATTCTCCCTTACAAATCCTACCTCTATTTTACAAAATTTTGGCCTGTAAGACAATATCAAAAGGCAATTCTTAGTATTCTTCCGCGATATCAATTTCCTGCTGTTCCTCTTCTACGGTAGAATGAACCAGCGGAGTCTGATGAAGAAACATGAGCCAGTATCCAAAGCCCACA
>SVFE01000035.1 GCA_015057055.1 Lachnospiraceae bacterium | reverse complement strand
TATGTAACACGCAAATATATCCAACCTTTGCACCGAGATGTTTTGTATCTTGCGTCAGCTCATTTATAGTTGCTGAAACACAGTGATACATTGCATCATACAGAAGTTGCTGGTTACTGTAGATTAAAGAACTATTATTGTATTGGTTTAAAAAAGGAAGACAAACGCGTTTGGCATTATCGTGTGGATTTAATGTCCGATGTGGAAATCGTTTGTGATGAGGAAGGCAAAATGATGCTTGCAGAGGTATGCGCATTTGATGGTCTTCCTATTAGCAATACATGCTGGAATCCTGAAAAGTATATGTCCGAGCATTTGAATATGGCCTATGATGAGCCACGCGATATCTATATAAAAATAAGAAATTCGGACTACACGATTCTTCACGATTGGTTTGGAAATCATTACAAGAAGACCAAAAAGGCGTGTGAGGAAGGGTATGATATTGTGGTCGTAAAAACCTCGCCCTCCATGATGGTTCATTGGGCAATGCAGTACGGAACAAAAGTGGAGATTATGGACGAGGAAATAAGAGCGAAGATAAGAGATGAAATAGGAAAGATGAGGGAGATGTATGGAGCGAAATAAGAAAGAACAGGTCAAAAAAATATTGCTTACACCTATTGTGTGTATCAAATGGAATAAAGCCCCTTTCCTTTATGATGGTAAAATTTATAGTGGACAAAAATATTATGGTAATCCAGATGAAGATATGTCCGATTTTGCAGTTAATTTTTATAATATTTTATATAAGAATAATATTCAAGATAATAATATTTTGGCTGAAAAAAAAGACAAAAAGATTGTGTTGAGAAATAAGAATTATGCCGGTGATACGATGAATAGTTTTATAAGTATTGCTAATATGGCATCTTTTGAACCGAATGACGACAATATAAAAGAAAAAGTTATGAACTATTATGACATTTATCACTGTTTGGCAAATTTTTGGGTGATTCCAATGAAAATTGGAAGAGGGAGTAAAAAACTTAATAGATATGATTCTTTGGATATTTTTTTAGAACGCATAGAAACAAAAGAGAAGTATGATGAAATAATGGGTAAATATGGGTCGGATAAAGGAGAGGAATATAATAAAAGAATTGAATATGAAAATTTTAAAAAAATTCATTTTATTGAGAAATATGTACCCGATAAAGAGATTTTGAAGCGTTATCATGATAAACAGGCAGGCGATTTGATTGACCGAGCAACCGACATGATTAAGACGCGAGCAGAGAAAATATCGGAAGATGAAAAAATAGGAGATGAATTGTATAAATATTTTCAAAGCATTAAATTGATATAATTTAAGAACCGCACCCGCGGTTCTTTTTTTATACAAAAAATAAAAATTTCCGCCATCTTCAAAATCTTGAAGATAGAAAATTCCATATTATAAATGAAAGAAGTTCAATCCATAAAAAACAACTATTTTATGAAAGGAAGAGATGAAAATATGCTAAACATCGATGAAATCTTAAAAGAAAAAGAAGTAACTACGGAAAAGAAAGTATATGGATTTGTATACATTCTTTTTTTATTTGCAAAATTCAATAATTTAAAGCCGTATGAAGTATTGAATTTAATCGGCGATAAAATCAAACATTATATTTTATGCGGTTGGGGGGACTTGTGTCAGAACCGTGAGCGAACTATGAGTGAATGGTGTGAAGAATTATTAAAAGAAGCTAGGACCTATCAGGTTACCGAAGAGATGTGTAATCAAGTAAGTTTTGAAGCCAGGCAGGCATGTTGCCGTATAATTGAACAAAAAAGAGTACAAGAAAATTTGCGCTACAGTGAAATAATATTCGAATATTTTAAAAATTTTAAATAATTTTATGTTCATCTTCAAAATTTTGAAGATAGAAAAATCCATATTATAAGTGAAAGGAGTTCAGCCCATAAAAAATATTATTTTACGAAAGGAAGAGGTAAAGAGTATGAGTAAAGAATTTTTTAAAAAGGAGAAATCAATTATGACAAACAAAAACATGATGCAGGAATATCTTGGAGAACAGTACACAAAAAATCATCTTCGTAACTTTTGTCTTTACTGGCTGAAAGCAGCAGAGGGTAGCGGCGATGAATGGCGAAAGAAAAATGATATGGATTGCTTGTATTTCAACGGGGATCTTTGGGCGGACACACTCATGAGTCCCTGGACGCCGGTTAAGTGGGTAGCAAATTTTTTGAACAAAGAATACAAGATAAAGTTTTGCAAGCAGCCCAAATATATAAAGATGTTGGCAGACGATCGGGATGCTTATTTGCCGCCCAAGCACGAATTGGTGAAACTTCTTGATGAATTTCTTGAATTGGCAGAACAGCGGTGTAATTATATATTGCTTCCGGATCGCAAGATGAATACGGCAAGATACAGTTCTGTGATAAACGGAAAATACACGTGGCTGTACGATGAAGTTCCGGTAACGCTTTATTACATATTTGAGAAAGAGGCCTTGGGAAGATTTTTTAAAGATGAGGATGACGTTAAAGCGTGGATAAAGCGGGAAAAACTGGAGATGGGATTTGAAGCGGGAATGATAAATCAAGAGAATGTCAGACCTTTGTTTCCGGGGTTGCATCCCGGCGAACCAAAGTACTTGACGGAAGAAAAAGAAATTAAGGAAGCGCTTTTATATATGATTGATTTCTTGAGAAAGCGAAAAGAAGCATTGGAATAGTAAGACACTCGCAAAAAGTTTTTAAATCAAATTTTTTCAAACAGGAGGATTGCGCCTATGAGATTTTATGAAGGTTCTGTTTATGATGTGTGGTGTGCTGTTTATCCGGAGCAGAAGGGGATCTGTTATCAGGTTTTAGATGTTAAGGATGATAAAAAACATAGGGATGCCTATATCAAACTGGGTTACGACAGAGAGTTAAAAGTAAAAGACAATGCAAAACTGCTTTGGACTGAAAATAAAAAGGACAAGGTGGTAAGCATTCCTTTTACCCGGGAAGACGGTCGGCTTGTTTTTGATTTGCCGGCATATTTGAAAGACCGAAAGATAAAGTTTAAACTATATAAACGGCTGACAAATTGTGCAGGGGATTCTTGGGATATGATTGCTTATCCTGCCATTGTCAGCAGTGCCGGTGCGATTTGCTGGGGAGATGATTGGTGCATTGATTACCGTGAGTATTGGATGAATATTACATATCAGAAAAATTATCCGAAGCTGGAGGGTAAGCGGGTAAAACAAATTCGGTTCGATAGAAATACATCCAATCTTGATACCGAGGAAATTTTATCCTGGTTTAAGGATACTTTGGAGAATTGCACAAAACTTTCGTACGAAGAGTTTGGAGAACAGATTGATTGTTGGGGACTTTGTAAGGAAAGTTATTTTAATGAAATTCGCTTCTGTGACGGAAGCAGTAATACGGGAGATAAAATCTGGGGACGGAATAAAAAAGATTAACTGCAGATTTATAGACGAATTGCAAAGATGAGTTCATAATAAAATAGTGAAACAAATTACAAAACAAGGAACCGTGATAAGATAAATGAATTGAAATATGGAGGATGAACTTATGAGATGTAATCAGGTGAGTATTTTTATTGAAAGATTTGGCGAGTATGTACCTAAGGAATATCCGGGCGATGTGCAACGTATCAATGTATATTGCGATGATTCAAGGTCGATTTATGCGGCGTTATCGAAGGCCTATGCAATGGCAATTAATGAGTTAAACGAGTATGAAAGAATTGGCGTGCGGACGAATGTAATGACCAATGAATTTGCGTCGAATGACTATCGGGAAATGAAACAAAAACCAGGCAGGGATAAAAATAAATACGAGGATGACATTAAATTTGAGTACTATGACAGCAGTATCAAATTACATAAGGATTTTATCTGGACGTATGAACATAGCGCAGAAATAATGGAGATTATCCAAAACTGCGAGAATGTGAAAGATGTGGAACTTGCGTTGAAAGAGAAGTTTGACTTAACCGATTATCAGGCGCGTAAAATCGCACAGATTCGTTTGGATATGCTTAGCAAAGCGAAGTATGAATCTGCTAAAGAAGAAGTGGAACGGATGGAGAATCGCGCTAATAATATACCCGTCGAGAGTACTTTTGTAAGAGATAAAATCCGAAACCTGAAGTCCGAAATTCGAAAACTTGAGGTGTATTTCATTGTGGCTGAAAACTACGAAGAAATTATGAGGTCCTATACAGAGGCCGAGGATTTCCGGATGTTTCGCAAATGCGTAAATGAATATGGAATTGAACCTATGGAAGCAAGTATGATTCCGTATTTTACCGTGAAAGATTTTAGTAAAAGCGAACGTGCTAAACGCGTGGAGCGGTTGAAAAACTTAAAGGAAGAATTGCAAAGCTGGGAGGAAGAATAGGTATCTGCGGGATTAATTTAGAGGGGAACCAATAGTATAGAATATCTTATGAATAGAAAGCAGGTTTTATAGCTATGTTAGTAGAAATATTTAATGGTTTCAAAATGTATTCCAGATTTATCATTGATTTTAATAATAAAAATTTAGAAGTTTTAGATAACCCAAACGAAAAAATAAGAATTATAAATGATATTTTTATATACCCGAAAGAAGGTTTTTGTTTTAATTTTGAAACGGTTTCAATTTTTCTGAGTAATAGAGGAATTTCTTCAGAAACGAAATCTGGGGTATACGAAAATGTGGACGATGATATTAAAATAGTAATTATAAAATAATTGTGATCTTATATCTAAAGTTGTTAGATAAGCAATCATACTTTTGGGGAATTGACAGGCTTTCGATTTGCAACAAAGAAACGTTACAATACCAAAACTATAAAGAAGCAGAAGAGGAGGAAACCGTATGGCAATCTATTTAACGGGAGATACCCATAGAGAATTTCATAGAATCAAACAGTTCTGCGAGGAATATGAGACAACAACCGAGGATATTCTTATTATTCTTGGCGACGCCGGAATAAATTATTATTGTAATTATAAGGATAATGACTTGAAAAATGAACTGTCACAATTGCCGATTACATTATTTTGTATTCACGGTAATCACGAGGAGCGTCCCTATTTAACCGGCAATTACGAGGAACGAAAATGGCACGGTGCAATTGCCTACATAGAAGATTCTTATCCGAATCTGGTTTTTGCCAAGGATGGTGAAATTTACGATTTTAACGGAAAAAAGGCGATTGCCATCGGTGGTGCCTATTCCGTGGACAAGGAATACCGGCTAAGCATTGGAGCACTTTGGTTTGAGAGTGAGCAGGCAGACGAAGAGATAAAGGCCTACGTGGAGAAGCAGCTTGACGCCTGCGATTGGAGTGTGGACTATGTGTTTTCCCACACTGTGCCTATTGAGTGCGAGCCGGTATGGGCATTCATTCCGGGGATTATTCAAAGTATGGTGGATAAGACCATGGAAAAATGGTTGCAGCAGATTATGGATAATCTGGAATTCGAAAAGTGGTATGCCGGACATTATCATGTGGAGTCGGAGGAAAACGGTGTCCGGATTATGTATGAAGATTATATCCGACTGGATGAGGATGAATAGTTTTAAGACGGAGCATGCAGGGCGACAATGATTTGATTGCGTAAATGCAATACGGATGCTATGATGAATATATGGGTTTTATTGGGTTAAGCAAAAAATAATTACGGCGTTAGGGGTAATGCCGGAATAAAGAATAAGGGGGTACCGATATGAAGGTAGCAGTACTTAGTGCCTCACCGAAGCAACAGCTTAGTTTGACGTTGCAAATCGTGAGAACACTGCAAAAAATGTGTAAGGAAGATGAATTTGACATCAGCTTCATCAAAAACGTGGAGGATTGTTCGGAGTTTGAAGGAAAGGCAAAAGACGCGGATCTGGTTTTGATTTTGTCGTCGTTGTATCACTTCAATACCCACGGTCAGTTGATGCGCTATTTGAAAAAATTGCGCCTGCCTGCGGACAAGCCGTTTACCTACATTACGTCTTCCGGTGGCAATATGGATGTACCTGCCCACAACTATTTAAGGTCCTATGCGCGGCAGAACGGATTGAAGTGGATTCGGAGTCTTAGTTTTTTGGACGAAGATGTATTGGCAGAACATCGTCGGGAGGAATTGTACCGTTGGTTCCAATACGTAAAGGATATTGTAGAAAACAGACCGTTAAATGAGCAAAGCCTGAGAGAGTTTCGCATTTCTGTTTTAGACTGCGGAGATGCGGCGGAAGAGACGGAGAGACAGGCTGCGGAGATTGCACAAAAATACAGGGAATTGGGCGCTAACGTTACCATATACAACCTGCGGGAAAAGAACATCAAAGGTTGTGTTGCCTGCTTTGGCTGTTATACCAATAACAAGTGCGTTATCAAAGACGATTTTGAAGAATTCACGGAAGAGTTGTACGGTAACTCCGATATGATTGTTACGGTAAGCGGAATTAACTACAATCAGTTCAGCACGAATTATAAATATTTTTTGGACCGTCACGTAAAGTTTGGCCGGTTCGGACAGGATTTGGAACTAATCAAAGCGTATGTGTATTGCGGGGAAATGGATCCCATGGACTTGGCGGAATTGGAGCAGCATACCTTGGTGGTAGACAGTTTGGGTTATGATGTTTATGTTGGCATGTATGCGGGCACCGAAGAGGGAATCCGACAGCTGATTCAGGAATCGGCATACACCTGTATCAATGATTTGTATCCGCAGAGAAATACATACGGCTACGGATTAAGTATGCAGTTTGCTAATTTGGCATACCGGCTTCAAAATATGACGCAAAAAGATTATGAATATTTTAAATCCAAAGGATATTATCAGATGCCCCAGGTGCTCAGTCAGGTTAGACCGATTTCCGGTATTGAGGATGGTCGTATGTCCTGTCAGATGAGACTCATGGCATTTGAAGATATGTTGTCTTCTTTAGATGGTCCGCCCAAAATGACAAAGAGGGGGGAGCGTGCAAAATTTAATTTCATGATTGGGGCTGATATGTCTAAAGTCGACGGGGACAAACCGAAAAAAAGGTTTTTCTTTAAAAAGTAAAAAAGGGAAAGCAAGAAAAAACAAGGAGGGTTATGATGATTGAAAAACAAGTAGGAAGATACATTAGTCTTCGCATGGGTATTGCAATGAGTATCACAATGTCGGTAGTGGGTGCTTTACTTGGAGCAGTTACGGCAATGAAAAGCGGGGCTCCGTTTATTGCAGCGTTCCTGCCGGCCTTTTTGGCATCCTTGGTAATTACTATGATTCTTGCCATTGGAATAGGTTTTATTGTGCCGATGAAAAAAGTGAACGATGGAATTGAAAAAGCGACCAAAGCGAAGGGTTTTGTGCTTCATCTGTTGCAGAGTCTGGTATCGGATTTGATCTATACTCCGTTTATCGGATTGGTAATGGCATTTTTCTCCACTGCTGTCTTCGTGATTCCCAAGAATCCGGAACTGTCAATGGATTTGCTGGTGCCCATTTCTCTCGGTAATTTTGCAAAAAGTTTTTTGCCGGAATTTTTGATTGCGCTTATTGTAATTATGATTCTTGAACCGGTCATTCAAAAAGCAGCTTTCAAAAAATACATTCCAAACTTCGGACAGAAGGTAGAGGGAGACGAGAATTTATAACCGGAAATTATGATGCAAATGTAATTGGAGCAGGAGAGGTGCTTTATTGACCTCTCCTCTTGTTTTGTTTATTTACAAAAGTGCTTATTAATCTGCTTTACTTTTTTGAGGAAGGCTTGTATAATTCTAGTTAGAAGAAACTAACCGACAATCAAAGCAAAAGGGAACGATTTATTGGTAATCGAACGGAAGGAGTGTGTGTTGGATGACAGCATTTGTAGTGGAAACAACAATTTTATGTGTTTTGTTTACGATTATGGTTTTGCTGAGCATGAAAAAACCATTACAAACACAGATATATAGTTATCCGCCTAATATTATTAACCGAGTGGCAGACTTGGGACTGATAGAGAAACCGGAAAAACCGAGGTTGGTTGAGTCTTTAAAAAGAAAATGGCCTGCGATTATTTTGCTTGGTGTAGTAATAGGTCTGGTTGTGTATTTTGTAAACGATGCAGATACGTTTGGGAAAGCTTTTGCTATAAGCTATGGAGTATGGACGATAGTAGATTGGTATGATGCCATTGTGCTTGATATTGGCTGGTTTTGCCATTCGAAAAAGGTGCGCATTCCCGGAACGGAGGATATGGTAGAGGATTATCAGGATTACCGGTTTCATGTTAAAGCGTCGTTGGTTGGAATGCTTCTTGGGTTGCCGACTTGTCTGATTGCGGGTTTTGTGTGTCAGGTGTTGCCATAATGAAGCAGTAAAAAATATATTGAGGAAATAGGAGGTTTGATTATGACAGACGGACTTATATTAGCAATTGTAGTAGTGGTGGTGTTTTTGGGAATCCGTTCTTCCGTAAAGCATTTTGCGAGAAAGTTGCAGGAAAGATAGGCAGATGGTATGATAAAAAATAAAGATTTGAAAAGGGAAAATCTGCGAGGGAAACTATGGATTATCGGAAAAAATTATTTCAATGGAAGGATCCGTTTGATACAGAAGGCTCTAAGGATGCCTTTTGCAAAGCAATGAAGGAAAACTGTGCATTTCAATACAAAAACTGTCCGGAGTACAGGACGATTTTGGATGAAAAAGGTTTTTCGCCGGAGGATATTAAGGACTATGATGATTTAGCGAGGCTGCCGTTTTTACCTACGGTGTTTCTTAAGCACCACCGTATTTTTTCTATGCCGGAACACAAACGGTTAATCCGCGCTACGTCTTCGGGAACCAGTGGAAAATACAGCGAAATCGGGATGGAATTCGGGAGTCTTACAAACGGCCTTCGCATGCTTTTGAAAGTGACTCGTCCGCGGAAACTTATTTCTCCCGTTCCCTGTCACTATATTATTTTTGGTTACCGTCCCCATAAAAGCAACAAAACAGCCATTGCAAAAACGGCACTGGGATACACCTTTTTTACCCCTGCCCTGAGCAGGACCTTCGCCCTCAAGTATAAAGACGGCAAATACGAGCCGGATTTGGAGGGCGTAATAAAAGCGATTGTTAAGCATAGCAAATCAAAGTTTCCGATGCGTTTTATTGGCTTTCCTGCGTATACCTATTTTACTCTTAAGATGATGGACGAGCGGGGAATTCATGTAAAATTACCGAAAAATTCTGTCATTATGCTTGGCGGCGGTTGGAAACAGTTCTACAAAGAGCAGGTGGATAAACAGGCTATGTATGATTTGGTCAAGCGGGTGCTGGATGTGGAAGAAGAGAATGTGGTAGAGTCCTTTGGCGCAGCGGAGCACCCCATTCTTTATTGTGATTGCAAAAAACATCATTTTCATGTGCCGGTGTATAGCCGGGTAATGATCCGGGATGTGAATACATTGGAAGTGCTGCCCCATGGAAATGTAGGGCTGGTCAATCTGATGACGCCTATGATAAAGGCGACCCCGGTGCTCAGCATCATGACGGACGACTTGGGGATATTGCACGACGCAGAAGAATGTGGCTGCGGTGTAAAATCACCTTATCTGGAAATCATCGGACGCGTCGGGCTCAAAGATGTTAAAACCTGCGCGGCAGGTGCATCGGAGATTTTGGAAAAAGCGGGGTTGAAGGGATGATTTTATTTCAGGGACAGGTATATCCGCCGGAGCGGCAGGATGAAATTTTAGAAAAATTAGAGGAATGCATCAATGCTACCAGAGAGACAAAAACGTTGGACAGGGAGCAGGTGATTGCGGCTGCAGACCGGCTGCGAAGCCGGATTTTGGCAGGTGAATTTGATGCGCTCATAAAAACATTTTCCGACAGCATTACAACGGAATATCTGCGGGAGGCAGCAGATATTATGAAGCGGGAAAACATAGAATTCCGGTTACGGACAGAACTTGCAGGCGTAGTGCAGGAAAATGAAATTGCGCCGCCCTATGGAATTTCCAAGGCAAAGATATGTTACAGACCCCTTGGGACGCTGTTTCATATTGCGGCGGGAAATGTGGACGGTTTACCTGCATTCAGTGTTTTAGAGGGACTCCTTACCGGAAATGTCAACATTCTGAAATTGCCGGAAGCAGATAACGGAATCTCCATTGAAATATTCCTCCGCATGATGGAAGAAGAACCGCTCTTAAAAGAGTACGTCTATATTTTCGACACTCCATCTTCTGACGTACAGGGAATGCGAAAGATGGCAGATATGTCCGACGGAATCGTCGTGTGGGGCGGCGAGGCTGCTGTTGCAGCAGTAAGGACACTGGCTTCTCCCGGAGCAAAGATTATTGAATGGGGGCATAAACTGGGATTTGCCTATATGTCCGGCTATGAGGAGAAAGAACGGGATTTGAGAGGGCTCGCAAAACATATTATTGATACCAGACAGCTGTTTTGCAGTTCCTGTCAGACCATCTATATAGACACGGAGGATGCAGAGGATTTGCATGCATTTTGTAAGGAGTTTTTGCCCTATCTGGACGAAGCGGCAGAGCAAAATCCTGTTTTGGAAGTGGGGGCGGTTGCGGAGATGACGCTACGTAAATACCATGCTTCTTTAGAAGCGGCCCTTTGCGGCGAAGGCGAGCAGGAGGAGTGTTATCAGGGCAAAAAAACATCCCTGACCGTATGTGACGATCAGGAATTGGAATTGTCCTATATGTACGGCAACTGCCTGGTAAAAGCACTTCCCCGGAAAGACCTTTTGCGGACGCTTCGACGCGCCAAAGGCTGCCTTCAAACGGCAGGGCTGGTTTGTGCGCCGGAAAAACGCCGGCAACTGACGGATCTTTTGGTAAGAGCCGGTATCAACCGTGTCATGTCAGCCGGTCATATGTCGGCCACTTTTTGCGGCGAAGCCCACGACGGAGAATATCCTCTCCGCCGCTACCTTCGCGTTGTAAATATAGAATGTGACTAAATCAGGATCCGGTGCCGCTGTATTTCATTGCCCCAAACATCCAGAATTTATAACTCAGATAGAAAAATATAACGCCAATAAGAGGGGAGAGCCAGGAAAGCAACGGAATCTCGTCCGGTCGTAAAATCACCAGGCTCGGGTAATAGGCGATAAACGCAATGGGCATGATAAAGGTAAAGAGAAAACGAAATACCGGGCTGAAAATCGTAATCGGATATTTGGCGTAATCTTTAAACCGGGTTACCAGGTCTAGGACATAGAAGGAATTCTGAATCCAGAAACAGGTAGCCGCCGCTGCATTTTGCATTGCAATCATGACCAGGGATGCCGTAATCAAAAATACGATGAGCTTTAAAAGCATCAGGGGCGTAAAGGCAAGCCCTAACTTATTCCAAGAGTAGGCAAGGGTGCCGATACCAAAGGCAAGCTGTCCAAGGCCCTTGATATCAAAGACTTCCGACTGGAAGTAAAAAAACAAATTGATGGGCCGGAAGCAGTATTTGATAAAATCACCGGAATACACATACATACGAAGGCTCCAGTTATTGTCAAATAAACACTGGACCGGCGTCAGCGCCACCAGGGAAAATCCATACAAAAAGAGCATTTCGTAGTACCCCCAGCCATGGATGGAGGGGAAATTACGGAACAAAATCCAAAAGCTGATAAACCCTGCCAGATTGGTAAAAATCATTCCGATGGTGGAGATGATAAAATCGGCACGGTAACTCATTTTACTTTTTAAATCCTGCGCAAGAATTTTTCCGTAGATGCGCAGGTAAAATCCGAAACTTTTCTTTTTCATATCTTAACCTCCGTTCACGGTAATCTGCCGAAGCGAAATCTTCCAAAAGAGTCTGGAAATCAGTAGCATGGCAAGTACCCAAAAAAGTTGCAGTCCCAAAGTGTGAAGCAGCATCTCCGGCGTGGGATTGGCTTCCAGCAAAAGAGACAGGGGTGCATTGTAAATGGACTGGAACGGCATTGCCATGGCAACCGTCTTTAAGGCATCCGGGAAAAAGGCAAGGGGAATGGTGGCTCCGGAAAAGAGCATTACAATCACCTGCTTCATAATATTGATGCCCCAGATGGATTCCGTATAGAGGCAAATGGTTCCCACGAAGAAATCAATGCTGTAGTTAATGGATACCGCCATCACAACGGAAATCACAAAATAAAGCAAGTTGATGCCCAAGGGAACGGCTCCTTTGGTAACGAGAGCCACCGCAAGAAAGGTGGGCAAAAACGTAAAGAAAAACTGCGTTACAAAAGAACCGGAGTAGGTCCAAAACATGTATCTGCGGTATTCCATGGGCTTTAATAAATCAAGTACGATTTTGCCGGATTGGATGTTTCGTCCCATTTCCCAAACCACGTACATTTCCATAAAATTAAAGAGTGCCGTGGCAAGAACCAGATAAATCAAGGTATCGGAAAAGGTCATACCGTTTACCACATCACATCCTGCAGAGGCGTAAATTGCCTTCCAGAGGAAGTAGATGACAATCAGGTAGAGCAGATTTCCGGCAATGATAACCAGCGTTCCCAAACGGAACTGCAAGGATTCGATAATGCCGGCCCTAGTGAGGGTCAGGTATTTTTTTACACTCATTCCACGCCCTCCTCATAGATTTTCTTGATGACTTCCTCCGTGGAAATTTCCTGCAGCTGCATGTCGCGGATTTCATGATTTTTCTGGATTTGTGACAACACATCCAGTACTTTGGATTTTTCTTCGTCCACCAAAACGGAAATCCATTCATCGTCTGCAGTTACGGAAAATTCCGGAAGCTCTTTGGCAAGGAGTTTGGCCTTTTCACCGATATCACCGGCCGGGCGCACCTTCAGGGTACGGTAAGAGCCAAAGAAGCCCTTTAAATGCTCGATGTCATTGTCGTAGAGCATTTTTCCATGGTCGATAATTACAATCCGGCGGCAAAGTGCATCCACGTCACCCATATCGTGGGTCGTTAAAATAACCGTCGTATTTTTCTCCTGATTTAATGCATGAATCAGGGTACGGATTTTCGCCTTCATGGAAACGTCGAGACCGATGGTGGGCTCGTCCAAAAAGACGATTTTCGGGTTATGTAAAAAGGCAGCCAAAATGTCGCTCAGGGTACGCTGACCGAGGGACATTTGACGCACCGGCTTATGAAGAAGCGGTTCAATGTCCACCAGTGAGCGGTAGAGATTTAACATATTGTCGTAATCCTCGTCGCTGACACCGTAGATGTCCTTCAAGATTTTGAAGGATTCGATTAAGGGCAGTGCCCACCAAAGCTGGGAACGCTGACCGAAGACAACACCGATTTCCTGGGCATTTTTTGCACGGTTTTGGTAAGGTACGTTGCCGCCCACTAAGATTTCTCCGGAGGAAGGTTCCAAAACACCGGTCATCATTTTAATGGTGGTGGATTTTCCGGCACCGTTGGGGCCAAGGTATCCTACGATTTCACCTTGCTGAATGTTCATGGAAATGTTATCCACGGCCCGGACGATTTTGTAATCTCTGGAAAATAAATCCATCAGACTTCCCTTTAAACCTTCCCGGCGGTTTAATACTTTAAATTCCTTGGTGACATTTTTGATTTCAATAATGTTTTCCATAATTCCCTCCCACTTATTTTGGGTCATATCTCTAGTTGTTAATAATTCTAATCATTAAAGCACAGGATAATTCGAATGTCAATAATGTATAAGTATAAAAAAGGCTCACTGCGGCAACTTATGATATCATTTCGGCAACTTGTGTTTTGGGGACTTGTGCCTTCGCATGGGGCATGGTAAATTGCATATAACGATAAACGAAAGAGAGGAGCGGCCATGAAGATTACCATTCGAACGGAAGCGTCTTTAGAGGAGACAAAGGTAGAAATCGTCTGCCGGGAACTGACGCAGGAAGTGGAAGAATTGCTTGCCACCATCCGTATGATGAATCAGCAGATTACGGCAGAGAAGGATGGCGAGATGCATTTGGTTAATGCGGCCAAAATAGTTTATATCGAAGCGGTCGAACGTAAGACATTTGTTTATACCGAAGAGGATGTATATGAATCCAAGCTTCGCCTTTATGAAATGGAAGAGCGCCTGATGAATTCCGGATTTTTGCGAATCAGCAAATCCTGCCTGGTGCAACTAAAATATATTAAGTCACTGAAAAATGATTTAAACCGGAAACTTCGCCTGACATTGGAGAGCGGAGAACAAATCATGGTATCAAGGCAGTATGCGGAAGAAATAAAGAAACGATTGGGGGTAATTTAAAATGGAAAAGAAGAAAGATATTTTTGATTTTGCATCAACGGCAGCGTTAATCTACGGTTTTACCATAACCTGGCTGATTATTGTATGTGTCTTGGGAGGAGAAATGGCGGTGGGATATTCGTCGATTTTTTCCCTGGGAAGAGATGGTCTTAGCATTGCTACTTTACTTCAGTTTTTGTTGGTTTCGGTGCTGATTAGTTTGTGGAAATATTTATTTTTCACGGATTTGATAATTAAAAGTGCCACCATGGTCGTCCGCACATTCGGAATGTTTTCTGCGGTGGTTTTAACCATTTCGATTTGTGTCTGCGTTTTTGGCTGGTTCCCGGTTTCGGAGCCTCTGCCTTGGATTTTGTTTTTTGTTTGCTTCGGCATCAGTGCGGCAATCAGTACAGGACTTTCTTCTTGGAAAGAAAAAAGGGAAAATGAAAAAATGGAAGAAGCCCTGCAAAAGATGAAAGAAAAATTTGCAGAGAAAGGCTAGGGTACCACTATGATTCAGATAAAAGAACTTTCCTATTGTTATGAAAATAAAGAAGGCGGAAAAAAAGTATTGGACGGAGTGAGTTTGTCCATTGCACCGGCAGAGGTATTCGGACTGCTGGGACCATCCGGTGCGGGGAAAACCACACTGATTAAATTGATTACCGGGCAGCTGAAGGTAAAAGACGGTCAGATTCGTCTTATGGGAAAAGACAGCAAGGAACTAACCGGGCAGGATTTTTGCAGAGTCGGAATAATGATGGAACAACTGGGGGTGTATGAGCGCCTTAGTTGCTATGACAATCTGAAACTTTTTGCCATGTTAAGTGGCATGAAAGGCAGTTTTGTTTCGGAACGGGTAAAGGATGCACTTAGGAAGGTTTCCTTGGAGGAGGCCTCCGGAACGCTTGCCATGAATCTGTCGAAGGGAATGCGGAGCCGTCTTCTTTTGGCCAGGGCGATTTTGAATTCTCCCGAGGTGCTTTTTTTGGACGAGCCTACCAGCGGTTTGGATCCGAAGACGGCCGGGGAAATTCATAATTTCATTATGGAAGAAAAGGAAAAAGGGACAGTCATTTTCCTTACGACCCATAATATGGCGGAGGCGGAGGCATTATGCGACAATGTAGCGCTTTTGAATGACGGAAAGATTGTCGAGTACGGAGAACCCCGGGAAATGTGCCTGCGGTATAATCATCAAAAGAAAATAGTCCTTCATTTGACTGACGGGGCCTGCGTGGAGTTGGAGCACAGTGCTATGGCGGGAGAAGCGATTGCCGGGTATTTTAGGGAAGGAAAAGTAAAGGCAATTCATTCCGGTGAGCCGGATTTGGAAACGGTTTTTATGGAACTTACGGGAAGGAGATTTGAATAAATGAGTCACTATGGCGCGATTTTATGGAAGCAGTGGAAGGATATTTTCCGGAATAAAACGATATTGATTCAGTTTGTGATGTTTCCGGTATTAACCGTCATCATGGAAAATGCGGTAAAGCTGGAGGGGATGCCGGAACATTTTTTTGCCTGTCTGTTTGGCGTAATGTATCTTGGGATGGCGCCCTTTACTTCTGTGGCAGCCGTAATTTCTGAGGAAAAGGAAAAGAGAACATTGCGGGCGCTTCTTATGGCAAATGTTAAGCCGGCGGAATATTTATGTGGTATCACCACGGTGATTTGGATAATCTGCCTTTTGGGCTCGGTTGTGATTGCCGTAGCGGGAGATTTTGAAGGTGCTGCTCTGGGACGGTTTATCGGAATTATGGCCGTGGGAGTGACCTTGTCTTGCCTCATGGGTGCGGTGGTGGGTACCATGAGCAGAAATCAGATGGAAGCGACCTCTGTCACGGTGCCGGTCATGATGGTGTTTTCATTTCTTCCCATGCTGGCCATGTTTAATGAAGGAATTGAAAAGATTGCTAAATTTACTTATACGGGACAGATTCATAGAATGCTGGGCAATCTGAATGCGGAGCCGGCTACGGCAGAATGGATTTCGGCAGAACCGGTTCTGGTGATTGCAGGGAATATGATTTTAGCAGTTGTGTTATTTGCAGTGTTTTACAGACGAACCGGGCTGGAATAGGAAGGGTACTCATTTCCACACCAAAAAACTTTTGCTGCGTATAATAAAAAGTAATAGTCAACAAGGGTTTCATTTGGTATAATCTAAAACTGTAGTGGATAATGTTGGAATATTTATCCTTTGGAAATGAGGTTTGAAAATGATTTGCAATAATATTTTGGAAGCAATGGGCAATACGCCGATTATCCGACTCAGCCATATGGTGGAAGCGGGAAGCGCAGAGATTCTGGTGAAATTTGAAGGCTTGAATGTGGGCGGTTCCATTAAAACGAGAACGGCGTACAATATGATTAAGGAAGCGGAGAAACAGGGCATTATCGGTCCGGATACCATTATTGTGGAACCTACCAGCGGAAATCAGGGAATCGGCCTTGCGCTTGTGGGAGCGGTCCGCGGTTATAAAACCAAAATTATTATGCCGGATTCGGTTAGTGAAGAACGGCGGAAATTGGTGCAGCATTACGGCGCAGAAGTGATTTTGGTGCACGATGCAGGGAATATCGGAGCATGTATTGAAGAATGTTTGCAGCTTGCCCTGAAGATGCAACGGGAAGATGCCAATGTATTTGTACCCCAGCAGTTTGAAAATCCGGCGAATGTAGCTATTCAGAGAAAACAGACCGGTGTTGAAATTTTAGAGCAGGTGGATGGTCCGATTCACGGTTTTTGTTCCGGTATCGGCACCGGCGGCACGATTACCGGTATCGGTGAAGCGTTAAAAGAGAAGAATCCGGATATGGAAATCTGGGCAGTGGAGCCGGAGCATGCGGCAATTCTTTCCGGTGGTTCTATCGGAACACATTTACAGATGGGTATCGGCGACGGTCTTATTCCTGCAATTTTGAACACGGAAATTTATAATGATATTTGCATCATCAAGGATGAAGAAGCAATACAGACATCCAAAGATCTGGCTTCCAAGGAAGGAATCATGTGCGGAATTTCAAGCGGAACCAACGTGGCAGCAGCCATTAAACTGGCGAAAAAGTTGGGAAAAGGAAAAACGGTAGTGACCGTACTTCCGGACACGGCAGAACGTTATTTTTCAACGCCGCTGTTTGAAGACTGACAAAATGAAATGAATCTATATTAAAAAAAGAGAAAACAGTTTTTGTTTTCTCTTTTTCTTTCTCAAATTTTTCTGACAGGGGAGGGATTGACAAATAGGGACAACCTCGGATTTAAGAGGGCTGCCAAATAACAAAAGGCGCTGTTGGACATAATCAGCCCGTTGCACATGGTCATCAATTGTAAATCCCGGAAACTGCTTTCCCCGGTATTGCCTTCGACGTAAATTATATTCCTTGCTAAAGTAAGTCCCAGCGCTTCAGCGTTTTCTTTGCACCAATTTATATCATCGGAAAAAACAAAATATGTTAAATCAGGGACATTTTACAACATTTGTTTGGAGGCACTGCGGTAGAATTCTGTTTCCATATTCCAACCTAAGGTAACATAGTCACCACGTCTAATGTGAACACCAACAGAAAAAGAATTTTTAATCTCAGCAGCATATTTTTGGTTGTGGGGTTCCGTAATACCGGGAAATTGTAATTCTTCCATGAAGATATCACGATAGGTATGAAACCATTCCCGATTAATCCAATAGCCGTGATAATAAAGAATGTGGTCCGTAGGTAAATTGAGTTCGGTGATTTCGGGATGAAATTCATTGGCAGGTATGCGATACAACTGACCGTTAAACTGATTGGTCTGTTTGTAATTGTCGGTTTCCGCCAGCATAATTACCGGCATTCCGGCATTTCGAAAAAATTCGGCAACGCTTTTCCCTTCCTGACGAACCTTGATGATGGCATCCCAGGCAGCAGGGTCAAACTGCGAACTCAGCAGATTGGGTTTTACGCCGAAAATCCGTTCCAGTTCATAGCCGTTGTGCTCCTTTTTGAAGTAAAAAAAGGAGTCATCTAAAAACCAGACATCCTTTTCAGGATGTCTGATTTCGTTAAACCTATAAAAGATATACTGAAAAACCTGGTTAGCTAAGCCACCGTTAAAATATTGTATTCTCAATATACACCTCTTTTGTTAAGACAGACTTATTTATCATGAATCTCACTGTGAAGTTCCTGCAAGGATTTAATCTCGCCGGTTTCATGGGTTCTGATGTAATGAATTCCGTCTGCAGTTGCTTTTGCGGCAGCAATGGTTGTCATATAAGGAACCTTTGCCTTGATGGCTGCTTTACGAAGATAACTGTCATCGTTTAAGCTTTCCTTACCAACCGGAGAGTTAATGATGAGCTGTACTTCGCCGTTTGCAATAATATCGGAAATGTTGGGGCGGCCTTCGCTGAGCTTCTTTACTTTCTCTGCGGGAATGCCTGCCTGGTTCAGCAAATCGCAAGTACCTGTTGTAGCAACGATGCGGAAACCATCTTCGTGAAGGCTCTTGGCAACTTCCACAACTTCTTCCTTATCCTTGCGGTTTACGGAAATGAGTACCGTCCCTTCCAAGGGAAGTTTGGACTGGGTTGCTTCCTGGGCTTTGTAGAATGCTTCGCCGTAGGAAGAGGACAGACCGAGTACTTCACCGGTAGAACGCATTTCAGGTCCGAGCACCGGATCAACTTCCTGGAACATATTGAAGGGGAATACGGATTCTTTTACACCGTAATTCGGAATTTCCTGTTCCTTCAATGCCGGTACCGGAGACGGTCTGCCGGTCAGTTCGGAAGTGATAATATCGGTTGCCAAAGGAACCATGCGGATATTACAAACCTTGGATACCAAAGGCACGGTACGGGAAGCTCTGGGGTTGGCTTCCAAAACATATACCTTGCCGTTTTCGATTGCATACTGCATGTTCATAAGACCTTTGACATGCATTTCCTCGGCAATCTTACGGGTGTATTCTTTAATTGTTTTAACATTTTCTTCCGTAATGTGTACGGAAGGGATGATGCAGGCAGAGTCACCGGAGTGAACGCCGGCAAGCTCAATATGCTCCATTACTGCAGGTACAAACGCGTGGGTTCCGTCGCTGATTGCATCTGCTTCACATTCCAATGCGTGATTTAAGAAGCGGTCAATCAAGATGGGACGGTCCGGTGTTACACCAACTGCCGCGTTCATGTAGTTCGTCAGACTATCGTCATCGTATACGACTTCCATACCGCGTCCGCCAAGGACGTAGGAAGGACGAACCATAACCGGATAACCGATTTCTTTTGCGATGGCAATCGCTTCTTCCACCGTAGTAGCCATTCCGGATTCCGGCATGGGAATTTCCAATTTATCCATCATTTCACGGAAGAGGTCACGGTCTTCTGCCAAATCAATAACAGAAGGTGATGTACCGAGAATCTTAACTCCGTTCTTTTCCAAATCAGCTGCAAGGTTCAGCGGAGTCTGTCCGCCAAACTGAGCGATAACACCTACCGGCTGTTCCTTCTTGTATATACTGAGAACATCTTCCAAAGTAAGGGGTTCAAAGTAAAGTTTATCGGAAGTATCGTAATCGGTGGAAACCGTTTCCGGATTACAGTTTACGATGATGGTTTCAAATCCTAATTTCTTTAATGCCAGGGATGCATGTACGCAGCAGTAGTCAAATTCGATACCCTGTCCGATACGGTTCGGGCCGCCGCCGAGAATCATAATCTTAGGCTTGTCGGTATTAATGGGATTCTTATCGGTTCCGTTGTAAGTAGAGAAGTAGTAAGCGCTGTCTTCGGTGCCGCTTACATGTACGCCTTCCCAGTTTTCTTCCACGCCGAGACTGATACGCTTGTTGCGGATATCTTCCTCGGAGATTTCCAAAATCTGGCTGAGATACTTATCGGAGAATCCGTTCTTTTTGGCTGAAATCAATGCTTCATCAGAAGGCATCTGTCCTTTGCCGGCAAGAAGGGCTTCTTCTTCCTCTACCAATTCTTTCATTTGTTCAATGAAATAGGCTTTTACTTTTGTAAGGTCATGAATTTCTGCTACGGTAGCACCTTTGCGGAGTGCTTCGTACATCACAAAGTGACGTTCGCTGGAAGGAGTACCGAGCATGGAAAGAAGCTGCTCTTTGGTCATGCTGTCAAAATTCTTGGCATGACCGAGACCGTAGCGGCCGGTTTCCAGGCTTCGGATCGCTTTCTGGAATGCTTCTTTGTATGTTTTACCGATGCTCATAACTTCACCTACGGCACGCATCTGTGTACCGAGCTTGTCCTGAACACCTTTGAATTTTTCAAATGCCCAGCGGGCAAATTTAATTACGATATAATCACCGTCAGGAACGTATTTGTCCAAGGTTCCGTATTTTCCGCAGGGGATATCCTTCAATGTAAGGCCCGCTGCCAGCATGGCAGATACCAATGCAATGGGGAATCCGGTTGCTTTGGAAGCAAGGGCGGAGGAACGGGAGGTACGGGGGTTAATTTCAATGACAATGATTCGATCGGATACCGGATCATGGGCAAACTGAACGTTGGTACCACCAATTACCTGTACGGATTCTACAATTTTGTATGCCTGTTCCTGAAGACGTTTCTGACATTCTTCGGAAATCGTAAGCATCGGAGCGGAACAGAAGGAGTCGCCGGTATGTACACCGAGAGGATCGATGTTTTCAATGAAGCAGACGGTAATCATGTTGCCTTCTGCATCACGGACAACTTCCAATTCCAATTCTTCCCAGCCAAGGATGGATTCCTCTACGAGAACCTGTCCTACTAAGCTGGCCTGAAGTCCTCTTGCGCAAACCGTGCGGAGTTCGTCTTTGTTATATACGAGCCCGCCGCCGGCACCACCCATGGTGTATGCGGGACGCAATACAACGGGGTAACCTAAACGGTCCGCAATATCCAGCGCTTCGTCCACGCTGTAGGCAACTTCGCTTCGAGCCATTTCAATACCAAGGGCGTCCATGGCTTTCTTAAATTCTACACGGTCTTCGCCTCGTTCAATAGCGTCAACCTGTACACCGATTACCTTTACATTATATTTTTCTAAAATACCGGCCTGATTTAACTCTGAACAAAGATTAAGACCGGACTGTCCACCCAGGTTCGGGAGTAATGCATCTGGTCTTTCTTTTTTGATAATCTGTTCAAGACGTTCCACATTCAACGGCTCGATGTAAGTAACATCTGCTGTTTCGGGGTCTGTCATAATGGTTGCAGGGTTGGAGTTAACAAGGACGATTTCATAGCCCAGTTTACGAAGCGCTTTACATGCCTGTGTACCGGAATAATCGAACTCGCACGCCTGACCGATAATGATCGGACCGGAACCAATAATGAGTACTTTGTTAATATCTGTTCTTTTTGGCATAGAGATGACCTCCTTTGTTCTCTACCTTATTATATATAAAATGGGAAAAATCACAAGAAATTTTTGCAAACTTTTCTCGACAAATTTTCTTTTTTTATATTTGAAGATTACGAAGGCGGTAAAACTCTCCTTTCCGGGCCATTAATTCGTCGTAGGTGCCGTACTCTTCAATCCCTCCGTTTCCGACGACGGCAATGCGGTCGGCGTCCCGGATGGTAGAGAGACGATGGGCAACTATCAGGGTGGTACGGTCTTTCACCAGATTGGAGATGGCTTCCTGAATTTTCTTTTCAGAAACGGTATCCAGCGCAGAGGTGGCTTCGTCCAAAATCAGTATTTTAGGGTCTCGGATAAATGCCCTTGCGATGGAAATGCGCTGCTTTTGACCACCGGACAGATTATTCCCGTGCTCTGTAATGCGGGTATCGAGCCCCTCCGGAAGGGAAGTGATTAAATCTTCCAGATTGGCGGCGCGGACTATTTCCATAAGACGGTCTTCACTGATTTCCTCGGCGCCGTACGTAATATTTTCCCGAATGGTTCCGGTAAATAAGATGGATTGCTGGGGAACGACCGCAATATGGTGGCGGTAACTTCGAAGGTCCAGAGAAGTAATATCTTTTCCGTCAATACGGACAGTTCCGTCGGAAGGAGTCAAAAAGCCGATTACCAAATTTAAAATCGTGGTTTTTCCTGCGCCGGAACTTCCGACAAAAGCGATGGTCTCCCCGCTTTTTATGTGTAAATCCAAGTGGTTTAATACCGGAGCATCGGCATCGGGATAACGGTAAATCACTTTTTCAAAACAGATATCACCGGTTATTTGTGAAACCTTATCTTTGTCCGCATTGTCTTCAATATCGTGGCTTAGCAGTACATCTCCGATGGATTCCACGGATTCCAAGCCTTTGGAAATGGTGGGAAGGAGGGTGATGATACCGGAGACTTGACTTACGATAGAGGTAAAATAGGTTTGGTAAAGTACCACATCGCCCACGCTGATTTGACCTTTCAAAGCCATAAATCCGGTGAAACACAGGCAGAAAATCTGGAAGAGCTGGAAAACCACCCAGCTGATGGAAGCAAAATAGGTCTGAATCATATCCAGCTTCAGGCCCTTGGATGCTACGCTCTTTAACTGCGCGTCCATTTTGCTGGTTTCCTGATGCTCCAAGGCATGGGCTCTGGTTACCGGAATCAGCTCTACCATTTCCATAACCTTTGCAGAGGTTTCTTCCATTTCCTTTCTGAAATCCGAATTGTACCGTTTGATTTTTCCGCGAAACAGCATCATTAAAATAACGGTCACCGGAATGGTTCCCAGGAAAAACAGGAAAATGGTAATGTCTTTAAATATCACCACGCCAAAGGCAAACACGATGTTTAAAAGGATGCTGAGTACCGTGACAAAAATCTGGGTAGAGAGAAGCTCTATCTGCTCTACATCGCGCATGATTTTGGACTGGAGACGCCCGGACTGCATTTCGTTGTGGTAGGAGATGGAAAGCTGCTGAAGCTTTCGTACCAGGGAACTGCGAAGTCCCTGTTCCACCTGGCGCACCACCTTGGCATACAGCCAGGTATGAATGTAATTGGAGAAGATATTTTGGATAGCAAAAAAAGCCATAACTCCGATGTTTACGGCGATTTTTATTCCTGCATCCTCCGGCTTTTCCGTAGCCAGGTCAATGACATTGGAGGTGACAATGGGAAGTACCCACACCGGAGAATGTTTTACCACAAAGAAGAAGATGGAAAAAAGAAATTCCGGATAATGACCCTTGTATAGCCCGATGAGGATTTTTAAATTGTGTCCTTCGTGTTGTTTAAATGTTTTAATCAGATTTTCTTCCGCTCGGTCGAGGCGGTTTTTGCTTTCTGTCTTATTGCGGGGCATGGCGAAAACTCCTTTGGTTTTATGCTTAAAGTTAAAAATCGCTAATAACTATATCATTTTGGGAAAAAGTTCCGTATAATGATGCTATATAAAAATAGTAAAAATCTATTCTGATTTGCGGGGAGGAGAAGGGATGCAATTTTTGTTTGAATATAGTGATGTGCTTCAATCGCCTTATGAAGCTTTTACTTGTGGCCCGGACACCACCCGGTTCCCGGTTCGGGCTCACTGGCATTATTTTATGGAAATTATCTATTTAAAAGAGGGGATTGCCCTGGTGGAATGCGACGGAGAGGATTATGTTTTGGAAAAAGGCGATATGATTATGTTTCATCCGGAAGCGGTGCATGCCATCTATGCTACGGAAAAGCAACCGCCGATTTATGATGTGCTGAAGTTTGAT